>JAFQME010000028.1 GCA_017421025.1 Oscillospiraceae bacterium
GATTGGGCCTCGTTGCACCGCATATCTGCCGGAATTCTCCTGAACATAGGGGTTTGCTTCCACAAAGTGAATCTCCATCGGCAAATCAACGACAACACATTCCCCATCTGACAATTCAAATTTTGCAAATCCGTTTTGGGTTTCACCTCGGTATTCCACGCACCATTCCGGAATTCTGACGCAGAGCGTCATGGGTTCACCGTGGTACTCAAATGTGATCTTACCGTCAAGCGGGTAGTTGGTGGTTTGCTTGAGAAGCGCATCTTTTCCGCCGATCTGCAGGTTTGTCTCACTGCTTGCAAACTGGTTGCAGTAAACGGTGTCCCCGTCCACAGAATAGAAATAGCGTGCGATCGAGGCAATGGTACGCACCACGTTCGGCGGACAGCAGGAGACGTCAAACACGCCGACACGCTGACAGATGGGACGCCAGCCGCTTCTGCCGTACTTTTTGCGGTCGATCTCCAACGGATTGTTGTAGAAGAACGAGGTTCCGTCAAGCGAAGTCGAGGAGAGGAGTCCGTTATAAAGAACACGCTCAATCACATCGCCGCAGCGAGAATCCGGGCTCTCCGCCTGCTTTGCGTGAGCAAACAGCATGAGCGCAATGGAGGCGCAGGTTTCGTTGTAGGTAACACTGTTTTGGAGATCGTATGCATGCGAGAATCTTTCGCCTTCGTGGTCATCGCCGACTCCTCCGGTAACCGAGAGTTTGGTATTTACGATGTCGTCAAACACACGATCACACGCAGCTTGCAAAGCTGCGTCACGGTCGACCGAGGCGAGCATTTGCATCGCAGTGTAGAGATACCCGGCACGCACCGCATGACCCTTTGCTTCGGAGATCTTCCGCACGGGTACGTCATCCTGCACATTTCCCCATAGATCGGGGTCCTGATCGTTGTTCCCTCTTTGATCGAGGAAGAACCGTGCGAGCGTGAGATGCTTTTCATTTCCGAGATAAGCGTAAAGTTTCAACAGTGCAATCTCGATCTCCTGATGCCCGGGTGTAACAAAACTTGCGGTCTTCTCCTCCACAAAACAGCGGTAGACACAGTCGATATTTTTCAGTACGCAATTTAAGAGTTGATCCTTGCCGGTCGCCTGATGGTATGCGATCGCAGCTTCGATCATATGCCCCAGGCAATAGAGCTCATGATTGTCTCGAACGGTGAAAATGCGGGAGGGGTCAACGGTCAGATAATAGGAATTGAAGTACCCGTCTTCCCGCTGGTTTTTTGCAATTTGGCCGATCATTTCATCTACGATTGTTTCCCATTCGGGTGCCGGTGCATCGTAGATGATATATGCGACGCCTTCGATCCATTTTGCGACATCTGAATCCCAAAAAATATGCGGTTTATTTGGCAGCCCCTCGCGCCAATCACAGCGCAGGGCATCAAACCGCCCGGTTTCTTTGAAACGTTCGTAGACGCTTCTCACCACAGCGTTTCGGTTCAAGTCAGCATAAAACTTCCAGAATCCGTCTTTGAATTTAATTGTTTGAAAAGGAAGATGTTTCATGTTTCCATCCCTCTCGATCCTTGATTGGCAGACCACTGCCCATCTTTAGAATACCAACTCGTTTTGGCATTTTCAACCCCAAAAAAACGACCTTGGTGAGAAAATCCGACACTTCGTCTTCCCTTTGAACTGCCGAAAATCCCGTTCCCGTATGCCAACCAAAAACCAGCGGAGTGGAATTCCACTCCGCTGTTATTCTTTCCACTGTTCTATGGGTTAGAACTGGAAGGTAAACGTATTTTTAAAGTGTCGGGGGATTTCATAGTTTGACGGCAACTCAGGGCCGCAGGAGTGTGAACCCACGCCACGCATTGCAAGGTCGATGCACACTGTTACAAACTCATTTTCCTGGAGTTGGAACGAGTGACGGGTCTCACGCAGTTGTTTGGTAGTAAACGGATTCACCGAACACGAAAACGGGTGGTTTGCCGTAACCTCAAACAAATCTTTGACGGCAAGATACCGACAGGCGTGGTGACTCCCCGATTCTTGCGGACGAATGTATTTTCTGTCGTAGTTTTCTTCCGCCGAGGTTTCATAGTAACCGTACTCGCACGCAACGTGTTTATCCGCATAGCTCTCACCGGGGCCAAAGCCCACATAAGCAAAGGTGTGATACGCTTTTGCGATGCCAAACTCAATGCCGAAACGAGGGAAGTTTTGAACATAGTCTGCGAGTTTGTATTCGATTGTGACCACCAATTCGTTTCCCATCACCCGATAATTGAGTTTGAACTCTGCCGCCGGCATGAGACTGTTGGCTGCCAGTACCCCCTCAAACGCATAGGCATTGTCCTCTTTTTTGCAGGAGAAAACGTGTGGTCTGCAAGCATCGAGGCGACATTGGGCAAACCAATGCGCCAAGAGATTCCGGTCATTGTCGGTGTATCGGGTGAGATTAAAATGAATTGGGGTAGAAAGCACTTCCCTGCCATCTGCTTTGATGGAGGTGAGCTCGCCGGTATGCTCATTGACTTCAATTGTAATTGCATCGGAACGCTTGCCGATGCGTTCCGGAATCGCAACGCTACACACATCGGATTTCGTTTTGCCACCGTAAACTGCTTTCATTTCCAAAGCGTTGGATTTCAGTTTCCGATCAGGGGTCAGCAACCCGTCCACACAGAAGTTCCCATCATGCTCCGCCTCATTGAAATCACCGCCGTAGAGGAAGCCGTTTTCGGTTTTGATTCCGTGGTCCGCCCATTCCCAAACGAAGGCACCCATCATCTGCTCATTGTTGTAAATCATATCCCAATATTCCGCCAGGTCTCCGCAACTGTTCCCCATTGCGTGGGTATATTCGCAAAGAACAAACGGGCGGGTTTCATTCGGGTTTTCCAGTACATCCTCCCTGATTTTTTGGAAGCTGGGATACATCATACTGACCAAATCCACCAGCTCGGTGTAGTAATAGCTCGGGTCTGCGTTTTGAAGCCCTTCGTAGTGAATCGGTCTTGTACGGTCACGGTCCTTGATGTAGGCGGCACCTTTGAAAAAGGCTTTGCCGAATGAACTCTCGTTTCCAAGTGACCAAATAATGACGCTCGGGCGGTTCTTGTCCCGTTCGACCAGTGCCATATGACGGTCGGTGATTCCGGGTTCAAAGAACTCGTTTTCTGCATACTCTTTCCAAAATTCCGTCTCATAACCGCCAGCCCGAGCGCATGCACCGTGCATTTCAAGGTCTGCCTCATCCATGACATAAATGCCAAACGCATCACAAAGCAGATAAAACTCCGGACTGTTTGGATAATGCGAGGTTCTGACAGCGTTGACATTCAATTCTTTCATGAGTCGGATGTCTTGTACCAAATCGTCAAGGCAGACGGTTGCCCCGGTTTCGCAGTTGAAATCGTGTCTGTTAACCCCTTTGAGTTTGACCGGTTTTCCATTGATTTGAAAGACATTCCCGTCAATGCTGACCGTTCTGAAACCGACATATTCGATGATTGTTTCATCATTCGCATACAGTTTTAGAGGATAAAGATTCGGTGTTTCTGCACTCCATACCTTTACCTCAGAAATCGTCAACTCTGCGCTCTCCCCTGCAGGGACAAAGATGCAGTTTTCCTCTAAAGCAAGGGTGATGTCCACATCACTCTCGTTTTGAAAGGTGAGGATTCCGTCGGTACCGGAACACGTGGTTTCAATTTTGTAGTCGGTGATATGGTGTTCGGGGCGGGTCAGCAAATACACATTGCGGAAAATACCCGAAAAACGGAATTTATCCTGACACTCCAAGTAGGTGGAAACACACCATTTGAGGACCAAAACATCAACCGTGTTTTCGCCGTTTACCACGAGTTCTGTAATGTCAAACTCACTGGTGGCATGGGAGATTTGAGAATATCCCTGAAACTGACCGTTGAGATAAAGATAAAAAGCACTGTCCACACCTTCAAAATTGAGATAGTATCGCTCGCCCTGTTTCTTTTCCAAATCAAAGGTGCGACGGTAATGCCAGCATGGATTCTCATAAGGGATGTGTGGCAGCATCACCGGAAACGGATACCGTACATTCAAATACTGAATTTGGTCATAACCGTGCATCTGCACGCAGGAAGGGACCGGGATTGATTCAACAAGCGTTTCGTTTACATCGAACGCTTCCACGTTCTCCAGCTGTTTGATCTGCCAAACACCGTCGAGCGAGAGAAATCTTGAACTTGAGGTGCGGTCTATGATCCCGTATTTGGTGGCAACCGTGTCGTCGGGTGCGAACGGAATATAATAACTCCTGTGAGGAGTGGTGCCGATTCGGTCAAAGCGTTCAAATTCTTTCATGAGGACCTCCTTCTGAGTGCTTCCGATTTCATCTGTTACTGGGTATTATATCGAATCTTGCAAAAAACTTCAACAATGGGATTTGCACTGTTTTCATCCCTCAAGCAAGAAAAAACCATCGGAGCGAGTTCTCTCCGATGGTTTTTGATTAGAATCGAAACAGTGTGAAGTTTTTCATCACCACGACCAGGGTATTTGCAACGGTGGACATCATCTTAATAAAGATGTCGAGTGCGACACCGACCACGTCTTTACGGGTATCACCGACCGTGTCACCGGTCACAGCCGCCTTATGAGCGGCAGAGCCTTTTCCATGCCCTTGGATTGCCCCACTTTCGATGTGCTTTTTCGCATTGTCGAATGCGCCGCCCGAGTTTCCCATAAAGATTGCGCGTGGAATTGCGCAAACGGTTGCACCGACCAAGATACCGCCTACAAACTCAACGCCGAACAGGAAGCCGCCTGCGATCGGGATGAGGAGTGCGAGCATGGACGGGAGCAACATTTTCTTGAGCGCCTGACGTGCCGCCATTTCAACACAGCGGTTGTATTCCGGCTTGACAGTGCCCTCCAAAACACCCGGGACAGAGAGCTGTCGATCGCCTTCTTCTGCCATGAGGCGTGCTGATTCGATGGTATTGTCGGTGAGAAGTGCGGAGAAATACTCCACCAAAGCACCGCCGATGATTGCACCTGCAACCACGATGAAGGATGCCATATTAAGGACAGGAGCACCGGACGAGTAGTTTCCGACATATGCGGTGATGAGGGAAACGGTTGCAAATGCGGCGGAGCCGATTGCAAACCCTTTTCCGATTGCTGCGGTGGTATTACCGACCGAGTCAAGTTTATCGGTGATTACACGGACATCGGGGGCCAAATGACAGGATTCTGCAAGACCGCCTGCGTTGTCCGCAATCGGGCCGAATGCGTCAATGGAAACGGTTGTACCGACGAATGCAAGCATGCCGAGTGAGGAGATTGCAATACCGTATGTTCCGCAGATAATACCGGAGAGCACCAGAGCGATTCCGATGAGGAGGATGGGAGCGAGGCAAGAACGGGAGCCGATTGCATCACCCTTCGTGACGACAAAACTTTCGCCTTCTTTTGCCATTTGTGCCAGAATCTTGGTGGGTTTGAAGTCTGCGCTGGTGTAGTACTCGGTAATAGAGCCGATTGCGATGCCGCAGATGATCCCCAAAACACCCGCAATCCACGGACTGAGCCAACCGATCCGGAACGATGCGATCGAAATATCCTTGAAGATGACATAGGACGCAACCAGACCAATGATAATCGTGAGTCCCGAGGAAATCCAGGTTGCGAGGTTGAGTTCACGGGAGGGGTTGTCCCCCATCTTACGGATTGCCGCAAACGCAAGACCAAGAAGACAGCCGAGAAGCCCGCCGCCTGCAAGGACAATCGGGAACAGCGAGGTTGCCGAAAGGACTTCTGCACCGGCACCTGCAAAGTTTACAACCGAGATCATGATTGCTGCCGCCATGGTAGCGACAAAACTCTCAAGCAGGTCGGAGCAGTTGCCTGCGATATCGTTTACGTTATCACCGATGAAGTCTGCCACGACGTTGGGAACCCGGCTGTCGTCTTCCGGCATATCGTGACGGATTTTTGCCAGGATATCTGCAGAAATGTCTGCAGCTTTGGTGTAGTTGCCGCCTGCGACACGGTTGAACATTGCAACCATGGAACAACCGAGCGAGTAGGTGGAAATACGCATGATGCTCGGGTTGCACTGAAGATTTGCCAAGAATCCGGTCCCGACTGCGTCCGGATCAATTCCGCCCCAAAGAATCAGAACTGCCAGAAACCCAAGCATACCGAATGCCTGCACGCTTAAGCCGGAAATGCTGCCGCCACACAGCGCAACTTTTACCGTTTCGCCAATTGAGAGCGATTCACGTGCTTTATTTGCGGTACGGACGTTTGCATAGGTTGCGCTCTTCATGCCGAGAACGCAGACGGCACTGCTCATGGCCGCACCAAGAAGGAACGTGATACCGCTGGTCTTCTCAATAAAGAGCGTGAAAACGAGCGCAACCAAGATCGCAACAATGGTAATTGTTTTGTACTCGGTTTTCATAAAGGTGTTGGAGCCGCTTCGGATGATTGCTGCCATTTCCGACATTTCCGCAGTCCCCTCGCCCATACGGCGAATGCGCACAAAGTTGAACGCAACGTAAGCAAGGGTGAGCACAATGACGGAAAGCACAACTGCGTAAGAAATCATGGGATGTGCCTCCTATTATTTTTTTCTTGGCAAACCAAGATTTGTGGATTCCGTAAAAAACGAAACTAGAGTTATTATACAAAATTGTGACAAAAAACGCAACAATTGTTAAATAATAAACACTTTTGTGTGATGTTGCAGTTGATTTTCCGTATTTTGCAAAATCCGTTCCCGCACAAGTCATCTCCCTCTCCCGCAATCGCAAGCAAGTAAAACGATAGAATCGAAACTATCTGTCATTTTCAAAACTCCATAATTTCAATGAGTTTTGTTTGTCGCATAAATATTGCGTTTTCGTCCAGCTTTTCTGATTAATCCCCCAAACAGATCACAAGTTCTTGACTTTATGTTCTTTTTCATTGACTTTTTCTACAACTTTTTGTATAATTCGATACAGTGTTCTGTAGTATTCACTTTAAAATGTGGGAGGTAAAGAATTTATGGCAGATTACGCAATCAGTTATGCAGATTTGAGTGCTATCAACAGTTATTTACGATCAATTGATCATACTTTGGATGTGTTTCATAACAATCTGGATGTAATCAACGGTCGAGTTAACGATGTCGATCAAAACGTTAGTATTGTTTATGATCGTGTTGAGCAGCTGGCAAGAGAATTCCGTGAATATGTAGAGATGCAGACTAAGGCCAATAATTTATCCAAAGCTCAGCAGAGAATCATTCAAATCAGACAGGAACTGGAGAAAAAATTCGGTCATTATGATAAGGTAAGAAGACACACTACCGGCATTCTTCAAGCGGATGACCTTGGTTTTATCAGGAAAGAAACTATCAGCACTGCGACCGAAGAATTGATGCTGGATGCGCCCGGTTATTGGCTTGCACCTTGCTTGGTGGCACTTGCCGCATGGATCAACGACCAACCTGATCTTGCAGAACGTGCACTTAGAGAAGCGATCAAGCGAAATGATGAAAAAACCTCGTTGTTCTTTACATTGGTTTGCCGTCGTGCAGACCGCAAAAGTGCAGCTTTGAAATGGACACAACGATACCTTGCAAACCAAGACGAAGAGAATCTTGACCGAAAAACCATTATCATTTTGGATGCATTTGCAAGCGGTCTGTTAGGAGCGGACTCCGAAGGACTCATTTCGAAGCAGATGGGCGAGTGGTTGGAACGTCTATCCGAAAAACCCGGATTCATTGAAAATCAGACCAAACAATGGTCCGATGCAATCAACCTCAAACGGAAACCGCTCTCTTCCGGCGGGTACACATATCTCCGCAAGTATAGCAAGACATGGCCCATTCTGCAGGATATCATGGAGGGCGCAATGCTTCATGCGGAAATCCTCGACTACTTTAATGCGATCTTCGACCAAGAGGCTTCTACAGAGTCTTTGAAAGCTCAGTTGGATGAAATCTTGAATACCCTTGTCACCGAGTTTGACGAGGAAGAGATTCCACTCAAAAGAAAAGAGAAGTTCAATCAGTTCGTAATTGATTTCGACGGAGATGAGAGTCTCGCCGCAAAGCATATGTTGGTTGAGCAAACTGCATTTAATCAACATAAAGATTTCACACAATTACTTACCGATGCAGCAATGAAGCCCGAAAGTTCCGGTGCCAGCATCTCTACCCAGAAGTTTTCGATCGCACTTTCCAAGGAGTGGATCACAAATGCTTATAACGATGTTGTCGCACAAAACCGCATGAAGATTCCGAATGAAATCGAAATTAATGTGGATACCTTTAACGACAAAACCACCGATGGTCAAAACGAAAGCGAACTCATTGAGCGCTTCAACACATTGGTCGATCAAGAACAAGCCAGTGCACTTAAGCCGGTAGTTCTCTCCGGTTTTGAAAAATTCTGTCTTTGGGGCGGCATTATTATTGGTATTCTTGGTGCAGCTATGGCCGGCACCGGAGGCGGGTTGCTCGGTTTGGCTGTAGTTGCCGCAGGCATCGGCATGGTAATCAACCATTTCTCCAAAAAGAAAAAAGTAGACCAGAATCGTGAGAATATCAAAGCACAGTTTGAAGAAAAACGTCAAAAAGGCTCACAGATTATCCGTGCTACCCTCGCCGAAGTTGTAGACTTCAGAGCAGAGTTCGCTGAAAAGGACAGCGAAAGCGAAAAAGTCATTGACTTCCTCGAACAGATTGCCCCCGAACAGTATGTCAAGAAACTTGCAGATTCTAGCCGTAGAATTAAAGTTCAGTAAAGGAGATCACGAACATGGATGTAAATGGTAAAACTGAAGTCATAAACTCTGTTGCTTCGAGTGAAATAATCCCCTGTCCCAGATGTGGAACAAGCAACATCCCCGAAAACCAGTTTTGTATTTCCTGTGGATCAGCGCTTCCCGCATCAACTGCTCCAAAAGAGGATGCTCCGGAAAGTGAAGCTCCTGCGTTTGCTCCACTCGAGGAATCTGAGACTCCCGAGCCGGAGAAAGAGTATGTCGAACCCAACAACATATTTGCGCAAGGACTCCCTGATTGGAGCATCGAACCACCACAGGTTTTGGTAAGGAGGCGCTAAGTCATGTCGGCAACAACCGTTGCTCCCCCAAAAACATATGCTGAGTGGGTTGCTGTTTTGGATCTGCTAAAGGTGAAAGCGGACGATGAAATGGTTTTGTCCGTAATGCAGCAAGGTACAATCGAATGGCAAACCGGTATTGCAGAACGGTTCACAAAAAAACTGGTTGATGTGATTAATCATCGAATGAATGCAGCTTCTGATAAATTTCAAAAAGAAATTGGCCGTTCCAACGGACAAGAACGATCTATTGTACAGGCGCTTCTTGCCTTTCGTAAGGAACTATGCTTTTTGGCGAAAGCAATCAACCTTCCGGCAATTCCCGAAAAAGATCGTCAACAGTATCATCAGTTGGTAGTCAGTCAAGCAAATAGTGTGCAAAAGTCTCTTGAAGATTCTGCAAAAAAAGATCGTACCGGGAAACTCGCCAGCATTGTGAGAAACAACAGAGTAAACGCATTTTGAGAGGAGAAACAACAAATGAGTGATGTTACGAAGAGCAAAGAACTCTTAAAACGCTATTCAATCGCCCGCATTCCTTTTATTGCAATCAACACAATTGAAAGAGCAAGGACTTTAGATATATTAAAAGAAGTTTCCGAAGAACTTACTTTGCCTTTTTATGTACATACATTATCTAAAGGAATTTACGACCTAACCACAGAAAAAACAATCAATGATGATAAATCCGTATATGGAGCCATTGACTATATGAGCGAGCAAATGAAGCGCAAGCAGTACATGACTCTCGTTTTGACTGAGGTTCCTGATATCAGCGGTGACAATGGCGATTCCAGACAGCTTTTAGATTTAGTCACGCTGGCAAATGAATCCGGTGGCGTTGTGATTGTTTTGACCAACAACTCCGTATGGAATCAACTTCAAAGAACAGGTATGGTTGTCAAGATTGATCTTCCAAATGAAGATGAAATGTATACCATTATCAAGGAGTACATAGACGATTATCGTTCCGAAATCCCCATTGAATGGGACAATAACGACATTCGCGAAGCCGCTTCCTTGTTGGCAGGTGTCACTCGCATCGAAGCAGAAAATATCATGGCGGCTTTGATTGCAAATAAGAGCATCAAAAAATCCGACATGGATGAAGTCCGATTTGCAAAGGATCGGCTGTTCTCCGACATCTCTGGTTTGGAGAAAATCGATGTCGACGAAAGCGTAAAAGATGTCGGTGGATTGGCAGGCCTGCAAAAATGGTTGAGCGAGAAAAAAGAACTGCTTACCCCCGAAAAGCGCGACGAGTTGAAAGCAAAAGGTTTGCAACCCCCCAGAGGAATTCTTCTGGTTGGTGTCCCGGGCTGCGGTAAATCCCTTTCCGCAAAATCCATTTCCGCAAATTGGAAGTTACCGTTATACCGTTTGGACTTTGCAACTGTCCAAGGCAGTTACGTAGGACAATCCGAACAGCAGTTAAAAGATGCCTTGACTACAGCCGAGAATGTTTCCCCCTGTATTCTTTGGATTGACGAAATTGAAAAGGGCTTGTCCGGTGCAGGCAGTTCCAACGATGGAGGCGTATCTACCCGTATGGTCGGACAATTCCTGTTCTGGTTGCAAGAGTGCAAAAAGCAGGTATTCGTTGTCGCAACAGCAAATGATGTTTCGATGCTCCCATCCGAACTTTTGCGCAGAGGCCGATTTGATGAACTGTTCTTTGTCGACTTACCTACCGCAGATGAACGCCGCGACATTCTCTCGCTGTATATGCGCAAGTATTTAAAACTGGACTTTTCCGGTCCTTTTGCAGATAAAATCGTTGAACTTACCGATGGTTTTACCGGTGCTGATTTGGAATCGACTGTCAGAGATTTGGCATATCGTTCTATTGCCAACAGCAGTTTCGTGCTCAACGAAGAAAATATGGTTACTGCATTTAACAATGTTGTTCCTCTTTCTCAGACAAGTCCGGAAAAAATCGAAGCTATTCGAGAATGGGGTAAAGAGCGAGCAGTCCCAGCCTCTGGGAAACCGATTGGCGGAGAGGGGCTTTCGCAAAAAAAATCAGGACCTAAGACTCGCAAAGTATTGGTATAAGAGTACCGATCAGACGCGGCTCTGGTTCGCTTTCTGAAGTCAAATCTGCATGCATTCGTTTTTTAAAGATAGGAGGAAAAACAAATGCCGAAACCGATGTTAAATCGACCGCAAACACAAGCACAGACAAACAACATTCTAAGCACAACAAACAGTCAACCAAAACAGCAGACTCAACAAATGAATCAGATGCAAATAGATCGACTTCTGCGCAAATCCCGTTCCAAAGAGTATATGCAAGCACTCCACCAGCTGGATGCAGGCGGACATGTTCATAATCAACACAAGGTCGATGAGATTATTAACAAGATTCGCAGTGAATTTCCCGATTTGGAACTCACAGGGATTCTGTTAGGCATTGTTTCAATCTGCTATTTGGGGAAGCCGTACGAAGTGCACACACTCGATATTACCGGACAAATCATTGAGCACTATAAAAGCGGGCAGCCGCTTCCCGGTGGCTTGGAAAAAGCACGTTCTATTGCTATGCGCGGCGGGTATGCTTTCATTGAAGTATATGTTGATTGCTGCCGTGCTATCAGTTCCAATGGTTCGGTATCTGTGATTCCAGGTTAACATTTACCTCAGGAATAACAAACAGAGGGGAAGGATTTCAACCTACTCCTCTGTTTGTTATTCATTTGGCAAAACTACGCAGTGTCATATGAATAACTTTTACAGACGGTTCGCTCAACTCGGATTGATCAACCCCTTTCATCATTCCGATTTTACGCTTTCTAAATTAACGATTCCGCACAAATGTAAAAACACTCATAATCCTGACAGTCCTGTATTGCTCTTGATTTTTGCATAAACTATGATAAAATAACATTATCATAGTTTGCTGTGTTTATTATGGTGGAGTGGACAAGTTTGTATCTGTCGATTATTTCCTCCATAACAAAGAGGTATTAAGATGTCAAATTCAAAGTATCATTGCAGGAAAGCCACGCAAGCTGACTCTGCTGAAAAAATTGCACAGTATCTTCACCTCACTGATCCATATATTTATCCGTTTATCTGCAAAAACGCTAATGACCCTTCCTGGATTTCCTTCATACAACACTGTATGAAAACCGAAGGGAATCTGTTTCACATTGACCACCTCTCGGTTGTATTATGTAACGATGAAATTGTCGGTGTTTCATGTGTAATCCCCTGTGGTAAAGCACTGAGTTTTTTGGATTCAATTGAAATTCCAACTCCTATTCAAGACAGCTTACGTGCGGTTGCAGATGGTTATTTCAACCCATTTCTGTCAGACTCCATGGAGTTAAGCGGCTATAACATTGCAAACATCTGCATTGACGAAAACCACCGTGGTCAAGGCATTGGTTCTCTTTTCATGACCCATTGCATCGAAACATATGGGACTCACCCTATTCACCTTGATACGATTGCATCCAATGAACCTGCGATTCGGTTATATCAAAAATTCGGATTTCAAATCACAAAAGAATATCTAGGATTCTCAGGAAACGATTCACTACTGCCTTGTTATCATATGTTATATACCAAAAACACTGAAAACAATCTATTTTAAAAAGGATGTGTTATAATGAAACGATTGATTGCGCTGACTTTGACTTTGGTGGTCACCCTTTGCGGCTGCTCATTTGATCTTGATGATCTCACAAAGTATTTGCCGTTTGGGAATAACTCCGTGCCGCTGATTGAGCCGATTGAAACAGTCCCGGAAACGCCGTCCGAGCCTGTGGTCGATGTGACCCCCGAGCCGCAGCCGGAAGTTTCCGCTCCGGATTACACCGGATTGTGGGAACACAAGGAATACCCGGACCCGTACGGCATTGTGATTTACGAAGCAAGCGATACACACTTAAGCTTTGATATCACCGCAGTCCGTGGCAACTACTCGCAAATCGCAACCTGCAAAGTAGAAAACGCACCGATAAACGGCAACACGGTAAACTTCTCTTTCACCGACAGTTTTGGAAACGCCGGCACCGGGTCATTGGTGTTCAGTGGAAATGAAATGACCGTTACCTACCATACGTTTGAACGACTCCTTGATGGCAACTGGGGGATTGATGCGGGCAGCGGCCGTTACACAAAAACAAAAGAGATGGCCGAAATGCCAAACTATAACCCGGATGATTACGAGAGTTTTTCCTCGGATGACTTTGCTACTTACGAAGACACCCCGTCCACGATCACTTGGCCGGCAACCAACGGGATCAAAACCTATCTGCCGGGAAACAGCAATGTTGTGGTATATGAGAGCCCGACCTCTACCAAGAAATACGGCGAAATCTTCACCACAGACGTGGTAACCATTTGCGGACATGACGCAGCGTCCAATCGTTTGATTGTCAACTATCCGATCGCAGGCGGCAAAACCAAGACCGGATACATTGATGCAGAAAAGATCATTTCCTGCGACTTCAATGTCGCAGTTGATGTTTGGGAAGCAACGCACCAGATCACCACGTATACACGGTTTGACGGCAAAACCGAATTCGGATACATCTCCCCGGGCGACACGGTCTATACCCTTGACGTTTGGGCAGGCTACAAACAAGTCATCTACCCGGTCAGCGGTGGTTACAAACTCGCTTGGATTCTTGAATAAAAAAGCAGCGGAGTGACTTCATTTTCGCAAAGACAACGAAAAAGCACCGATGATCCTGACGGATATCGGTGCTTTTTGATGTCGTATTTGCGGGAAAGGGCGGGCCAAAACCGATTCTTGTTACGTTCCCATGTAGGAGAAGTGCATGTAGTCTCTGGTGCTGTACCAGGCATCACCGCCCCAGGTAAAGCCATATTTTTCAAAAGCACGGACCACATCGCCGTACGGTTTGATGGAATACGGGCTGACACCGGGCTTCCAGAACGATCCGACAACCGTTCCGTTGCTGTAAATACAGTAGTTTTCATTCGAGTTGATATCGATTGCGGTACCGTAGTTATGCTCACTGGTTGCGCTTGAGCGCCACTGGTAGCCGCCGAGGTCTTTGATCGGGAATTTTTCAGGACCGTTATAGATTTCCTGGAACACCAGTTTTACCTTATCGGCAATCACGTGGTGAACGGTGACGCTCGCAGTGGAGGAGACTTTCTTGCCGTTTTTGAGTTTCCACACCGGGACACTGATGGTACGCATCAGCTTTCCTGCGTCTGCTTTTGCCGACGGGAAATTATCCATGATCTTGTTGTAATCACCGTAGTAAACTTTCTCGGTGTAGAGTTCGGTTTTGGAAGTATACCCACCGGAGGAAACCTGAATGGTATATTTCTTGTTCGGGTTTGCCTGGAAGGTATAGCTGCTTGCGGTCGGGACCGTTGCACTAAACGGAGCATTCGGGGTGATCCATGCGCCATGATCGTTGATACGCTGCTCGGTAACAGTGACGGTATACGCACCGCTACCCGGGAAACGAGACCATTTTACGGTAACCGGACCCATCTTATGCATGGAATAATCCGGAGTGATGATGATTTTGCTGTCGGTATAGACCTTGACCGGCTCGGAGAATACACCGTCCTGCTCTGCAAAGATGTAATAGATGCAGTTGGTATTAAAGGAGTACGGGTAGGTGAGCACGTTGTTGTTGTGGTCGCAAGAGCCCAACAACTTGAGATATGAAGTTTCGGGTGCAACCTTTACCGCATAGAGTTTGTATTTTCCGTACAACTGGAACACAAAGCGAATGTTGTTCTTGGTGACCAAACACTGCTCATTGACCGGAGAGGTAATGACCGGTCGGTTTTTGGTCTTCAGATTGCCGGAGCGGACAATGAGTGCCAGCGCCTGCTCGTATGTAATGTGATTATTGGGACGGAACGTGTTGTTCTCATACCCTTTGATGACACCTTCAATGCTTGCAATCCGTACATACGGCTTTGCCCAATCACTGATGTACTTCCCATCGACGAATCTGGAAACGTCACGGTTGGAAAGATCAAGCGTTCTGCCGTGCACTGCGGCTTTGAAGGAAATGATGATTTTTGCCATTTCCTGACGGGTGGTGTACTTTCTCGGCGAGAAGGTGGTCGCACTTGTTCCGGTCATAATACCGAGTTCATTGAGTGCGTTGATCTTATAGTTATACACATCGGTGTACGGAGAACCATAGCTGTACGGCGCATCTCCGGTCATATTCTCGTAGGCGTCATACAAAAGTTCCGCAAGATCCTCACGCAGGATGGGTGCGGTATAATCTCGGATGTAATCTTCTTTGTCGATCAGACCTGCCATGGTGGCATACTTAAGACCACTGGTTCCCCACGGGCTGATTTTGTAAGTCGCAGATGCGCTTGTCACAAGCAAAACCGTGAGCACGGTAAGAATCAGCGACGCCAAAAAATAACGTTTTTTCATATTCGTCCTCCTGTTTTTTTTGCAAGGAGTTGACAACTTCTTGCAATTCAAGATAATATGAATATTATAGTTTCAAAGACCTCTTTTGTCAATCAATTCCAGGAGGTGTTTCCATGAAAACGTGCGATTTGCACACACATTCGATCTATTCTGACGGGACGTGTACACCGAAAGAGATCATCGATTTGGCGATGGAAATCGGTTTGGCTGCGGTTGCACTTTGTGACCACAACACAGTAGACGGGCTGCCCGTGTTTTTGGAGTCTGCCAAAGGCTCCCCCATTGAGGCAATTGCAGGGGCAGAGTTTTCGGTGGACTATCACGGGAGAGAACTTCATCTTCTCGCTCTTTTCATTCCCGAGTGTCAATTTGACAAGGTCTCCGACTTGATGGCAGAGGTCAACGAGCGCAAGCGTAAGAGTAATCAGGAGTTGATCGCAGCACTGAACCGGGCTGGATACCGCATTGATTATGCGCAGCTCTGCGCATCCACACCAAATGGGAAATTCAACCGTGCCCATGTCGCCGCCGAGCTCACACGGATGGGCGAGGTCGCATCCATCAAAACGGCTTTTGACACCCTGCTTTCCCCCAAAGCCGGGTACTACAAAGAGCCAAAGCGACTTGATTTCTTTGAGATGATTGAATTTGTAACCTCTATCGGTGCAGTGCCGGTCTTGGCACACCCGTTTCTCAACCTGCAAAAAGACGAGTTGGAAACTCTACTCCCGATTGCAAAAGAAGCAGGGCTTGCGGGGATGGAATGTTACTATTCGGAATACGATGAAAACACCACGAAAACCGCATTGCAACTCGCCCGACGTTTCGGGTTAAAGCCCAGCGGCGGCAGCGATTTCCACGGGGACAACAAACCCGGCATCCGACTCGGCATCGGTCACGGCAATTTGAAAATCCCCTATGAATGGGCAGAAACGTTCAAAAACGAGGCGTAGGAACACACCCAACGCCTCGTTTTCTCTTATTTTGCGCAAAAAACACTTTTGATCCCATCCCAAAACTTCTTCAGTAAGAACACGACTTGTGTCCGACGTTTCAAACGACTGGCAACCGCTTTTAAGTTGCGTAACGCGGCAAGCGTATCCGGATGTTCTTTTCCTAACCTCTTGTATCTCAATTCATAAACTTTGTACATCAGTTCCAATGCCTTTAGATACTCATTAACGTCTATATAGGCAACCACCAAATTATTCATAATACCCAACGTATCCGGATCTTCTTCGCCGAAAGCGTTACAGTATAGCATATATAGTTTTTTTCTCAGTTCCAGAGTTTTTTGATATTCACCGATTTCCCGATAAACACGTGCTAAAGTGGACAAAACCTCTATCGTTTTCGGATGATCTTCTCCTAACAATTTGCATCTTTGTTCATATACTTTTTCCAGAAAAGACAATCTTTTTTTGTGATCACTCAAATCTCTGCAGACCAACAACACACCATTCAACGAATCCAAAGTATTGGGGTGCTCTTCTCCTAATACTTTGCATCTTAATTCATACACTTTTTCGTACAATTCTAACGCCTTTTCATAACCACAAAGTTTTCTGTATGTAGCCGCAAGATTGTTCAACGTCCACAAAGTGTCCGGATGTTCTTCGCCTAAGATTTTGCATCGTAGTGTATATACTTTTTCTTCCAGTTCCAATTGTTTTTGGGGTTTCCCGAATTTACCGTAGGTAACCGCCAAATTGCCCAAAGAGAGCAGTGTATCCGGGTGTTCTTCGCCTAAAATTTTACATCTGAGTGCGTATGCCTTTTTGTCCAGTTCCAATGCCTTTTGTATTTCTCCAAGTTTTGTATAAGCAAGTGCTAGATTACTCAAAGATGTCAGCGCATCCGGGTGTTCCTCTCCTAAAATTGTACATCTCTGTTCGTATGCCTTTTCTTTTAATTCCAATGCCTTTTTGAGCTCACCAACGTCACTATAGAAACTCCCCAAATTACTTAAAGAGATTAGCGTCGAGGGATCCTCTGATCCTAACACTTTACATTTAATTGCATATACCTTTTCTTCTATTTCTATTGCTTTTTGGTACTCACCAAGCCTCCAGTGAACAATTGTCAGATCACTCAAAGCTGCCAGTGTATTCGGATGTTTTTCCCCAAATTCTTTTGTGTAATGCTCTACAATTTTCTTCGCCCAAATGATCGATTTTCGGTAGTCAACTTTCACTCCAACTCCTTTGTTGTAGAGCTGATAGAGTTTTTTTATTGCTTCCAAAAGTCCAGCTTCTGCGGCGGAGGTAATAAGGTTCACGCCACGCTCACGGTTGACCTCCACATCAATGCCGTCAAAATATGCAAGCCCAATGAGAAAGGTATGTTCTGGGGTGTTATTGGACGAGATTGCGATGTTTGAGGTTGTTTCCAAAAGACGAGCACGAAATTCCTCATCATCTACACGAACCGGATTTTCAACGTGAATGGCAGAGAGTCTATCCCGGTCAGTATCTTCCATTTCAACCGCAAAGATGTCGATTCCGGTTTTTTCTTTCTTACAGCGTGCAAGGGGAAGTTCGGTAGAGACCACATAATTCTCCCGTTCAACCCCATTTTGATCTATCACGGTCTCTAAAAGGTGCGGAGTGACGAGTAGCGTAAAGAGCTTGCAATCATCCAAGACCTTCTCGATGTTTGCCCGAAAGCTCTCGCCCGGGGTCAAAAACTCATCAAACCAGATTGCAATGTCCTGACATTCCGGGTTTGCATGAATCAAACGCATGAGCTCGTTTGCATATTTGCGATCCTTTTTTCGATAACTGAGAAAGATGTATGCATCGAACGCAGCACGGATGCGCTGTGCCATCTCATCACTGACGAGGACTGATTGCAGATACTTTTTGAGTTTTTCCGCATAGGAAATCTCGGTCATATCCGTGCTGAACGGATTGAGATATTGCAGTTCTCCAAATTTGTCTGGTCTGGAATAAATAGAATCAAGTCCTGCCTCCATCATAATAGGAAGCACCGGGATGTGATTTTGAAGTGCATAGGGGATATCCTCATCCATAGCACGATTTGGCGTTGTAAGAAGCTTGAGAGTAACCGGCACCACAAACAGGTTGTTGCGCCCGAGATCCACATCTTTTTCATCTTCGGCAATTTGTGCAGTCATATCTTCGGTATAGTAAATCGCACAGTCATGTGTTTGGAACAAATCTTCACAGATTTTCTCAAAATACACTGCGAAATCGTCGGGATGACAGGTGAAATACACCCTCGATTTTTTCCCGATTTCAATTTGGTTCTTCGTTCTTACTTCAAACACTTCCATGTCAACTCCCCTCTTTTGTTACCATTTGGAAGCCTGATATTTTTTCATTTCCCCCTCGATTTCGGCAAAGCACTGCAACTCCGGTTGGTTACACAGTTTCCTCCAATCACCCGTTGAGGATTTCCTGTGCGATTCGGGTGGTTGCAAGATTCCGCTCCAGGCTCATGCCCGCCCAGAGTTTCATATAGGCGGAAATTGCGGTAGAGTACGGGAGTGCATGAATTCCGAGGGCGTCAAACGCCTTGGTACTTTCATAGCTGACCCCGGATTTGACATTGAGCGCAAACACCGGAATCCCCCGCTCTTGTGCCCGTTTGCAAAATGCCTTGAACGCTTCACTTGCAGTATTGAGGGTGGCGGAATGGTAGGGTTTGAGCAAGACCGCCTGCACCCCGTCCAGACAATAGGAAAACGCATCGCCGGGTGCCGCAGTGACAAGCAAAACCCCTGAAGTTTCGGTGTAACGCACCACCCCGAGCGGAGCGGAATCCAAAAGGCTTCCGTGCACCGTGATTGTCCCGTCGTAGGTGGCATAGGGGGTCCCCTCAATCGAGAACAGGTCTGCACTGCACTCCCCATGCGCCAAAACATGGCTTGCGATGTGGAGGTCGGTTTTGGAATCTGTCGCATTGCGATGGCTGACAAACACACCGTTTCCCGCTCGGGCACGGATGAACTCCACCGCAGCTTCAAAGTTGGCATTTCCATTGGTGCGTGGGTCCTCCAGCGGGAAATCCGCCGAAACAAACACGATGGGAAGTTCACAGCCGCCAAAGGCATATTCGATTGCGGCTGCGGAATACTGGAGAGTATCGGTACCGTGGGTAATGATGATGCCGTCATAGCCGTTTTGGATGTGGAGCGCAACCGTCTCTTGCAGAAGATTGAGTTCCTGTGCGGAAAGCTGCTCACTCAGTACGGTGTACGGTGTGATCACGGTAAACTCCGACGGATGGTAGGGGGCGTGTTCCAGCAACGTATCACGGGTGTCCGAGTCTAACCCCACCCAGCCATTTGATACACGGCTTCCGATGGTGCCGCCTGTAACGATCATAAGAATCTTCATAAAATCACCGTTTTTATTCTATCACAGCACATTGATTTTCGCAATGCGTCATGGTATACTGAACTGCAGAAAGAAGGTTTGGTATGAAACAGATGAGCAAGGTGCGCCGCCTGGTATTTTCAGCGGTATTTTTGGCACTCGGGTATTTACTCCCGTTTGTGACCGGGCAAATCCCGGAAATCGGGAAAATGCTCTGCCCGATGCACATTCCCGTGCTTCTGTGCGGATTCCTTTGCGGCGGTGTGTTTGGCATGGCAGTGGGGTTTCTCACCCCGCTTTTACGCTCGCTGACCCTGGGCATCCCGGTGTTTTTCCCCTCGGCGCTGTGCATGGCGTTTGAACTCATGACATATGGCTTGGTTGCAGGTTTGTTGCACACACATCTCCCAAAGAAAAAATGGGCAATTTACCTCTCGCTCGTGCTTTCCATGGTGATTGGTCGTCTGGTTTGGGGGGCTGCTTGTTTTCTCTGTATGGGCTTTGAATTTGGTTTTTCCGCATTCCTTGCAGGTGCGGTGACAAACGCACTGCCCGGAATTCTCATTCAGATTGTGTTGATTCCGATTTTGGTCATGGTTTTGGAGCGTGAGCGGAAATGAAAGAACTCTTTTCCCGGATTGAGCAACTTGGGCGTGGGATTGTTGCCATCGAAGGCGGAAGCGCCGCCGGCAAAACCACCCTTGCTTCAAGACTCGCCCAAAAATACGGCTGCACGGTGGTCCACATGGACGACTTTTTCCTCCCGCTTTCCCGTCGAACGGGTGACGGGAACATCGACCGTGCACGGTTTTTAGAGCAGGTACTTCTCCCGCTTTCCCGTGGGGAGGCGTTTGATTACATTCGGTTTGACTGCAAACAGCAAACGTACTGCGCCCCCATCCGCATTTCTCCCACTCCTTTGGTCCTTGTGGAGGGTGCGTATTCCATGCACCCGGATTTTGCCGGATATTACGATTTCTCTGTGTTTCTCTCGGTTTCGAAAGAGGTGCAGACCGCTCGGGTCCAACAGCGCCCGAATGCTAAGGATTTCTTTGCGAAATGGATTCCAATGGAGGAAGCGTACTTCCAAACTTTTGACATCCAAAACGGCTGTGATTTTAGAATATAAAAAAAGCACCCGTTAGTCGGCTTCATATAGGGATCATTCGTCGAAAAGCGGAGTTTCGTACGGATAGCATCACAAAAAATGTTTTGGATCCGCCAGGATTCCGTCACATTTTTTACTCGCTCTCCATCCCGAAATTCTCTCTTTTCGATGCTTTGCAGTTTTGAAGCTGAACTTTTTTGCAAATACTGCATCAAAAAGCACCGATTATCCTGTCGGATATCGGTGCTTTTTGATGCAGTATTTGCGGAAAAGGGCGGGTCAAAACCGATTTCTCCCTATGTGAAGACGCCTTTGGGTGCTTTTTTGTTTGCTTATTTTGTCTTGTTGTTGATTTCAATCACATTCTTAACGAGAAGAATGAACATCAAAATTCCTTCATAAACAAGGCGAACCACGATGGTACCGAGGACAATAATTAAGACGCCGACCAAAACACCGCTAAAGAATGTACCCATCAACTCGCCAAAGGAGAGATATCCATCAAACAGGTATTCGAGATTTTGGAAAATCCCGAAGAACGATGACAGGATGGTGGCAATACCGGCTGCTACGCAAAAAACAGTAAGCAGGGTAAACAGGAACTTCAAAACTTCTTCTATGTAAAGCTTTTTGAAATTGAAATAATCATGCAAACCCTGGTAAAGTTTGTTGGCAAACGACTGATCGTACTTTTTCGGAATGATTTTCAAATACAAAAAAATCATTCCTGCAACGACAAGTGCAAGTGCGATAAATGCGGTAAGCCCCGGAAGAGTAGAATTAAACATAGAAACAACCCCCTAAAATATCTTTATAGTTTATTCTACCATATAAATGAGATTTGTCAATGGAGTCCATGCATCTTACATGTTTTTTACCATCTAAACGTGATATAGTTCCAATTCTCTTTTCCGCAAGCGCTGCAGGTCCATTTAACATCGGTTTTGACCCCGTATTCCAGCTCCATGTGTCTGACACCGTCGTTATGTTTGCAATAATTGCAAACAAGCTGATAGTCATAACCTTTTGTTCCGGTTTTTTCGGTTTCGGAAACTTCCGGGGTGACGGGAGTCGGTGTTTCTTCCGGAATCGACTCACTCGGTTTTGTCTCTGTGTTCACCTTGTTGGAAGTCGGCTTGGAGCTGCTCGGTTTCTTTGCCCCCTTGGTGCCGGTGACGGTCATGGTGACCTCACGATAACCGGTTTCCTCAAAAGAAATCTCGAGATTGTAGCCGCCGTAGTACAACTCAATCAAAATTTCTTCGTTGTTTTCCTGTTTTTGAATTTCTTCATTGAGCAAGCGTTCCAATTCTGCGTCTCGATACCCGGTAGCAAAGATTGAAATGAACAAGCGAGCAACCGGGTGTGCCTCCGCCCAATAATTAGAAAGTTTTTTGACATCCACGCTAAAGCTGGATTTGTCATACGCAAACTTGAGGGTTGCGTCTGAGTATGAACTCTTGAATTTTGGAAATTCCACAACTAAAGTGGAATCTCTCATACTTGCCGAAGCGGAATTGAACGAATACAGATGGCTATTGTATTCAGCCACAGTTTCGATGGACTCGGGCAGTTTGAGCGCAATTTCGTGAACCGCACTCACCTTTTCCAAAAGCTCATCGCTGTCTTTGTAGCCGAAGCAATGAAGCAGGAGTCCGAGCACCTGATTGTACTGCTTTGCAATGCGGGATTCTTTTTCCGCTTTGCCTTCATAAAGCTTTACTGTCATGCAAACGTCTAAGTACTTTTGCAGTGCGGTTTTGGCTTCCTCATATCCCTGCGATTTATCGCCCTCCTGCAATGTGCCGGTACGTTCAAACTTACAGACACCGGAGAGGTCCTCGCTCACATCGTTCCAAACCAGGAGACTTCCGTCCAGGACGAAATTGCCGGTGCAATCGTCGTTTTGCAGATCCCAGGTAAATGTGCCGTCCTCATTGGAGATATGGTTAAATTCAAAGCCGTTTTCATAGACCAGTTTCCCGGTTGCTTTATCGAGGGTTGCATCAAAAAACCAATAAGCAGTTTCACTTGCACTGGAGCCCCAATGGATGCAGATTTTATAGGTGTCGCCGATTTTCTTGATCTCCATGCCTGCACGACCGCTGACCGTGTCCTGATAGTCCCCCGGAAGAGCCCCGACTGTGAGTGCGGTGCCCGGCTGGGATGGGGTGGTGCTTGGATTGGAATCGACAACAGGGCCCGGAGTTTCCTGATTGCCCTGTGTAGAGGAGGAGTCGGACGCAGAAGATTTATTATCGCTTCCGAACTGGAATGCACGCCACAAAAGGGTTGCCGCCTGCGCACGGGTCAGGGTTGCCTGACCACGGAAAGTGCCGTCGGTAAAGCCGTTGATGAGACCCTTTTCCACTGCGATTGCCACATAGACTTTGATGGAGTTGGAAATCGAGGCAACATCCTTGAATGAGGACAGCACGGAATAATCCACTTCGCCCAAATCATAGCCTTTGAGTTTGACCATAGCCACCGTCACGTCTTCACGGGTGACCGCCTGATCCGGGCGGTAACGTCCGTCGTTGAATGCGGTCAGATAACTTGCCGCTGCGTTGACATACGGAATGCTCCAATGTCCCTGCATATCGGAAAAACGGACCGAGTTATCGTTTGCTTGAAGCCCTGCTGCCTGCACCATGATCTTCGCCCATTCCGCACGGGTCACGGTACGGTCTGGCTTAAACGACCCGTCGGTATAGCCGTTGATGGCACCACGGTCGCTCAATTCTGCGATTGCGGTGAATGCCCAATGGGATTTGTCCACATCCCAGAATTTCTGCTTATAGGTTTTGGTTTCCACTTCCTGCGGGTTGTTTCCAAATACATCGCCGTAGCTATCCGCTGCAGCTGCGATGGAAAACAGCATGACCACGCACAAGAGCAAACTGAGAATCCGTTTCATATTTTTTCTCTCCTTTTGATGTAGTAAGTGTTTACAATTCTATCACATCGGATTTGGGTTTACAAGAAGAAAAGCAGTTACTCGTACAGATTAAGATAGGTTTCCGATGCTTCCTCTAAATCGCTTCCCATGTAAATATAACGGGTGTCGCCCAGGGTCAACTCGGCTTCACCTTTGACTTTCTGATTGATATTCCGAGCAAAGACAACGCTGTCCCCGTCAATTTCGAACTGGTCCGGACCCACTTTGGTGATTTGAGAAATTTCTTCCGGGTCGCCCCAGAATTCGCCCCACATGGTACCGTACACGATCGTACCGTTTTCAAACCGGATGAAGTCAAAATGCGGATATTCGTCGTAATGATTCATGTTCATCCAAACACCGGACACCTTTTCCCAGAACTCTTCTTCGGGAGATTGCACCAACACCTCTTGTTGGGTTTCCTCTTCCTCTGATTTTTCTGTTAGATCCGTTTCATCTTCAAAGAATCCGTTTGAAAACGCAGGCAAATAACGAACGGTGAAAATTGACATAACACCCCCGTTCCCTGTGCCACCCATATAAGTGTACTCAAGATCGCCATCGACCAATTTTGTTTTAAATGCTCCGGACGACCCGTCATTGACAACTTCCATGCTGTCGATAAAACCACCAAACTTATTGATGCTGTCTAGTTCTTTTTTGAAAATACCGGCCGGAAATACCGGAAGCAGTTGAAAAATCATTTGGATTTCACTGTCCATCTGATGAAACTCGTCTTCAAATCCGGTATACGAAGATTGGATTTGAATAATTTGGCCGTTTTTGACCAAGCCCATTACACGAAAACCCATAACATCGTCTTTAGACGGAAGTACAAAGCAATGAAACGTTTGGTCATGGGTTTCTTCTTTTACGTTTTTAAGTGTAAACTCACTGACCCCTTCGTAATCATCGGCAGCACCGTCCATCGCTTCAATGTACGCTTCATTGAGTTTTTGCTCAATATCGCTCGCTGCAAGCAATCCGGTTTCCTCTCTGCAAGCACAAAACGTAACAAGCATGACCACACAAAGCAAAACGCCCAACCACTTTTTCATCATTCATACCTCCATTTTACATTGGCATTTCAAATACCCCTGCGAGCAGGTCAGTTGTTTCTCCAACCACTTTTTTCTATGGTATAGCCGAACATTGTGTCTGACAATGTGATTCTATAGTCCATTCCGTTCTTTGTAATTGTTCTCTTTGTTCCGTCTTCTCTTCCATTTTGGATAATATCGGCAAAGAGCGTGAAAATTGGATCGAACCCTTTGTAAGTGCGATCAAGCAGTGTGGTTGGAATCATAAGCATCGTTCCAATTGTTGCCAGTTGTTCACCATTTGTATCCACCTCACCAATATAGAGGAATGTAAAGATTTCCTGGATTTCTCCATCCACAATAGCAGCAGTCAATCCAGCATTTTGTCCCGGTCCATATGTACAAGTGATCATTTGATCATAAACTGAATCTGACGGAGCATCAGAAATTTCACAATTCTTCACAAGATAATCTTTTTCAATTGCATTAATATCAAGGTCACGATAAAAATCCACAATTGCCATGTTCAAGTTTTCTTTAAAGTCATTGACATCAAAAAAAGATACAGTATTCGTGTGGTAGTACTCCGAAACTGCCGGAATGGTGTCCTCAAGACGCTTTCCCATTCGGGTCAATGGGATATCACTTCCCTCATAGGTCAGTTTATCCCCCTTGATTCTCATTCTTGATTCACCCGTTTTTTCTTCCAGATAGTCATCGCCATTTTCATAGCCGGCTGGATAGTGCACAGTAACCGTATAGAGATCTCCTTCCTGTTTCACGCCAACGATCTCACCGGAACGCCCCATTCCTCCCGGATAAGCCCCGGAATAACACCACCCATCCTCAAACGCTTCAAAAGAAAAACTTGCACCCCCAATATCATCATAAGCTTCACCTAAATCACTCAAATCGACCCAAATGCCGTCTACCATCTCGATAAATTCTTCTACTGTGATTTCTGTTTTTTCCGGCTCCTGCACAATTTCCTCTTGAACTTCTGTTTCTTGTTGTTCTGATTTTTCAGTCTCTTCCTCACAAGCACATAAGGATATCAGCATGACCACACAAAGCAAAACGCCCAACCACTTTTTCATCTCTAATCTCCTTTTTAGTATCCAAAATCGTCAAAATCCGTATAACCTGCTTCGCTCAAACACGCTCTGCAATAAGTCCATTCGTCGATCGCACGGTTATTGCAATGGGTGTTCATGCACTTATGCTTGTGGCAATAGTCTGAATATCGGGAAGATTCAGCGGGACAGCCGGAAACCGCACATTGACTCGGCACCAGAAAACAACCCGACAGGCAAATCAAAAGCGACAGCAGCGCAAGACCCACCGTAAGTTTTCGTTTCATTCTGCTTCCTCCTTTCCAATAAAAAAGTGCGCAGCCGAAGCTACGCACCGAAAAACACATAGCTCCATTTGCTGCGACACAAACTCACAACTCCCTAAGCAGAAAAGTATGCGAAAAAGAGCTTGCATTTTTACCAAAAAAAAGCAAACTTTTCCCTTAGGGCTTACAGTATTGAGTTTATGTCGCAGATTCATTATAACACATATTGACACGAATGACAACAAAAAAGCACCCATCAAGGCGATTGGCCTAATCTCAACCGTCTTGACGGGTGCTTTTCTCTACATAAATTTTGCAAACACGCCTGCGAGCAGGACGGTGAGGATACCCGAGAGGGCGATGGAAAGCCCGCTCATTGCGCCCTCCACTTCCCCAAGCTCCATGGCTTTGGTGGTGCCGATGGCGTGGGAAGCGCTTCCGATGCCGATTCCCTTGGCGACCGGATGGGTGATGCGGAAGATACGGCACACGCCTTGGGCAATGATATTCCCGATAATCCCGGTCACAATGATGACCGCAACCGTGATGGCGACATAGCCGCCAAGCTCCTCGGAGACCCCCATGCCGATGGCGGTGGTGATGGATTTGGGCAGCAGGGTGACATACTCGACATGGCCAAGCCCGAAGAGGCGGCACAGAATCAGCACACTTACCATACTGGTGACCACACCGGTGATGATTCCGACTGCAACTGCTGCCGCATTTTCCTTGAGTTTTTGGAATTGCTCATAGAGCGGAATGGCAAGGGCAACAGTGGCAGGTGTGAGCAGGAAACTCAAATACTTTGCCCCTGCGTGATAGGTTTCATAGTCAATGTCAAAGACCAGGAGAAATGCCATGGTCAGGAGAATCGCCACCAAGAGCGGATTGAAGATGGCAAGTTTCAATTTTTGTTTGAGCAGGACACCGACCCCGTAAAACGCAAGGCTCACAAGGCTGCCGAAAAACACGCTGTTCTGAAAAAACTCAGCCATTTGTTTTGCCCCCCTTCTTCTCTTTTCTGCGGATGACCGCCTGGGTGGCACAGCCCGATGCCGCCATGACCACCACGGTTGTGATGACCATGATGGAAACATAGGCAACCAGTGCCGGGCGAAGCACGTCCCACGCATTCAACAACCCGACTGCGGCAGGGATGAACATCACCGGCATGATAGCGATGAGGAATTTTCCCGCATCTTTCACCCATTCGAGTTTAACCATGCGAAACTCGAGTGCGAAAAACAGCAAGATGATGCCGTAAATCGATGCCGGAATGGGCAGGTCGATGAGGAAGTTTAAGATTTCTCCGATAAACGAGACCGCAAGTATGATCCCGAATTGTTTCAAATAGTGCAAGATTGTTTCCCTCTTTTCCAAATAACTTGTTTTTAGTTTATCACAAAATGCGACATGAAGCAACGAATTCTATTTGACAACCGGAGTCTTTTAGCGTATAATTGTTACAAAATTATTAACAGGAGGTCCTCTTATGTTTTCTCTGAAAAACCGTGTCGTCGTAGTATCCGGCGCATCGTCTGGACTTGGCGCACAAATGGCTCGCGGCTTTGCCGCTCAGGGCGCTGACCTTGTAATCACCGCTCGCAGAATCGAAAAGCTCGAAGCACTGGCTGAAGAACTCCGTGCAATGGGTGTCCGCTGTCTCCCTGTTAAGTGTGATGTAACCGATCCCGCTCAGGCAAACGCTGCAGCTGCAGCTGCTGAGAAGGAATACGGCAAAGTTGACGTTTTGGTCAACTGCGCAGGCAGCGCAAAGAACGCAGGTGTCTTGGAAATGACCGACGAAGAATGGAACTTCACCATGGCGGCAGACCTTGACAGCGTGTTCTATGTCACCCGTGCATTTGCAAATGTCATGAAGAAGAACAACTACGGCAGAATCATCAACATCGCTTCCATGTACGGCTTGGTCGGCAACCCGGCAATCGACACGGTTGCTTACCATGCATCCAAGGGCGGCGTGGTCAACTTCACCCGTGCGGTCGCTGCAGAGCTTGCAAAGTACAACATCACTTGTAACTGCATCTGCCCGGGCTACTTCGCAACCGAACTCACCGAAGATGTCCTCAAAACCGATGATTTCACCGCTTACATGAAGGCAACCGTTCCGCTCGGTCGTTACGGCAAAGAGGGTGAACTCAATGCAGGCGCAATCTTCCTCGCAAGTGACGAGGCTTCTTACGTTACCGGCGTCATTCTGCCCATCGACGGCGGCTACACCGCAATCTAATCGCAAACGAACGAAAACTCGGTCATACCGGCGTATGACCGAGTTTTTTTGATGCAGTTTTTGCGGATTCAAGCCCTTTATTCCAAGATGTTACTGGTGATAAAATCCACCCCGTAAGAAACCAGGACTTCCGCCTCGGCCGGGTCGTCACAAGTCCAACAATTCACCAAAATCCCGTTTTCATGCAAACGGGTTACCGCCTCGGCAGTCAATTGTTTGTAATAGATATCAAGGTCAAATTTGTATTGACAAAGGGTTTTGATCAATTCGTTTGTCACTTCCTGCGTGGTAAGAAGCTGAATCGCATTGTTTGGAAGAAGGGTTCTGAGATTCACACAGTTTTCCAGATCAAATGCAATGAAAACAACGCTTTCGGTGTATTCCAACTCTTTGATTTGCGCAACGAGTGTTTCAATTGCTGGTTGTTCCAGGTGATTTTTAATTTCAAGCACACAAATCTTTTCGTATTTCTTGCAAATCTTGATGTATTCCTCCAAAAGCGGGATTCTGATATCACTTCGAACGGTTGTGCCGTCCAAATCCGGCAGAATCAAGTGTTTGACATCCGAGTAGCCGTTCTCCTCCACATTGAGATCGGTTTGTCCCAATGTAATACGCCGGGTTGTATCATCATGAATGACAACAAATTTCCCGTCTTTGGTCACATGCACATCGGTTTCCACACCGTAATAGCTTCTGTTTCCTGCCGCAACGAATGCAGCGCAGGTGTTCTCTCGCTCAATGCCGCTCAGCCCACGGTGGGCGATCATTTTGACGCCATTTGATTGAATCTTGATTGTGTCCACAAAATCACCCTTTCTGCTTGTTTCATTCTAACACAAAACGGCATTGGCTGCAACCAATGCCGTTTTCATTATTTCTTTGCAAAGTCTGCGTCCGCATATGCGGAAAACTGCTTGATGAGCTCGATTTCCTTGGGGTCATACGGACGGAGTGCCGGGCGGTAGAGGTCATGGAACCATTTGGTGAAGTCCCAATCCAAAGTGGGGTCTGCTTCGTATTTATCCCAAATATTGTTCCACGGCTCATAGGTCTGGTACTTGCCTGCCACAAAGCCCCAGCAGGTACAGCCGATTTTCTCCAAATAGAACAGCGGATACATCTCCTGCACGTTATTATGCATACAGCGTGCCAGCCACTCGGTATTCAGAATCGGGCGGCCGAGTTCTTTGAGGAGTGCGATGATGCGGATATTTTCCTGATAGGAATTGTAATTGTGATAGGAAATCAAATCGGAGTTTTCCATCGCATATTTCTGAAGCGGCGGGAGGTCGTCCAAAGAATCCAAGCCCGCAAAACTCCACAAACAGCAGGTGAGCGGCTGGATGGGGTCAATCTCACGGATGATTTCGAAGAACTTGACCAAATGCGGCATGGTGAGTCCCTCACGGTTGCTGTTGCCCACCTCATTGTAAACATCCCAAACCGAGATGCGTTCGTCGTTTTTGTAGCGCTCCACCACTTCACGCACCATTTCGTAATGGCGCAGGGCAAGCTCGGGCTCGTCCATGAGATGATAACCCACAGTGGAGAAGGTCCCGTGCTGGGAGACTCTTCTGCCCCCGTGATAGCCCCAGTCGTAGTGTTGCTCTCCGATGGCAGGACGTTTCCATTCGGGAGACAGCGGCGGCATACAGTCATTCCCCAACACCACAATGGCGGAGATGCCGTATTTCGCGGCGGTGTCTAAATACTCATCAAAGCGGTCAAAGAAGGTGTCGTGTTCTTCTTCCCAAACCGTGTATTCCAAAATGATACGAATCGTGTTAAAGCCGGTCTCGGCGCACAGTGCCAGTTCACGGTCTGCGGTTTCCAAATGCTCTTCCCAGTGCAGGGACTGCCACTGATCGATACGGTTGGCGCAGTCGCTCCCCATGAAGTTACAGCCGCGCATCCACGGGCGGGCGTTGTACCACTCCCATGCTCGTTCTTTAGTCCATACCATATAGGTTCCCTCCTTGTCATTTTAAGGATAACGTGTTTCGTACTTCTCGTCAAGACGTGTCCACAGGGTGAGGGTCTCACCCGGGAGGATGACACGGCAGGCACCGTGGTTGAGTCCGTCCACCGCACCGCATTGCGGCTCGACGCACAAGAGACCACGCTCGCCACGTGCGTTAAACAAAACCCAATGGTCAAACTCCTCGCTTGCGGTGTAGGTAAATTTCCCGACTTTTGCGGAGAGTCCGCACGCACGGTAGTAGCCTGAGATAATCTTCCCTTTGGAGGCGCTTCCGCTTACATATGCCGACTCTTGCGGAGAAAGTGCGACATAACGCCCGGTGGGGAGATGGAGGTCATCCTTTTCCTGACACGCATCAATGGGGACCGAGAACGTATCCGGCTCGACAAAGGTGGTGTGCAGGGCAAAGGTGACCGGCATTGCGGTATTTCCGCTGTTTTGGATGTGATAGGTTTGCACAAATGCATCCTCACGGATGGCATATTCCACGGTGAGGACAAACGGGAACGGATAGATTTCGCCTTTGTTTTCAAAGGAAAGAACCATCTCTTCCGGTTGATGGCGCAACACGGTAAACTCTTGGGTGTGAACCAGTCCGTGCAGATGTGCACCGTTTCGTTTCTCATTGACGGGGAGGCGGTATTCTCTCCCCTCAAACGAAAAACGTGCATCTCGGGTACGGTTTGCAGGGAGCAGAATGGGTGCTCCCTGCAGATAGGGGTCGTTTTTGAGTTGGTCGGGATTCTGAAGCGGGACAAAGACATTCTCGCCCGCATAGGTAAGTTTGATTACGTTTCCGCCAAATTCGGGTGCTATTTGTGCCGACCACTTCCCGCTTTTGACGGTGTACAGCATCATTACAGACGCTCCTTGACCGCATCGAATGCGAAGATGCGGAAGTCATACGGGTTGTACTTGCGGGCGACTGCCATTGCCTCTTCCGCTTCTGCAGGTTTGCCAAAGCCGAGGAGTGCGAATGCTTTCAAGATACTGCCGTCGGTCATGTTGTTTTTCACAATGTCATACTCAAACGGCATGGGCGAGGGCGAGCCGACCCCGTAATAGGTGCGCAGATCCGAGTTTTGGATGAAGTTTTCCGCAACGCTCAGCATTTCGGAAAGCACGGCTTCCGCCTCGGTGTTTTGTCCGAGTTTGTTCAGTGCCAAAGCACGGAAGAGGGAGAGTTCACTGACTGCTGCTTTGTAAATTGCAGCTTCTTCATAAGCGGACTTTGCGTCCTCACCTACCTGCTCGCACAAACGTCCGAGGAAGTAGAAGATATGTGCTTCCTGATTGAAGAAGGTTTTTGCTTCGCCGTAGGACTTCGGCATATTCACGCCGTCCAGATATGCAGCCTTTGCTTCCTCGGTTTTGCCTTCTGCTGTCAGGGCATTGCCGTAGAGCACATGCATCCATGCGTGCTGCTTGGTGAGTTTTCCCTCACCGCCTTCATAGATATGGAAGCGTTTTGCTTTTGCGAGGTCGATTGCACGTTTGAAATCGCCGGTCTGCGAAATCAAAGTCAAGCGATCGAGGTAGCAGTCATCTCGCTCTGCAAGCAGGTCGGGATATTCATCGTAGACTTTGAGGCGCTGCTCAGGGGTGTAATTCATATTCTTAAGAAGCTGCTGATATTCCAGAAGCAGGCGAGGATCGTGTTTGTATTTGAGTGCCTGTTCCATGCAGGATTTGGCGGTGGCTGCATCGCCTGCCTTGTCGAAATAGTACAGTGCGAGGTTACGCCAGATTTTTCCGTGGGTTTTGTCACGGCGGATGCCCTCATTCCACAGGCTTGCCGCCTCATCGTAACGGAAGCGGTCGTAATACAAGCTGCCCAGATAGTAGCAGGCATTTGCTGCGGTGGAATCCTGCTCGATTGCGTATGTTAAGACCGCAATATCCTCAAGATTCGACGGGAAGCAATATCCGCTCTCCATCGCCTCGGCGGCTTTGATGTACTTGTTCTCACGGGTGAGATAGGCTTTGTAGTACTCCACCAGCGGAGACTCGCCGTGATAGAAGCCCAACGCATAGAGTGCGTCGTCCAAAAGTCCTGCTTTCATGTAGTCCCGTGCAACATCGAGGATGTTTTCCGCTTTCGCTGCAAACTGCGCAATCAGGGCGGAATGATCCTCTACATGGGAGTTTTCAATCAGCGCAAAGAGATCGAGTTTGTCGTCGCTTTCGCTCTTTGCGGTTTTGCCGAGTTTTCTCAAAATTGCGTTTTTCAAGTTCTGCGCCTTGGTGTGGCCTCGGTTAAGTCCCAAGGATTCCTCCAGTTTGCGCAGCGCTTCGAAATAGTCCCCCTGCTTGCAGTCCATGCAAGCGAGTTCAAACATCGCAGCGGAGCGGTGGGTGTAGTTCCATGCCGCTTTGTAGAGAATGTCATAGGCTTCTTTTTCACGCCCCATAAACGTGAGTGCAAGCCCTTTCAAGTAGAATGCTTCGGTATCGGTGGGGTGTTCGTTTCTTGCGGTGAGGCGGCGGATTGCCACGTCACAATAGGACACACAGTCCTCAAACAACCCGTTTTTGAGCGAGATTCGTGCCATGGAGGTGTTGCAGCGGATATCGCCCGGGTCACGGCGGATGCCCTCTAAATAATAGTCCTCGGCACGGTAGTTATGCTGCTTGTATTGCTCGAGATGGTAGCCGTTGATATAGAGTTCTTCCACGGTTTCGATTTCCGAGGGGCGTACCACCGGTTTTCTCGGGATGATGGGTTCTTTCTGTCCACGGACATACGGGGTGTAAGAAACCAGCACTTTCCCCTCTTCGCTCATGAGTGAGACTGTGATATCGGAAAACTCCGCATCGGTTTGGATGGTCTTCATGTAAGAGACTTCCGGGGTCATGTCGCAGGTCTCGTGAAAGAGGACCTTGTCCTTTGCGGTGACACGCACCTGTGCATTTGCAAATACACCGGTGACGTTGAAGCCGAAGAACACACCGTCCTCCCGCTCTTCCAGATTCAGTGCCGCATCAATGGTGGCATTTTTTACCTCACCGATGTCACGGATGGGATACCAATACTGCTCAAATTCACGGGATTCATACGGTGCAATCCAGGTAAAGTCCGGCTGGTTGTCGGTGTAAACACCGGTCATCAGCTCAATGTACGGACCGTTTTCGTCGGTTAAGTTATTACACCACATATCACCGAATTCCCCGATGCCCCAGTGCCACATTTTCTTACCCGGGGAGATATGGTGGTTTGCCACGGTGGCGATGCCTTTTTGGATTCCCACATCATAGCCTGCGATGAAGTCCATATCCGACTGACCCTGGGAGATGAGATACGAGGACGGAACTTTGACCGCATCGTAATGGGACAGGTCGGTCCCCTCTCCGAAGTCATACGGACGGGCGGTTTGATACACACCCTTTGCAATCGGCCAGGACAGCACAGCACGGCGGTCATGGTCGTTGACCCATTCACAGTCGGGCGGGAAGATGGTGCGATAGTCGTTATTTACCGGAACTGCGAGGTTTGCCCACCACATGAACAACTGCGGCATTGCGGTGCGGTTATACACACGGACTTTTGCTTTGATATAGCTTCTGCCCGGATCCAAGGTGATGCCAGCCATGCCTTTCATGCGTCCAAACGGCTCAACTTCACCGGTCCAAACGGTTTTGCCGCCGTCCGGATTTTCCTCAATGACCGCCTCAAGCGGCATGAAGGTGGTGGGACGGTGGTGCTGCGGCCAGTTGAATTCAATACCGCCCGAGATCCATGCACCGGCAAGACCGACCAATGCCGGCTTGATTACCTCATTGTAGTAGATGAAATCATGGGCGCCGACTTTGTCGTAGCCACGCAGAATCTTGCCGCCGATTTCGGGCAGCACCTGGGTCTTGATATATTCGTTTTCCAAATTGAAAACCGTGTATGGTACATCCTGCTTCTCATCGGTGATTCCGTCCGAATACGGAATGGGATACAGTCTGCCCGATGCGCCCTGATACGGCTTGTTTTCAAAAAACATGGGCAGATCATTTGCAGGTTTCGGAAGATAGGTTGGAATGATTTGTTGGACCTGTTCGACTTGAACGGCTTTCATAGCAAAATTCTCCTTTTTATCAGTCTGGTTTTATTATAAATCCTACAAAGATTTCGAACAAGGCAAAAATGTCTGTGTTTTTTTGCAGTTTTTTTTGATTGCGTCCAACCGCAAGATACGATATAATTTTTTCAGGTGATGAATATGGTCGGAATCCTGCGTGACCCCAACTATGCACACAGTCTTTGGGGAAAACAATTATATGAAAGTTTAACACGTGCCCTGCGTGAGAAGCGAATCCCGTTTTGCGAGATTGACAGCACCTGTCCGCACGATTTGGACGGGGTGTTTGTGATTGCAACGGAGCGGGAGTGGATTGAGTCTGTCCTGACACGGCTGAACCAGGGTGGACACAAGCCCATCCTGCTTTGCAACCAGGCGGAGCATTTGCCCGGAGTGTTGTACAGTTGCGTCTGTTCGGACCTCAACACCTCAATGAAGGCACTCCTGGAGCATCTGACACAATTAGGAAAAACACGGATTGCGCTTTACGGCATCAATACCGACTCGGTTTCGGACCTGGGTCGGGTGGACAGTTTGTATCTTTGGCGGGGGCGGGACACTTCCCTGCAAGTCTTTGCAAATGAAGGCTCGCTCAAAGACTGTTTCGACCGTTTTTTCCCTTTGGCAAGCACCTTTGATGCGGTGATTTGTCCGAATGATTTTGCGGCGGTGAGTTTGGTGCGGCGATTGCGTGCCGCAGCTCCTGAGACTCGTTCTTCACTCACGGTTGTGAGTTGTTCGGCATCCTGCATTTCAGACGCCTACAAAAACGAGATCCGCTCGCTGGAAATGAATTTTGACCGATTCGGTCGTGCGGCGGTGCATCTCCATGAAACCCTTTTAAAACATCGGTATTTCTCCGAGCTCACCGTTAAGGTCGCATGGACCTTGGAGGATGTAGCCGAAACCGAAAAACGCACGGTCTCCCTCACCCCAATTCAGGCAAAGGACCGCTTCTATCAGGACCCCGAGTTTGCGGAAATGCTCATTGTGGAGCATCTGCTCTCGGTCTCCGATCCGGTGGAGCAAAAGATTCTTGAGTGTCTTCTCAACCGGGAAACCACCGATCAAATCGCAGAGAAAACCTTTCTTTCGTCAGGAAGTGTGCGCTACCATATCAAGCGCTTGGTTTCTGAAAGCGGTGCAAAGGATCGGGAACATATGGTTACACTCCTCAGCCAATACACCTAACTGTCCGTTTTTTTGGACAATTGGTTTGCTATCCTACCAATCACAGGAGGGGATTTTATGGCACGCAGCGCAAATCAGAAACTCAAGTTATTATACTTAGCGCAATATTTTCATGAGATGACCGACGAAGAACATCCGGTTTCGGTTGCGGAGATCATCTCCTATCTCGGAAGCCTTGACATCAAGGCAGAGCGCAAAACCATCTACGATGATATCGAAGCATTGCGGATGTTCGGCATCGACATTGTCCAAGTACGGGGAAAGACGAGCGGATATTACGTGGGCGCACGGGAATTTGAACTGCCTGAACTCAAGCTTTTGGTGGACAGTGTGCAATCCTCCAAGTTTATCACCCAGAAAAAGACCCTTTCGCTCATCAAGAAAATTGAGGCGTTGGCAAACCGATTTGATGCGCAGCTGCTTCAGCGGCAGGTGTATGTCCGCAATCGGGTCAAGAGCATGAACGAAAGCGTGTATTACAACGTGGACGAGATTTCCGCCGCAATCACCCGTGACCGTGAAATCAGGTTCCGTTATTTTGAATACGACTTAAAGAAAGAACGGAGATTCCGCAAAAACGGCGAATTTTACACAGTAAGCCCCTTTGCACTCATGTGGGACGATGAAAACTACTACATGCTGGCATGGGATAAGGATGCGGAAATGCTCAAGCACTACCGTGTGGATAAAATGACCCAGATCTCGCTTTGCGAGGCACAGCGGAGCGGCAAAGACGCCTTTTCTGCGGTGGATATGTCGGCATATTCCAAAAAGGTATTCGGGATGTTCACCGGTGCGGAGACCCGAGTCAAACTCCGCTTTGCCAATCACTTGATTGGTCCGGTCATCGACCGTTTCGGGAAAGACCTCTTTATCTCCCCCGACGGTGAGGAGCACTTCACCGTGCATCTCGATGTGGCAGTGAGTCCGCAGTTTTATGCATGGGTATTCGGATTTGGAGCAGAGGCGGAGATTCTCGCCCCCGAATCTGTGCGGAGCGAGATGAAAACACGGCTTTCTGAGAGCCGTGTGCTTTATGAATAACAGATCAACTCTCGGTTACACGACCGAGAGTTTTTTGTTTTCGTTCACACTTTTTTCACATTCCCTCTTGCAAATTTTGTCAAAATCATGTATTGTATGAATGTAACATCGCCACATGTTGTGTTTTGTAACATCGCAAGGCAGAACATGTGGGGAAATTCAAATTTTAAGAGAGGGGTTTTCTAAGCTATGTTTAAGCTCAAGGAAAACAACACCACGGTCAAGACCGAGTTTTTAGCAGGTCTTACCACATTCATGGCAATGGCATACATCCTGTTTGTCAACTCGGGCATGTTTGCTGAACTCGGCGTTGTTTCGTACAACGCAATCTACATTGCAACCGCACTCTCCGCAATCGTGGGCACTGTCCTGATGGGCCTGCTCGCAAATCTGCCGCTTGCTCAGGCATCCGGCATGGGCCTGAATGCATTCTTCGTTTACACGGTTTGCATGGGCTTTGGTCTTTCTTACGCAAACGCACTCGTTCTCATTTTGGCTGAAGGTCTCCTCTTCATCCTGCTCACCGTTACCGGTCTGCGCAAGATCATCTTCGAGTCCATTCCGAAGGCTGTTCGTGTTGCAATCCCGGCAGGTATCGGTCTCTTCATCGCATTCATCGGTTTGCAGAACGCAGGCATCGTTGTCGGCGACGCTGCAACCAAGGTAAACCTGGTTTCCATGAATCTGCTCAAAGACGGTGTTACCCTGACCACTCTGTTCCCGATCGCAATCACCCTCTTATCCTTGATTCTCATGGCAGCTCTTTCCGCTCGCAAGGTAAAGGGTGCTGTTCTGTGGGGTATCCTGGGCGGCTCTGTTCTCTATTATGTCCTCGGTTATGCGTTTGGCGCATTCGGCTGGATCGAATTTGCAGGCATCTCCCTTTCCTCTGCAAATCCGTTCACCGCATTCAAGGAATTCGGCGAAATGTCTTTCGGCAAGGTCTTCACCGAAGGCTTCGACTTCTCCGCATACATTGCTTCCCATGGCAGCACCAGCCTGTGGCTGACCATCGTCACCACTTCCCTTGCATTCTGCATGGTTGATATGTTTGACACCATCGGCACCCTGTTCGGCGCTTGCTCCCGCGGCAACCTGCTGACCAAGGAAGGCGATGTCCCGAACATGAACCAGGCAATGCTGGCTGATGCAATTGCTACCACCACCGGTGCAATCTTCGGCACCTCCACTGTCACCACCTACGTAGAATCCTCCGCAGGTGTTGCAGAAGGCGGCAAGACAGGGCTTACCGCAATGTTCACCGCTCTGTTCTTCTTCATCGCAATGTTCTTCTCTCCGGTTGCTTCCCTCATTCCGGGTTGTGCTACCGCTGCTGCTCTCGTCTACGTTGGTGTTCTGATGATGAACTGTGTCAAGGATGTTGATTGGATCTCGGCTGACTCCGCTGTCCCGGCATTCCTGACTCTGGCAATCATGGCGTTTACCTACAACATCTCTTACGGTATCGCATTCGGTATGATTTCCTACATCGCAATCAAGCTCTTCTCCGGCAAGATCAAAGAAACCAAGCTCACCACTTGGATCATCGCTCTGCTCTTTGCTGTTATGTTCTTCACCACCCACTAAGCAAAGCGTTTTTCAAGGCGTCTGTCGCATTGACAGGCGCCTTGTTTTTTTGGTAGAATAAAGAAAAAACTCCAAGGGGGTTCGATATGAATACCGAAACGCTTCGCCGCATCGTGGTCAAGGTGGGAACATCCTCACTCACTCACCCGACCGGCAGTTTGCATTTACGCAATATGGATAAACTCGTCCGTACCATCTCGGACCTCAAAAACGAGGGGTATCAGATTATTCTGGTCACTTCGGGTGCAATCGGGGTTGGCATGAGCAAACTTGGAATGAAAACACGTCCCGAGGACTTGCGCCTCAAGCAGGCGGCAGCGGCTGTGGGGCAGTGCGAACTCATGCATATCTATGATAAATTTTTCTTAGACTATGGCACCGTCTGCGGGCAGATTCTGTTTACCCACGACGACATTGACAGCGTCAGTCGTCGGGAAAGTTTGGTGAACACACTGGAAGCAATGCTCGAGGTGGGTGCAATCCCGGTCATCAATGAAAACGACGCCGTTGGGGTAGAAGAAATCCTCTTCGGTGATAACGACTCGCTCTCCGCCGAGGTGGCGGTTTTGGCAAGAGCCGATCTTTTGGTCCTCTTTTCCGACATTGACGGGCTTTACGACAAAGACCCGCACAAAAACCCGGATGCAAAAATCATCCCACGGGTGACCGAGGTAACCGATGCGCTGTATTCCCTCGCCGGCGGCGCAGGCACAAAGCTCGGCACCGGCGGCATGACCACCAAACTCCATGCGGCAGAGATTGCAATGAAGCAAACCATTCCCATGGTAATCACAAACGGCACCCGATTTGAGGCGCTGTACGACATTGTGGACGGGGTCATCTCGGGAACTTTGTTTGAACGTGCCTAACATATCCTGTCCCTTCGTTTCATATACTGGTGAAAACGGAGGGATGCCGGATGCGAAACTTACCAAAGAAAGGGATTCTACTGATTTTGTCGCTCGCACTCATTTGGCGAGTTGGTTGCTCACTGGAGCCGGGCACGTTCCGGCAGTTATTTGCTCGTTTGGGTGCGAATGAAGGATTTCTTTCCAAATCACTGCACTCGCAACTGGGCATGGATTCCGACAAGGAACTCCTGCCGCCCTCCCTCATTCCCGAGCATGAAGAAGAGGAAGTGTCCCCCCTTTCTGCGTGGGTGTTTTCTCCACCGATTCAGAAGACCGACACGCTCCCCATCAAAGCAATCAGTATTGATCCAAAATCCCCGAGCGGATATGTCACGCACGGGAATATTTACTTAAAAAACGATTCCACCAAGGAAATCAATCTGAAATCGTATTTGGATGCACCGCTCCCCTTTACCCTTTCGGGCGAGGGACCGCATGTACTCATCATCCACACACACGGAAGTGAGTCCTACTTTCCCGAGGGGAAGGACTCCTACACACCGGACGATGTAGAGCGCACAAGTGATAAGAATTACAACGTGGTGCGGGTGGGACGTGAAATCAAGGAGATTTTGACCGCCCATGGGATTTCCGTGGTGCATGATACGAATCTATACGACTCCCCCTCCTACAACGGCTCGTACACCCGTGCCCTTGAGGGGATTCGCCGTGCGCTTACCAATCATCCGGGCATCTCGGTGGTGCTGGATATTCACCGGGACGCCATGACCGCAAAAGACGGGGTGAAATACAAGACCTCAGCGGTGGTGAATGGGAAACAGGCAGCACAGATGATGCTGGTGCTCAGCACCGGCGAGAGTGGGCTTTCCCACCCGAATTGGCAGGAAAACCTCAAACTCGGTGTGAAGCTGCAAGGACGGCTTTCCGATAAATATCCCGGGCTGATGCGCCCGATCAACTTACGCAAAGACCGATTCAATATGCACGCAACCAAAGGCTCGCTCCTCATCGAGGTGGGGACCAGTGCAAATGCGCTCAGCGAGGCGTTGGCGGCAGTGCGTCCGCTTGCCGAAGAGCTTGCGGGGATTTTGAAGGAAGTGAAATCGTAATGGAATGGACCTGCTTTAACCCAACCCAAATCATCATGCGCAGCGGTGCGGTCAAGGAGTATGCGTTTCGCACGCTCGGACGTCACGCACTTTTGGTGTGCGGCCGCACTTCCGCACGGATTTGCGGCGCTCTTGACGATGTACGGGAAGCACTCATCCTGCAGGGTGTGGACTACACCGTATTTGATCGTGTGGAAAACAATCCGAGCGTGGAGACTTGCTTTGCGGCAGGCGCTTTGGCTCGGGAAGTCGGTGCTGATTTCGTGATTGGAGTTGGCGGCGGCTCGCCCTTGGATGCAGCAAAGGCAATTGCCGCTTTTGCCGCACACGAATATGCGGATGCGGAAAGCATTTACCGTGACGGTGTTTCCTCCGCACTCCCGGTGGTCGCAGTTGGGACCACGGCAGGGACAGGCAGTGAAGTGACCCAGTATGCGGTACTCACGGTTGCCTCTGCGTCCACCAAAATGACGGTAAAAAGTCCCCTGCTTTTCCCAAAAGCAGCACTCATGGATCCCAAATATACCGCAACACTGCCGCTTCGACTCACGGTCTCCTGTGCGGTGGACGCCCTCAGCCATTGTATTGAGGGGTACTTCTCGGTGCGTGCAAGCGCATATACCGATGCGGTCGCTTTGCGTGCGCTTCGGATGCTGGGGAACAATTTAGGAAAACTGCGCTCAGGCGAGCTTTCCGATACAGTGCGGGGTGAACTCCTCCAGGCATCTACCATGGCGGGTCAGGTCATCGCTCAGACCGGGACCGGCTTCGCACATGTTTTGGGATATATGCTCACGTTCTTTGAAGGCTTCCAACACGGCGAGGCAAACGCCCAATTCCTGGCGGATTTTGTTGCGTCGATGGGCTCTGCCCGTCCCGATAAAGCAAATACAACCCTTCGTGCACTCGGACTTTCTTCCACAGAGGAACTGCGCGCCTACCTGCGTGAGTTGATTCCGAACACTCCGCACCTCACCCGTGCACAGGTGGAACGCTTCACCGCAATTTCCGCTCGCTCCAAGAGTCTTGCCAATGCGGTCACAGTCATTGGGGCAAAAGAAATCGAAGAACTTTTCGGGCAATACGCAGATTAACACTTGCATTGCAACACAAAATCGTGTATACTGTTATGGCATGGTTTTCCGTGCAATCAATGGAGATGTATCGAAGAGGGGACGTTTGCGAGCGCTGCCGGTGGCAGAGTAAGCGAGCAATAAGGAGTGGCAGCGGTCGAAATTTTTGCACGTAGGTGCGAAAAAATTTCGGGCACCGCAACAGGACATAACGAGCGTCCCTGCTCGTTCGTTTCAAATTCTTGGCAAGCACCCGTTGTCCGGGTTTGCAATAAATGGAGATGTATCGAAGAGGTCATAACGAGCTCGACTCGAAATCGAGTTGTCCGGAGACGGGCACGTGGGTTCGAATCCCACCATCTCCGCCAAAAAAGACAC
>JAFQME010000029.1 GCA_017421025.1 Oscillospiraceae bacterium
AACGCTGCAAACCCCCGAAAAAGGGCTTGCAGCGGGGTTTTTGGCACCCCCGGCGAGACTCGAACTCACTACCTTACGCTTAGGAGGCGCACGCTCTGTCCAGGTGAGCTACGGGGGCTTATGCAAAAACTATTCAATTTTCAGGCTCAACAGGAAACGAACCAACTGCCGCTTAGGAGGGGGATGTTATATCCATTTAACTAAGGAGGCAAGTGGTGATTGTTACCATTTTACACCAAAACAAAAAATAAATCAAAAAATTTTTGGATTTTATAGAAAAGTGACAAAAAATTTGGTATGATATAAAAGTGAAAGAATTGCCCGAAGAAAATGGAGGGATTTCCTATGAGTGAGCGATTTTCCTTTACCGTTGCAGGCACAGAATACACCTTGCGTGCAGACCGTGAAGCGGAGTATATTCAAACGATCGCAGCGCATTTGGATGCGAAGGTGTGCGGATTTTTGCAAAATCCGAACATGACCTTGGGAGAGGCCGCCATTTTGGCAGGAATGGATATGGGAGACGAGTACTATCAGGTGCTGGAAACCAATGAACTTCTGCGAGGACAACTCAAAGAACAACTCGAAACAATTGCCCGTATGAAATCGGAAATTACAAGCCTGACCCGAGAACTTGAGGGGCTCAAGGCGCAAAGATAGGAAGAGAAAACATGAAAACCCTGGAACTTTTGGCACCTGCGGGGTCCTATGAAGCGGTAGTAGCTGCGGTCCAAAACGGTGCAAATGCGGTCTATCTGGGGAGTGGGGATTTTAATGCACGCAGGAATGCAAAGAATTTCACCGACGAAGAACTCGCAAATGCGGTGGAGTATTGCCGTGCCCGTGGTGTGAAGGTGCATGTGACCCTGAATACGCTGGTGACCGACCGAGAATTGAATGAGGTCTCTGCGGTTGTGGAAAAGATCAACCGATTTGGGGTGGATGCGGTCATCGTTGCGGATTTGGGGATTGCCCGTATGATCCGTCAGATGGTACCTGATCTTCCCATTCACGCATCCACACAGATGACCATTCACAATTTAGACGGTGTTTTGCGTGCGGCAGAGCACGGGTTTACCCGTGTGGTGCTTTCACGTGAGCTTTCTCGTGAAGAAATTCGGTATATTTGCAAAAAAAGCCCGATCGAGATCGAGGTATTTGCCCATGGTGCATTGTGTATGTGCTATTCCGGACAGTGCTATTTCTCGGGTGTGGTGGGAAAACGCAGCGGAAACCGTGGGCTTTGTGCACAGCCGTGCAGAATGTCCTATCGCTTAAACGACCGCACGGGCGACAAACCCCTGCTCAGTCTCAAGGACCTTTGCCTTGCGGAATATTTGCAGGAACTTCGTGAGATGGGCGTTGCAAGTATTAAAATTGAGGGCCGCATGAAGCGTCCTGAGTATGTAGCCGCTGTCGTGCAGATTTATTCCAACTTATTGTATGAAGAACGCAAACCGGAGCGGGAAGAACTGGAGACGCTGGAACGTGTGTTCTCCCGCCAAGGTTTTACCGACGGGTATTATACCAATCGGGTGGACGGAAAGATGTTTGGCACCCGAATCGAAGAAAACCCAAACGAGTCGCAAGCGCTGTATAAAGAACTGCGCAAGACCTATCAAGGTGAGCGTGCCACCATTGGCATCCGTTTTTACTGCGTGATTTGCAAAGGGCATCCCGCTCTGCTTGCCGCGGAGGACACGGACGGGCTCCGTCATGTGGTAAAAGGTCCTATTCCCGAGCCTGCTCAGGTGAAGAGTTTAGATGCTGCCACCATTCGTGAGCAACTCAGAAAAACCGGCGGAACTCCGTTTGGATATATCAATGCGAAAATCAAGGTGGATGAGGGGCTCTCGCTTCCGCTTTCCGCCATCAACGCAATGCGCCGTGAGTGTATTGAGGAGCTTATGCGTCAGCGCATGAATCCGCCACGCAGACCGATGGAAAAATTCCAGCCGGGTGTGCGACTCCTCAACGAATCCCATCAAATCGGATATACGGTTTCGGTACTGGATGCCAACCAGGTGAGCGAGGAACTTCTGAAACTGAAGCCTGCTATGCTCATCCTGCCGCTTTCCGAAATGGTCAAAATTTCCGGCAAGCTCTATAACTGGAGTGCATATACCACTTTGTGTGCACAACTCCCCCGTATCATCCGTGATCCGGAGCGGGCAGATGTGGAGCGTCAGCTCGATTTGGTCCGTGATCGTGGCGTGCGTCATGCATTGGTGGGAAATCTCGGGCATATTTCTATGGTGAAAGACCGTGGATTTACACTGCATGGAGATTTTGGGCTCAATGTATTTAATTCGCAAACCATCAAAGAACTCCGCCAAGAAGGATTTGAAACCCTGACGGTTTCCCCGGAACTCTCGCTTGCCCAGATTCGGGATCTTTCTAAGGGGATTTCGTGCGAACTTTTGGCATATGGCAGACTCCCGCTCATGCTCTTGGAGCATTGTGTGGTGAAGAATACCACGGGAAACTGTGTGTGCAGCAGCCCCCAGCATTTGACCGACCGAACCGGTGCAGCATTCCCAATCGTGCGGGATGGTGCATCGCACCGAAACGTGATTCTAAATGCACAAAAACTCTTTTTGGCAGATAAAAAGAGGGACTATTCCGGGATCGGGATTGCAACTGCACGGCTGATGTTTACCACCGAGCATCCCAAAGAATGTGTCACGGTTTTGGAACGGTATTTGGGGAAAAATGATTTTAAGCCGCCTGTATTCACCCGCGGCTTGTATTATCGGGGTGTGGAATAATGAAACTAAAGGTAAGAGCGTGCTCGGAAAAAATCGGCGGCGAGATTCCGCTTCCCGCTTATGCGACCGAAGGGTCGGCAGGGCTGGATTTGCGTGCTTGTATAGAGGAAGCGGTCACCCTTCCTGTGGGCGGCCGTGCACTGATTCCGACCGGGATTGCCATTGAACTGCCGGGTGCGGAGACCGTGGCGCTCGTTTTTGCACGCAGTGGTCTTGCCATTCGCCACGGTCTTGCTCTTGCAAACGGCGTGGGTGTGATCGACAGTGATTACCGTGGTGAAATCAAAGTCGGACTCATCAACCAAGGGGCAGAGGCATATACAATTCAGCCGGGCGAGCGGATTGCACAGCTTGCGGTTTTGCCTGTGCTTCAGCCGGAAATTGAATTGGTGCAGTCGCTCTCGGAAACCGAGCGTGGTGCGGGCGGGTTCGGCTCGACCGGCACCAAGTAAGGAGCTTAACGTGAAAGTTCCTTTCACGTTATTGCCTTCGGAGGATTGAATTGCCCGTGCGATTTTTTCGACTTTGTCGAAAACGCACATGGGCACAAAAATCTCTTATCATTCCTTGCCACATGGATAAGAGAAACTTAATTTACTATTTGTGCTGACGTATGGCGGCAGAATGGAGATTTTTATGGCACAAGTTGTATTGGCATCACAGTCCCCTCGCAGACGTGAACTTTTGGGACGTGTGTTTGCAGAATTTGAAGTCATTCCGTCAGGGGTGGAGGAAACCGCAGCTGCGGAATCTCCCCGTGAATATGTGATTTCACTTGCGAAAGCAAAGGCGCAGGATGTTGCATCTCGCCTGCCGCAGGAGACCTTGGTCATCGGTTCAGACACGGTTGTGGTCTTAGACGGAAAGATATTGGAAAAACCCAAGGATGAGGAGGATGCATTCCGTATGCTCTCTTCCATGTCGGGACGGATGCACGAAGTGTATACCGGGCTTGCGCTTTGCAAGGATGGGGAAGTGCTCTCCGATTGCGAAGTGACCAAGGTTTGGTTTCGTCCTCTGAGTGAAGATGCAATCAATCGTTACATTGCATCGGGCGAGCCGATGGATAAAGCGGGTGCTTACGGCATCCAGCAAAAAGGTGCGCTTTTGGTAAAAGGAATTGAGGGGGACTACTTCAATGTTGTGGGCCTTCCGCTGTGTAAACTGTGTGAACTATTGGATGAATTGGGGTACACCACCCTTTGATGAGGTGAACATTTGTGAGAGATGTATTTGAGAAGAAATGGGTCGCAATTCTCCTGGCTTCGATTTTGCTATGCCTGGTCATGGTGATTTGGTCGGCATTGTCCCCCAGTCATGCGTCCCCTGTCTCCAATCTGGTGAATATTCTGATGACTCCCATCCAAGACGGCGTGAGTTGGGTGACCAACGGGGCAAAGTCGGTGGTGGAGCATTATACCAAGTACGAAGAACTGGAAGCGGAAAACCAGGAACTTCGCAAAGAACTCGCAGATATGCGGGGAGCGCTTCGGGATGCAGACCAAGCGGTTTTGGAGAACGAGCAGTTGCGTGCCGCACTCGGCATGAAAACAAAAAACAGTTCCTATGAGATGGAATCCGCTGAGATTATTGCACGCAGCAACGACACTTGGTCCCGCAGTTTCACCATTGATAAAGGCACCCTCTCCGGTGTGCAGATCGATAACTGCGTGGTCACGGTGGATGGATTGGTGGGCTATGTGAGTGAGGTGGGCACCAACTGGGCAATGGTTACCAGCATTGTGGATCCCTCCTCTCAGCTTTCTGCAATCGCATCCCGTACCCGTGAGGTGGCAACCGCCGAGGGCAGTTTTGAACTCATGGGTCAAAATGTGTTGAAACTCACCTATTTGGATAAGGAAACCAAAATCGTGCAGGGCGATACCGTGGAAACTTCTGGCTACGGCGGAATCTTCCCCAAGGGCCTGATTATCGGGTCGGTGGGCGAAGTGAAACTTGAGACCCATGGCGCCTCCAAATATGCGATCATTACCCCGGCTGTGGATTTGAAAAAAATCACTCGGGTTTTGGTCATCAAATCCTTTGAAATAACGGAGTAGAGAAATGGACAGCAGCAAACGTGCGTTTTATAAATGGGTGTCATATGGGATCCTCATCTCTGCGATAATGATCGTAGAGAGTACTTTGCTGTGTAAAATTTCGCTCTTTCATGCAACCCCGTCATTGGTTCCGTATCTGGTTGCGGCGATTGCGATGCGTGAGGGAATCTCAGGTGCGGCAGGAATCGGGCTTTTGGCTGGCGTGATTACCGATGCCATGATCCCGTCTGTAACCGGGTTTTACACGATCGCATTTGTTGTGTGCGGAATCGTTGTGGGATTGTTGTGCCGTGTGCTGTTTCAAAAGCACTATCCGGCATCCCTGTTATACTGGCTTATTTGTGTGGTCATCAAAAACGCCGCATATTATGTGGTGGTATTTGTCCTGTGGGGCAGACCGGTCGGTGCAGAACTTTTTTTGCGTTGGGCGGGCGAGGTGTTGACCACAGTACTGTTTACCCCGATTTTGTATTGGGCTGTATGGAACATCAACCGTAGATATTTAAGTGAGGAAGAGAGTGGCGTATGAACAAAGACACATTGCAAGTTCGCTCGATCCTCTTGATTGTTGCGCTTGTAGCGCTGATGATCGTGGGTGTGGGGCGACTTTACAATCTGCAAATTGTCAAAGGTGAGGAATATCTGCGCCAGTCTGAGAGCAAACTCACCCGCTCGGTCACGCTGGAAGCACCACGCGGCGAAATTCTGGACCGCAACGGACAAACACTGGTCACCAACCGCACCTGTTTTATGGTGGAGTTTGATGCGGTTTCCTGGCGCAAGGTGGAGGACCGTGCAAATCTGATTTGGAAACTCATCGAGTTGTGCCGTGCAAACGGGCAAGAATACCAAGACTCTTTGCCCGTGTCGGCGACACCGCCGTTTTCCTATACCTATGCAGCCGACATGGGCTCTGAGCAGGAGGAAGAAATTGCGGCATATCTCAAAAAACGGGATCTTCCGCCGGACCTCTCTGCAGCGGAACTCATCAATCATATGGTGGAACGCTATGAGGTCCCTGAAACCTATACTCCAGAGCAGAAGCGTGCCATTGTCGGTGTGCGCTATGAGATGGAATTGCGTCAGTTTTCTACCACAATTCCGTTTGTATTTGCAGAGGATATCGAAGTTGCGCTTGCAACCAAAATCCAGGAGCAAAATCGCTTGTTTTCCTGCGTCAGCATCACGGTCAAGCCGCTCCGTCAGTATCAGACCAAGAATGCAGCTCATATTTTAGGCCGTGTGGGCAACATCCATGCCGAGCAGTATCAAAAACTCAAAGACAAAGGCTATCGCCGTAACGACGAGATCGGGCAAGACGGAATGGAGCGGTATTTGGAGGATTGGTTGCGTGGTATGGACGGCACTCAAACCATTGAAACCACCACTTCCGGTAAAATCACCAATATGGTGAGTGAAGTTGCGCCGGTATCGGGGAAAGAATGTACGTTGACCATTGACTCGGCCGTGCAGGCGGCGGCAGAAGATGCCCTTGCATATATCATCCCGAAACTGCGCCGAGAGGGACTGACCAATTCCCATTGGGGCGGAAACAATTCCAAAGGCGGTGCGGTGGTTGCGATTGATGTCAAAACCGGCGGCGTGCTTGCGATGGCATCCAATCCCACTTATGACCTCACCGAGTTTCATGAAAACTACAATGCAATGCTCCAAGATCCGCTCAAACCCATGCTCAACCGTGCGATCTCCGGGCATTATCCTCCCGGCTCCACGTTCAAGATGGTCACCTCTCTTGCTGCACTTTCCTCGGGGACCATTACACCGAATACCACGGTGGTGGATGAGGGTATTTACACCTATTACAAGGGCTATCAGCCACGCTGTGACATTTTCAAAACCTATGGCAAGACACACGGAAGTGTGAATGTCAGCGGTGCGATCAAGGTTTCCTGCAACTACTTCTTCTATGATGTGGGAAGAAAGACCGGGATCAGTAAAATCGAAGAGACTGCAAAAAAATTCGGATTTGGCAGTGCTACCGGAATTGAACTCCCGGGAGAACTCAAGGGTCAGGTCGCAGGATATGAGACCCGTGAAAATGCGGGTGGGATTTGGTACGACGGTGATACCCTGAGTGCAGCCATCGGTCAGTCGGATACTTTGGTGACACCGCTTCAGCTTGCAAACTATACCGCAATGCTTGCCACCAGAGGCACCCAGTATCAGCCGCATCTGCTGCGTCGAGTGCGTGATCCGGAGACCAATGAAATCTTGTTTTCCGAAACACCCACCGTGCTAAATCAAGTGGAGTTTGAGGATGCTCACTGGGATGTGGTGTTAGAAGGGATGTACCGTGCGGCAAATGAGCCGGACGGAACTGCATATTCGATGTTTAAGGACTATCCCATCAAGGTGGGGGCAAAAACCGGTTCTGCGCAGGCTCCCGGCGGTTCGCATGCGTTGTTTGTTGCGTTTGCGCCGTTTGACGATCCGGAAATTGCGGTTGCGGTTGTGGTGGAAAACGGCGGCCAGGGCAGCCGTGTCACCGAGGTGGCAAAGCGAGTGTTTGATGCGTATTTCTTCGACACGTCCAATCAAAACCTCTCGCAAACCGAAAACATTTTGGTTCAGTAATATCATAGAAAAGGGGGACAAGCCAGTGGCAGAAATCATTTGTATTGCATCCGGGAAAGGCGGCACAGGAAAAACCTCGCTTTCAGCGGGACTCTCGTGCAGTCTTGCCAAGATGGGACATTCTGTATTGGTTGTAGATATGGATATCGGGCTTCGGAATTTGGATTTGGTGCTTGGAATCACCGAGCATGCACTCTTTGATTTCACCGATGTTTTGCTTTCTCGTGCAACTCTGAAAGAAGCTGCCACTCCGCATCCCGAGATTGAGGGACTGTTCTTCCTGGCTGCTCCACTCGGAATCCCGGAAGATGAGATTACAACAGAAGCGTTCTTAACTTTTGCAGCAGAAGCGAAAGAAACTTATGATTTTTGTATTTTGGATTGCCCTGCCGGCATTGGCGACGGATTCCGTCAGGCAGCGTGTGCAGCGGACCGTGCCATTGTGGTGGCAACACCGGATCAAACCAGCTTAAGAGATGCGCAAATGACCCGTTTTGCTTTGATGGAGCAGGGCGTGGAGGACGTACAGTTGGTGGTCAACCGAATCTCTCGTGGAGTTCATGCCATGCCGATTGATGAGATCATCGATCGTACCGGAATCCGTTTCCTTGGTGCAGTACCCGAGGATCGGACCGTTATTGCAGCTGCTAACCGTGGTGAGCTTGTAATCGCAAAGCCCCGTTCTGCGGCGGCGAAGGCGTATCAGAATATTGCACAACGAGTATTGGGCGTAGGGGTGCCGCTGTTGCGGCGTGTGAGAAGCATCAGATAGAAAGGGGATCACCGGTGAACATTGCTTTGATTGCACATGATAAGAAAAAAGAGTTGATGGTGCAGTTTTGCATCGCCTATTGTGGAATCTTGTCCAAACACAGTTTGTGTGGAACGGGAACCACTGCGAAACTGGTCAGCGAGGCAACCGGCTTGGATGTCAAGCGGTTCTTGTCCGGTCCGCAGGGCGGAGACCAGCAGATTGGTGCCCGTATCGCATATAACGAGATTGATTTGGTTCTCTTTTTCCGTGATCCGATCACCTCGGTCGGGCATGAAAACGACATGATGGGAATTCTGCGGCTGTGTGATGTACATAACGTCCCAATCGCAACCAACGTAGCGACAGCCGAAGTTTTGGTCCACGGACTTGAAAGCGGTGCACTCGCATGGCGTGATATTGTCAATCCGAAGAAGTAAGAATTGACAGTTTGAGTGGAACATGATATGATTTATTGAGAATCTAGAAAGGGGTTACATCCTATGGCATACTATAAATTACCGGAAAAAGCAACCAGAAAATTTGTTGAAGACCTGTATGAAGGTTACGGCTTTACCCGTCAGCAGGCAATCGATATTGCAGACGTTCTGCTCATGGCAGACCTGTACGGCATCGAGTCCCATGGTATTCAGCGCCTGATCCGTTATCATGACGGCATCCAGGAAGGACTCATTGTTCCGAAGGCAGAGCCGGTCATCACCCATGAAACCAAGCTGTCCGCTGTCATCGATGCAAAGATGGCAATGGGTCAGGTTGTTTCCAAGATGGCAATGCAGATGGCAATCGACAAGGCAAAAGAGCATGGCTTTGGTGCAGTTGTTGTCAATCATTCCAACCACTACGGTATCGCAGGTTACTACACCCGTATGGCAGTTGAGCAGGATATGATGGGCTTCTGCTTCACCAACACCGAAGCAATCGCAATCCCGACCAACGGCAAAAACGCAATGCTGGGTACCAACCCGATCGCATTCGGTATGCCGGCTGATCCCACCCCGTTCCTCTACGACGTGGCAACCACCGTTGTTCCGCGCGGGAAACTGGAAGTTTACAACAAGAAGGGCGCTCCGCTGCCCATGGGTTGGGTCGTTGATGCAAACGGTCTTGATACCACCAACGCAGGCGAAGTCATTCAGAACATCATCAACAAAGCTGGCGGCGGTATTCTGCCGATCGGCGGTTCCTCTGAAGCAACCGGCTCCCATAAGGGTTACGGCCTGGGCGCAATCGTTGAAATCCTCACCGCAATCATGGCGGGCGGCGTGACCTCCAACCATGTTTCCCACTGCGGTAACGGCGACACCTCCGAAGCATTCTGGGCAATCGATTACGGTATGTTTGGCGACAAGGCAACCATGCGCAAGAACTGCTCTGTTCTTCTCGAAGAACTGCGCAACAGCGCAAAGGCAGAGGGTCAGACCCGTATCTACACCCACGGCGAAAAGGAACTCGAATCCACTCAGGAAAAACTGAGAGACGGTCTGCCGGCAAACGAGAAGACCATCGGCGAAATGCAGAAAATCGGTGCAACCGTCGGCATCAACTTCGAAGACTACTTCGGAAAAGTCATCGACTAATCAGAATCAAAAAAATCCCGGGTCATATGACTCGGGATTTTTTGCGTCAAGGGGGAGATTGGTCCGATTCGACGCAAAAACGGTCGAAATTGACGCACCGTTGTTTTCGTGGAAAAATCCTGCTATAATAAAACCATCAACACTCTGAGGAGGAATTCTTGTGAAAAAAAGAATCTTAAGCCTTACCTTGGCACTGGTCATGCTCCTCGGCATGCTGCCCGGCACGGCCGCAATTGAAAGCGTGGGTGTGGATTTCACAAAAACCTATACAAACATTTTCGATGCGGGCTTCGACCCTGAGGAAATTATGAAGGATTTCCCGTTAACCGTCGAGATGACCTACGATGCGGAAACCGAGACCCTCAAAATGAAGGACATCGGTGCAACGAGCGCAACTGCCTACTACAGCTCACACGAGATGACGCTGGAAGATGGGTACTGGACTGCGCAGATTTCACCGGAAGAACACGAAGGTGCTCAGCATTCTTATCGCGGTTCGAATTGGATGGCGGTTTACAACTCTGACGGCAACTTTGAATTTTTGGAGTTCAATCAAGACGACGTCATCATTGATATGTTCTTGGATCTGATATACTTCAATCGCTGGACCGATACACACGCGATTCGAGATATCTATTCCTTTGAAACCGGTGAGCTTTATCTCCAAAATGTCTCTCCGATTGACATAAGCGGAGACCACTGCGATGTGTACTATAATGTGGACGGCACGGTTGAGGAAGCTCATATCTATATCAATAGGCAAGAGTATTACTACCGAAACGGCGAGTGGGTTGTCGTCCCATCCAAATTCGCTACCGAAGAGGAAATGAAAGCCGCCTGCCCGTTTGTCAAACCGATTGACGTAAATGGGGTTGCGCTTACCACAGCCGACGGCGCACAGATTCGTGTCGCAACCGAGCGCCCGCAGGGACTCCGCTTTGTCTCGGTCATTGAGAAGAACGATGCGTATTCCAATGTGCGGGAATTCGGTACCGTGCTGATTCCGACTGAGAGTCTGGATGACGGCGACATCGAAAACCTGGTCATCGGCAAAACCATGTCAAACGGCCATGCGGTCCAAAAAGTACCTGCGGTCAACTTCTTCGGTGAGGATGAAGAGTCTGTCACCTTCACTGCGGTTATCACAAACATTGCGGAGGCAAACTACACCCGTTCCTACACCGCACGTGCCTATGCGGTTCTGGACGATGACACCGTGGTTTACGGCAGCAGCTACGCTTCACGCAGCATCTATCAGATTGCAAAGCTCATTTTGGAGAGCGACACCGCAACCGATGCGGAAATTGAAGCCGCACAGGCGATTGTGGACGTGGTGGAAGGATACGGCGACAACGATGCCTCCTGGCCTTGGAACTAAACGGGAAAATCCGCTGTGTGAAGGCGCCTAAACAGCGGATTTTTTGCGTCAAGAGGGTAAATGTGTCAAAATTGACGCAAAAACGGTCAAATTTGACTCACCTTTGTTTTTTTGCGAAAAACCTGCTATAATAAAACCAGAACCTAAAAAGGAGGAATTCTTGTGAAAAAAAGAATCTTAAGCCTTACCTTAGCACTGGTCATGCTCCTCGGCATGATTCCCGGCATGGCTGCGGCTGAAAGCGCAGCCGTGGATTTAACAAAAACCTATACCAACATTCTCGATGCAGGCATCGACCCTGAGGAAATGATGAAGGATTTCCCGGAGAGTGTCGAGATGACGTATGACGCGGAAACCCAGACCCTCAAAATGGAGGACATCGGGGCAACGTATGCATATGCACACTACGGCACCTACGAGATGACCTTGGAAGACGGATACTGGACCGTGCAGATTCCGGCGGAAGAACACGAAGGCTGTGCGCATATTTATTACGGCGAAGACTGGTCGGCAACTTACAACTCCGATGGCAGTTTCGGTGATGCCGAGTTCAATCGAGAAGAAACCGACATCTTTATTTATGCGGATACTTTGCAGATCTCCTACGATACCGACACGTTCAATGTTTGCGATTCGTATGACCGCGAAACCGGTGATTTTAAACTCCAAAACGTCTGGCCGCTGGACACAAGCGGGGACTATTGCGACGTGTACTATAATCCGGACGGCACAATCGACCGTGCATTAGCCGTTATAGATGAGGTGTTCTATGACTATACAAACGGAGTGTGGGATGTTGTCCCCCCGAAATGCTCCACCGAAGAGGAACTGAAAGCCGCCTGCCCGTTTGTCGCACCGATTGACCCCTCCGAGGGCGGCGTCTCCGACGGTGAAGACGGCGGAAGCACCTCTGTCGGAATGCCGAACTTGATTGTCAATGACAATACAGCAACAAGCAGGCGGATTCTAAACGAAGTCGGCTACGGCTATTCCGCATCGCAGTATGTCCTCACCGCAGACCAGCTGGTCACTGCGCAGGGCAAAACCATCACAGAACTGCAGTATTGGTATGCGTGGGCAGGCGAAGAGATGAGCCGCAACCTTGAAATCTATCTGCAGCCGTATACTGACGAGTCTGTGACCGCATTTGTCAACGCTTCCTCGGATAAAAAGGTCTTCGCCGGAACGGTTACTTATTCCGCGGGCGAGGAAGAAGTTTTGTCCATCCCGCTGGATACCCCGTATGACTATGAAAGCGGTAACCTGCTTGTCACCGTGATTGACAAGACGGGAAAATGGTTGGCTGACACGCTGGAGTACTACGGTGACATTGAAGACAATGAGGTCAGCGTATCTCAGCGGAGAAATAATTACTCGTATTCTGCAGACAACATCTCCTTGGTTTCTGCGAATTTGGATATCTTCCGACCGAAAACAGGTCTCCTTTTGACAGGCCCCAAAGTAACCAAGGAATTGGTTCTCAATGACGGCGAGACGGTAAGCCGCAATACCCCGTTCAGTACCGCGTTTAAGTATTCCGCGGCGCAGTACGTTCTCACCGCAGACCAACTGAGCGATGCTGCGGGCGGATCCATCACCGGGCTGCAGTATTGGTATCGCAACACCAGCGGCATCGGCCGTACGATTGAGATTTATCTTGAGCCGTTTAATGGTGAGAAGGTGGATGCGTTTGTCGACGTCTCCTCCGATGCAAAGGTCTTTGAAGGCTATGTGATCTTCTCTTCCGGCGATAACAAGGTTCTGTCTCTCGAACTGGATACCCCGTACGACTATGAAAGCGGAAACCTGCTTGTCACCGTGATTGACAAAACAGGCAGCTATCCGTACGAGGGAGAGGTGTATACCTACGGCGTCAACGCCTCCGAAGAGGTCAATACCTACGATTGGAATAACAGTATGGCATACGATGCGTACAGCCTCAGCAATGAAACCGTCACCACC
>JAFQME010000030.1 GCA_017421025.1 Oscillospiraceae bacterium
ACTGGGCATTTGACGCAGTCAAGGCAATGGTAGGAAATGGCTTCATCCAGGGAAGCGATGGCAAGATCAATCCGCAGGGCAACGCAACAAGAGCAGAAGTTGCAGTGTTCCTGGATCGCATCATCAATAAGTAAACACCAAGTTGTGTGTTACAAAAAGGGCTGTGCCAAATTTGGCACAGCCCTTTCTTTGTGCAAAAAAAGATCTTCCGTTTTTCGAAAACGGAAGATCTTAGCCTTTGCTGTTTTTCTTGCGCAGTTGGTTTTTATACTGAGAGGGGGTCATTCCCACCATTTGTTTGAACAGGCGGGAGAGTACACGAGGTTCGCAACCGACCGAGGATGCGACATTTGCGACTGTGGCGTGCGGACTGGATAAAAGCTCGCATGCCTTTTTGATTCGGAAGTGGAGCAGGTATTCTTGCGGCGACATTCCAAATTGCCTTTTAAATAAGCTGTAAAAGTAACTGCGGTTGAGACCCAAATGATTTGCAATATGCGAGACCTTGAGCGGTTCGGTGTAATTATGCTCAATATACTGGACTGCGGCTTGGATATATTTACGGTTGGAAAGGTTTTTTGATGCTTCGGATGCGGCAGTTGCAGTATAGAGCAGTTCACCAAAGAGCAGATAAAACTGACCGGTTTGGGTCAAATCAAAGGCATCCATGGTGTGGGGAGTGGTGATGATGCTGCTTAAATGCGAATATACCACAGACGAGAGTTGGTCAGAAAATACAGGGTACTGCTCGGAGACTCCGATTTTCTCAAACAACTCCGGCCCGTTTGGACTTTTAAATGCAATCCACATCAATCCCCACGGGTCATCTGCAGAAGAGTGCTCAATCATAACAGAGTTGGGGAACGAGAAAAACGCTTGACCTGCATGGATGGGGAACGGTCGTCCGTTGAGGGTGAAGATGCCTTTTCCGCGAGTACAGTATTGAATGAGAAAGACGTCTCGCAAGAGGGGACCGAATTGGTAGTCAGCGGGAAGCGGATCATCATAGCCGCAAAAAATATCCGACACGGAAAAAACTGCGTTGTCCCGGCTCGGAAGCGGCGCACGGGAAGTAAACATTTCGTCTCACCCCAATCGTGTTGTTTGTGCTCTCATTCTAACATTCTGAGATATTTTTGTCAACCTAAGAAAGAAAATGCGGTATTTATTACCGATTTCTTCAGTTTGTGGAAAAAATAAAAAAACAACATTTTGTGCGTAAAAATAAAAAAAGAACTAACATTCATGTATGGCGAAAATTGCCGTGTGCGTGTATGATAATGATAGTGGAATACTGTATCAGACAGGAGGAAATTTTAATGGAAAAATTGAAAATCGGTATGGTGGGTGGATCCCGTGCAACCTCTTACGGCAGCGTGTTTTCCAACAACCCGAAAACCGAAGTTGTCGCATTGTGCGAAGTTGATGAGGAAAAACTTGCGGAAAACGGCAAGAGCTTTGAACTGCCGGACAGTGCGCTTTACACTTCATATGAAGATCTTTTGAATGCAGACATTGATGTCGTGGTGCTGGGCACTCCGATTCCACTTCATGCAGATCAGGTGGTCAAGGCATTGGAAGCGAAAAAACACGTTTTGAGTGAAGTCACTGCGGCTGACACAGTGGAGAATTGCTCTAAGATCGTGGACGCTGTTCGCAAGGCAAAGACCAAGTACATGCTTGCAGAAAACTGCGTATTTATGGACTTCAGCCTGCAGTGGAAGAAGTGGATTGATGCAGGTCGCATCGGTACCCCGTTCTATGCAGAGGCAGACTATGTACATGAAATCCGTCATCTGGTCGAGGATAAGTGGCGTGCAAACCGTGCTCCGATGCACTATTGCTCACATTCGCTCGGTCCGCTGCTTTATTGGATGGATGATTATGTTGTCCGTGCAACCGCATCGGGCAAGCATCACAGCCTGACCCCGGAGACCGACGGCAATATCGATGTTCAGGTTGCTTTGTTTGAAACCGCAAAGGGCGCAACCATCAAGGTGCTCCGCAGCTCGGTCGCACTCCGTGAGCCGGGGCTGTGCACTTACAGCATCATGGGTGACAAGGGCTTTTTGGAAAGCGGTCGCCATGGCTATGACAACATCGGCCTGCGCTATTTTGACGGCCTGGATGATAAAAAGCAAGAGACTCGCATCGCAGTGAGTGCATCCGATATTGAAGCACCGCCTGAAGCAAGACTCGGCGGTCACGGTACCAGTGAGTATTACCTCGCACAGGACTTCCTCAATGCGATTGAGTTTGACTTGACTCCGACTCTCGACGTCGTCCGTGCGATGGATATGACTGTTCCGGGGCTGATTGCACATGAGGCTGCCATGAAGGGCGGCGTGTGGATGGATGTCCCGCGTATCACCGACTAATGAAGTTTGAACTTCAAACCACGCTGTCGGATGCGGAGGTTGTATTCCGCATCCGGCAACTGCCGACACCGCTTCTCCGTTGGTATCATGAGAATCGCAGGATTTTGCCATGGCGTGAAGAGGTGAGTCCGTATCGGGTTTGGGTATCTGAGATTATGCTGCAGCAAACCCGTGTGCGAGCGGCAATTCCGTATTATGAGCGGTTTTTGAAAGAACTCCCCACGATCCAAGACCTTGCGGAAGCGGATGACGATTTGCTGAAAAAGCTTTGGGAGGGCTTGGGTTATTACAGCCGTGTGCGTAATCTCAAAGCGGCGGCGGTGAAGGTGATGGAGGAGTTTGGCGGAGAACTGCCCGCAGATTACAAACGTTTGCAGACATTACCCGGAATCGGGGAATATACCGCCGGTGCAATCGGCTCGATTGCATTCGGGCTCAAAGTCCCGGTGGTGGACGGCAACGTTCTTCGTGTCTTTTCCCGAATCTTTGCAAGTCATCTGGATATCATGCGGCCGCAGAGCAAAACCGAGTTTACCCGACTGGCGCAGGAAATGCTCCCGGAGGAGACCGGGGATTTCAATCAGTCGCTCATGGAACTGGGTGCTACCGTGTGTGTGCCAAACGGCGCACCGCTGTGTGAGGTTTGTCCGGTGCGTGACCTTTGTGCGGCGTATGGGACCCCGCTTGCCGAGACCTTGCCGGTCAAAACCGAAAAGGCGGCTCGGATCAAAAAAGAGTACACCGTATTGGTGTATCGCTGTGGAGATCGGTATTTGGTACAGAAACGTCCGGAAAGCGGACTCCTGGCAGGAATGTGGGAGTTTGTGATGAAAGACGGGCATCTTACCGAAACGCAGGTGGAAACACTGACCGGCGGAGTGGTAACCAAACTTGGAAAATCCAAGCATATCTTCACTCATGTGGAGTGGCACATGGTGGGGTATCTTGTCTGTGTTGACACGGCAGACCAAGGCGTTTGGGCAACCACCGAGGAGTTGCGGGAGACGTTTGCAATTCCTGCCGCATTCCGCAAATACCGTGATGCGATTTTCACGGAATAACAGTTGCAATTTTTTGCGATTGGTGGTATCATAATAAACACGGAGAAAAATTTCTTTCGTGTAAATTTTAAGGAGGGAAAACCAATGAAAAACATGACACTCAAGCGCGGCTTGGCTCTCGTTTTGGCTCTGGTAATGATGCTTGCTATGGCAGCATGTACCCCGGCTTCCAATGAGGGCGAAGAAGTCGCAACTGCAGACGGCAAGGTTCTTGGCGCAAATGACGAACTTTCCATCGTTGTTGGCTCCCACGCATCCTGGCCGTATGACGCAACCTGGAAGTATTGGGCATACTTCAAAGAAGCAGTCGGTGGCAAGATCGACGTTTCTGCTATCTCCGGTACCGAGTTTGACACCAAGGTCAACCTGATGATGACCTCTCAGGAAACTCTTCCGGATCTGCTCCATATCTCAAACAAGACCGCAGTCAACAACCATGCTACTTCCGGTGCATTCATCTCCATCGATGACAACATCGATAAGATGCCGAACTACACCAAGTTCATGAATTCTTTGGACAAGACTGTTGCTGACGAACTCGTTGCACAGCGTGTTTCCGGCGACGGCAAGCTCTACTTTGCTCCGGTTTACGGCTCTCAGGCAGCAATGAACTTCCGTATTTGGATGTACCGTAAGGACATCTTTGAGAAGAACGGCCTGACCGCTCCGACCAACCTCGACGAAATGTACGAAGTTGCAAAGAAACTCAAAGAAATCTATCCGGATTCCTATCCGCTTTGCTTCCGCTCCGGTCTCGGTCAGTTTGACATCATCGGCTCCACCTGGAAGAACGACTTCTACCGTGGCGCATACTATGATTTCCAGACCAATGAATGGAAGTTCGGTGGCACCACCGACACCATGAAGGAAATGGTCCTCTTCTTCAAGAAGCTCAAAGACGAAGGCCTTGTTCCGCCTGACTTCCTCACCATCACCACCGGTAGCTGGGAAGAACTCGTTTCCAACGACAAGGCATTTATGATGCCGGAATACCTGGTTCGTATCACCTACTTCAACGTTCCGAACCAGCAGCGCAACCCGGACTATGAGTGGGCTGCAATGGCTCCTCCGTCCCTCAATGCACAGTCTGACCATCACAAGATTGCAAAGGTTAACCTTGACATGACCGGTTTCGTTGTTCCGAATACCGGCAAGAAGGATCGCATTGAAAATGCAATCAAGGTCCTCGACTGGATGTACTCCGATGAAGCTGTCGAACTCCTCTCTTGGGGTAAGGAAGGTGAAACCTACTTCGTCAACGAAGCTGGCGAGAAGGAATTCATCAAGGACGGCGACAAGACTCCGCAGCTCCTGTACGGTGCAACCACCTACGGTCTGTATCAGGTCATCGAAGAAGCAGCATTCAACCAGGTTGTTGCTGCAGGTTCCGAAATCGATCCGGAAATGGCTACCTGGACCGAAGACCATGCAAACCCGACTCTCTACCTGTCCTTTAACGATGATGAGTCCGCTAAGTTCAACGAACTGCACATGGCGATCACTTCTTACTCTGATGAAATGATCTCCAAGTTCATTAACGGCGACCTCTCCATGGATAAGTGGGGCGAGTACGTTGATCAGATGAACAAGCTGGGTGTTGAAGAGTACCTCGATCTCTACGAAGGCGCTCATAACCGTACCCTCGGCAAGTAAGTTCTTGTATCAAACCTCGGCAATCACTCGATTGCCGAGGTTTTCTTTTTTTGCTTGCCTTTTTATGAATCTGGTGTTAATATAAATGTAATAACTTTTCAAGGGGTAGGTGCTGATGATGAAGAATGTAACTCTAAGGCGTGGCTTGGCGCTTGCGCTTGCTTTGGTTATGGTGGTTACCTTGGCGGCATGTGCGCCGAAAGCACCGGTGCAAGAGGAACCGCCGATTGCGGATGCTCCGGATACCGTGCTTGCCCCCGAGGCAGAGCTCCGCATCACAATCCCTTCTCATGCTTCCTGGCCGTATGATGCAAATTGGAGCTATTGGCGTTATTTCAAGGAAGCGGTCGGCGGGAAAATTTCGGTCAATGCAATTGTTGCGTCTGAGTATGCCACTAAGGTCAATTTGATGATGGCAACTCCGGATGAATTGCCGGATCTGCTTTATTTTACTGAGAAGAGTTTGGTCAACAACCATGCATCTTCAGGTGCTTATATCGCAATGGATGACCATCTCGACGAAATGCCGAACTACACCAAGTTCCTGCAGTCGTTGGATGCTACTGTGCGGAAAGAGTTGATTATGCAGCGTGTGTCCGATGACGGCAAGGTCTATCATCCGCCGGTTTACGGCTCTCAGGCAGCGATGAACTTTCGTACTTGGATGTACCGCAAGGATGTTTTTGAGAAAAACGGACTGGAAGTTCCCACTGATTTGGATGAGTTGTATACCGTTTGTAAAAAGCTGAAAGAACTCTATCCGGATTCTTATCCGCTTTGTTTCCGCACCGGCTTGGGGCAGATTGATATCATGGGCCCGACTTGGGCGAATGATTTCCACATGGGTACATACTACGACTTCAAGGAAGAGGAATGGAAGTACGGCGGTGTGACCGATACCATGAAGGAAATTGTGACCTTCTTCAAGAAGATGAAAGACGAAGGTCTTGTCCCGCCTGATTTCCAAACCATCACCACCGGCAGCTGGGAAGAACTGATTTCTACCGACCGTGGCTTTATCATGGTGGATTATTTGGTTCGCATCACCTACTTCAATGTCCCGAATCAGCAGAGAAACCCGGACTATGAATGGGCTGCAATGGCGCCTCCTGCAAAGGACGCAACCTCGAGTCACCACAAAATTGCAAAAGTCAACTTGGATCAGACCGGCTATGTCGTTCCGAATACCGGCCGTGAAGAGGGGATCAAAAACGCGATCAAGGTTCTCGACTGGATGTACTCTGACGAAGCGGTCGAACTCCTCTCCTGGGGTAAGGAGGGCGAAACCTACCGAGTAAATGAATTGGGTGAAAAAGAGATCATTGTCGAGGGCGACAAAACTGCGCAGCTGCTCTACGGCGTTACTACCTATGGCCTGTATCAGGTCATCGAAGAAGCCGCATTTAATCAAGTAATTGCAGCAGGCTCTGAAATTGATCCGGTTATGCAGACCTGGACCGAGAATCATGCAAATCCGGTTCTCTATCTGTCTTTGACCGATGAGGAAAAAGAGGTCATCAATATGTATGCCAGTGCAATTGATACCTATGTGCAGGAGAATATTGCGCACTTTATCGACGGCACCAAGAGTTTGGATGAGTGGGATGACTATCTTGCCGGCGCAGAGGATTTGGGCATTGACAAGATGCTTACGGTTTACAAACAAGCAAATGACCGCACCATGAAGAAATAAAAAAGACCGGGTGGGAGAGGAATCTCTCCCACCCGCCTTGTAAAATACCCCCTTTACAATTCCGAATTTTTTGTGGTATAATGACTATATTGTTTTGGGCCCGTAGCTCAGCTGGGAGAGCGCGGCGTTCGCAATGCCGAGGTCATGGGTTCGATCCCCACCGGGTCCACCAAAAAGAAACAGACGGTCAACGACCGTCTGTTTCTTTTTGATTTGATCGGGAGGGATCGAACAGCACGTCCCACGAAGGGGGGCACAAACAGTCCGGTGGACTGTTTGTGAGTGCGCGGGTAGATCCCCACCAGTCAACGATCGTCTGTTTCTTTTTGATTTGATCGGAGGGATCGAAAAGGGCGGCGCAAAGCGCAAAAAGGCTTCCGGTGGAAGGCTTTTTAGCCCGTGGGTAGATCCCCACCGATCAACGATCGTCTGTTTCTTTTTGATTTGATTGAGAGGGATCGAAAAGGGCGGCGCAAAGCGCAAAAAGGCTTCCGGTGGAAGGCTTTTTAGCCCGTGGGTAGATCCCCACTGATGAAAACGACAAAGCGCTTATTTTCTCCGTTAACACCACCCAACATCAGAATAATGCTATTGTTTGCCGTCACTTTGTGGCGGTTTTCTTTTTTGTGCGTTTTGATTTTGAAGTTTTTCTTGATAAAAAACAAAAAATGTTGTATCATAATTATGCCAAACTATTTATTCAACAAAATAAAGGGTGAGCTCTATATTTTTATGATATAGGGATTTTTTCCTATGCTTTCACAATTACAGATTGACTTTTTGCTAAAAATGCAAATTCCGCTCTGTGATTGTGGGAGTTTATCCTCTTTTGTTGAGAATAGTTTGGCGACTATCGGAGTTTGCGTTTTTTATGCGTCTGCTTCGGTAGGCGCATTTTTTATTTTGAAATGATTTGCAAGGTTGGGGTGCACTTCCATTTGTTTTGAAATTTAGATGCGCAAATCAAATTGAATGGAGGAATTGTTTTGAAAAACACATTGAAAGGATACCTGATCGGAGTTTTGAGTACGGTTTTGTTGCTCGGAAGCGTTGCCTATGCAGCAAACACAAAAACAATAGAAGCATTCTACAACAATATAAAAATCTATGTTGACGGCGTCAAAATTGAGCCAAAAGATGCAACAGGAAAAACGGTAGAACCATTTATCTATAATGGCACTACATATCTGCCTGTCCGTGCTGTTGGCGAAGCCATCGGTAAAACCGTTGCGTGGGACGGTGCAACACAAAGTGTGTACCTTGGTGGAAAACCTGGTGATGTGCAGTATCTGTTAGATGTGTGCCCACCGTATCAACATAATTACTGGTGTGAAACCTACACAACAACAAACGGGAAAAGTTTTTTGATGGGCGGAAAGAAGTACACTAATGGATTCGTACTTGATAATGACAGCTGGAATTCGGGTGAAATCTATTTTAATTTAGATGCAAAATATAAGAATATCATACTGAATTTAGGCCCTATCGATGGCGTCGGCGTCTCGGACGGTGCAGTTGTAGGTTTTTATGTTGATGGAAAATTAATCAAAGAATATACATTCCAATACGGTGATTTACCCCGAAAAGTTACAATTCCTGTCAATTATGGAATGCAACTGAAGGTGGTACATACTGAAGATCGTGACGGTGCCATCGGAGCTGGTAACATTACAGTTGAATAGTACGAAATCGTTATTTTTGCACCCTAATATATACGTTATTATCCCCCAAAAAAAGACAGTCCGACCAAAAGGTCGGGCTGTTTCTTTTTGATTTGGGTAGGATTAAAAATGCTGTTTTCGTTGCTTGAAAAATTTTGGGAAATATGATACAATCATTAAAAATAAATATCAAACGAAACGACACATGTGGCACGAGTTTGTGCGTAAATCTGATTACGGGACAAACTTGTGGGCGTGTGTTTTTTTGTTTGGGAAAGAGGTTTTGATTATGCCGAGAAATCAATTTCAAAGAATGGTGTTCGCATTCATCACGGTTGTGATTACCGTTCATGCGTATGTGTTTTACAGTTTGTATGTAATTCACGGGAGTATGTTTCAGCAGATTACCGGGGAAACGGGAGTTTTGGCTGCAATCAACAAGATGGGTGGCGTCCCTGTTTTTGGGACACCAATTCCGATTTGGGCGGTTGTCCTGATTGAATTTGTCCTAGCATATTTGCTGGAGAATGTCTTGGGGGCACCGTTGTCTTTCAAACTTGCTTGCAAAAATTTTAATCCGAAAGAAACTCATCCCGTTTTGTTTGAAACCGCCATTATCTGTGCGACGGTTGGGATTATGTGCCCTGCAATGAGTTTTATCGCAGCGTTTTTGTATTACAACTATGCTGCAGGCTTCAACCTGTGGACCTTACTTGCAGAATGGCTGAAGCTTATGTGCTTTAACTTCCCGTTTGCATTTTTCACTCAACTCTTTTTCATTCAGCCGTTTGTGCGCAAGGTTTTCAAAGTTATTTTTGCAAAAGACATCAAGGCTAGACAAGAATACAGCGCTGTGTAAAAGAGGACAACCGGTCTAGCGACCGGTTGTTTCTATTTGTATTGATAGAACGCTTCCTTTCTGATATAATGGAGGCAAAGTGAGGGGATAGGATGCAATATCGAGTGATTGACATTGACAACTGGAAACGAGGGAAACTGTTTCGGGAGTATATAGACGGATTGCGTATGGTGATGAGCCTGACCGTGGATGTGGACGTGACAAATCTCATCAGGTTTTGCAAAGAGCATGGGTTGAAATTCTATCCCGCCATGATGCACGTGGTGAGTTCTGTCATCAATGCACATTCCGAGTTTAAGCACGGCTGGGACGAATCCGGGAATCTGATTGAGTGGGAAACCGTGTTTCCGCTGTTTGCGGAGTTTCATCCCGAGGATGAGGCATTTACCCGAATTTCCGTTGAGTACTGTGAGGACCTTTTCGAATTCTGTGCTTGCGTCGAGGTGGCGAGGGACCGCTATCGTCACTTGCGTGGGTTTGAATTCACCCCGCCGAAGAATACCTTTGATGTATCCTGCTTACCATGGGTGAAGTATCGCCATGTGGATATGCACGTATTTGATGCGGGGAAGTACCTCTCGCCCTCGGTCACTTGGGGGAAATATGACGAAAACGGGATCATGCCGCTTTCCATGAACCTCCATCACGCAGTGGCAGACGGCTTTCATCTCTCTCGCTTCTTCAACGAGGTGCAAGAGCGGATATTGGAACTGAAATGATAATGTTACAAAGGATGGGCTGCGATGTATACCACCTATTTATTTGATTTTGATTATACACTGGCGGATGCGGGGGAAGGGATTGTTCTTTGCTTCCATCTCACCTTTGATGCGTTGGGACACAAGCGGGCATCGGATGAAGAAATCAGAAAAACCATCGGGTGGACGCTGGGAGAAGCGTACACGCACCTGACCGGGATCACGGATCACGAAAGAATCCTGCAGTTTCGAAAAATCTACCGTGCCTTTGCGGATGTGCATATGACCGAGCACACCCAACTGCTGCCGGAAACCATTCCGGTGCTTACGGAACTGAAACGGCGAGGCAAGAAACTCGGGGTAGTGACCACCAAGTACCGGTATCGAATTTGCGAGGCAGTAGAGAAGTTCTCGCTTCATGGACTCTTTGACTGTATTGTGGGCGGTGAGGATGTCAGTGCCGCAAAACCCGATCCTGAGGGGCTGAATTTAATTTGTGAGAAACTTGGGGTAAAAAAGAGTGAGGTGCTCTATATCGGAGACTGCGACGTGGATGCAATTGCGGCAGAGCGTGCGGGGATTGACTTTGCAGGGGTTACCACCGGCACCACTACGCATGAAGAGTTTGCGCAGTACCCACATAGAAAAATTATGTCAAATCTGACAGAATTATTGTAAACGTAACATGACGAGGGAATAACGCCCTCGTCATGTTTATTCATATTTATGCAAATAAATGAATAAAAACAAATGGGTAACAGAGCGGTAACAGGGTGAAAAGCCATGAAAATCAAGGGAAAAACCGAATCTGATGAAAACAGTTGTAACCAAATTGAAAAACAGAGTGATTTTTACTGCGAAAGGACCATAATTATGTAAACAAGAATTCCAAATCGGAAAAATGCGAAAATTCCGGTTCAGAGAGTGTAAAAAAATGTGGAAAAATCCTGAAAGCATTGGTACTACTTGGTTTTGACCTGTGGAAAAACCTGTGGAGAATGTGGAAAACTAACCACAATCACCCCGAAATAAAAGATTTACGTAAACCTGTAAGGCGTAAATTCCATGCGTGAAAAAATGCCGAAAAGGTTCGTTTGCCTCTTTTGGGGCAAACTTGAAAAAAGCAAGGCATCATGGGGAATTTTGCCTCTGTTAAGTTTTTCACAGCACAAACTTTTCAAACTTTATTCGCTTGATTCATCCTATGCAGGTGAGTGAATAAATTGGATAATACAAATTGTATTATCGGCATTTTTGCGGGGCGGAATCTTCATTTGACAAGCGGTGGGAAAAACAGTACAATAATAGTATCTAATTTTATCTGACAGATAGGTGGTATTTTAGCATGATGACAGAACAGGTAAGAGCAGCATTTGAAAAAATCATTGACATGCAGCTTGCACGCATTGAAAAGATGAAAGCGGAAGACGATTTTATCGACTATGCGAAGTTGGACAAGCTGATTATCGGTGTTTGCGGTGGCGACGGAATCGGCCCGGCAATCACTGAGCAGTCCGCACGAGTGTTAAAGCATCTGCTTGCAGATCAGATTGCAAGCGGTAAAGTGGAATTCCGCAACATTGACGGTCTCACCATTGAAAACCGTGCCGCTTGCGGCAAGGCGATCCCGGACGATGTTCTGGCAGAACTCAAGGCTTGCCATGTCATTCTCAAAGGCCCGACCACCACTCCCCGCAAGGGCGATCCGTGGCCGAATATTGAGAGTGCAAACGTTGCAATGAGAAAAGAGCTGGATCTGTTTGCCAATATGCGCCCGGTCAAGGTTCCGGATGAGGGAATCGATTGGATGTTCTTCCGTGAGAATACCGAGGGCGGTTATGCGGTTGGCAGCCTTGGTGTCAACGTCACCGAGGATCTCGCAATCGACTTTACCATCGCAACCACACAGGGCAGTGACCGTATCGCTCGCCTTGCATTTGACTATGCGGAGAAGATGGGACGTACCCGTGTGACCGCAGTCACTAAAGCAAATGTCATCAAGACAACTGACGGCAAGTTCCTGGATATCTGCAAGGCGGTTGCCGCAGAACATCCGGACATTGCATTTGACGATTGGTATATCGACATCATGACCGCAAAGCTGGTAGACCAGAAGCGTCGCCGTGATTTCCAGGTCATGGTGCTCCCGAACCTCTACGGCGATATCCTCACCGATGAGGCGGCAGAATTCCAGGGCGGTGTCGGTACTGCCGGCAGCGCAAACGTGGGTAAGCGTTATGCAATGTTTGAAGCAATCCACGGCTCGGCACCGCGTATGGTGCAGGAAGGCCGTGACAAATATGCGGATCCGTGCAGCATGCTCCGTGCTTCCGTGATGCTGCTTGAGCACATCGGCGAGACCGAAAAAGCTGCAAAGCTGGAGGCTGCACTCAACGAGTGTATGTTCACCGAAAAGAAACTCACCATTACCGGTCGTGACACCGGTGCGACTTGTGCAGAATTCGCAGATTATGTCATGAGCAAACTTTCTTAATTTCTGAAAGGAACGGTTTTTTATGCGTAGGGACAATATCTCCATGGCAGTCATTCGGCGTATGCCGAAGTACTACCGCTATCTGGATGAATTGCATCAGAATGGGGTAGATAAGATTTCCTCACGTGCGCTTGCAGAGCAGATGGGGCTGACTGCGTCACAAATCCGTCAGGATTTTAACTGCTTTGGCGGGTTTGGACAGCAGGGTTACGGCTATCATGTGGAGACCTTGCGCAACGAGATTGCATCCATCATCGGGATCGATCGCAAGCATAACGCAATCATCCTGGGGGTGGGGAACATCGGCCGTGCGCTGATCCGTAATTTCCAGTTTTCACAATGCGGATTTTCTTTGCTTGCCGCATTTGATGCGGATGCCGCAATGGCAGGAGATGTCATCAATAAGGTTCCGGTGCTTCACATTGATGAACTGGAACGGTTTTGCAAAGAGAACCGAGTGGAAATTGCCATTCTTACCATCCCGAGCAAGTATGCACAAACAATGGCAGCGAAGCTGACAGAGCTTGGGATCAAGGGACTTTGGAATTTTACCAATGTAGAGCTGAAGGTTTGTGAGGATGTCATTGTCGAGGATGTCCATTTCTCCGACAGTATGATGACACTTTGCTATCGAATCAGCGAAGAATGAGGGCTTTTATGAAACGGTTTGGAATGAAACTTGTGATAGCGTGCTTCTGTGTGATTCTCTTGGGACTCACATGGATTTCGTGTGCCTCGGGCGGGGATTCGACCGACCCGATCATCTCGCTTAGTTTCCTTTCAAACCGGATTCAGCCAAATCTTTCCGCAAAGATGACTGAGCGTGTGAATGCGGCGGGTGACCTGGGACTCAGCAATCTCTATACCAAACGGAATGAGGCACTCGGAAAACTCAGCCAGGCAGGGATTGTGGATGCGGCAGTGAGCCGTGTGCGGGAATACCTGCAGTCGAGCGGAAGGTATATGTACTATACCGATACCATGCGCCAGTTGGTGCTGAAAAAAGACGATGTGATCTCAGGTGCGGTCGGGACCCAGCTGTCCCTGCGTTATGGGTCGGCAATCGTGGTGAACAGCTCGCTCATTGATGTGACAAATGGGACGCTCCGTGCGGCGGGAACTGCGGCACCGCAAAACACCCGATTCATTCTGAATGCAAAGAACTGGTCGGGGTTGCGTGTTACCTCGGAATCTGCAACCGTTTTTGTGCAGGGCTATTATCGTATCGCTCATACCGCATACAAGGATCAGTATGTGGATATGGCGCATGCACTCAAGGTGATGGGGCTGTTCAAAGGAACTGCAACCGGATATCAGCTGAGTAAACATGCGACCCGTGCAGAAGCGGTCACCATGCTGGTTCGTTTGGTTGGCGAAGAGAAGGCGGCACAGAGTCAGACCGCACGTCACTCCTTTACCGATGTCCCGGCATGGGCAAACGGATATGTTGGGCACGCATTTTTGAAAGGTTACACAAAAGGAACATCCGCAACCCTGTTTTCGCCCAATGTTGCAATCACCGCACCCCAATATATGACATTCTTGCTGCGTGCATTGGGGTATAACGATGCTGCAGGTGATTTTTCTTGGAAAGACGCACTTTCGGCAGCGGTGCGGTTGGGGATCATCAATCCAACCGAGAAAAAGACCATTGAGGGCGGCTTGTTCCGTCGGGATCAGATGGTGTTCCTCTCGTATCGTACCCTGTTTACAAAACGCAAGGGGACCAACCAAACACTGCTTCAGTATTTGCAGGCAAACGGTGCGGTTTCTCAGGCGAATGCAGCGAGCGGGACCGCAATGGTATCCCGGTAACGAATGTAATCATTTGTAACTATATGTGACCTTATTTTAACGACTAACCGCCATATCTTGTAGTATACTAAGAATACAATCAACAAGAGATTGAGTGCTTCAACTCGATTGGCGGCGGCAAAGTACCGTGCTTACATGCTATTACGCGATAGGGGTTTGGATGCTTTTTATAACAGCACAATTCCCGGGATCTTTGGAATTCGTTCTACGGACCCCGGGAATTGTGTTTTTTGCACACATGAAGATCACCCGGCATAAGATAAAGCAGGCAAGGACAAGTCGCCTTGCCGAAATCTTGGGATGGTGGGATTTATATGTGTCATCTTTGCGATTGTCTGAACGGCCTTTTTGGCTGCGGTAACAGCGCAACCGAGTCTTGCTACGATGAGGTTGAAACCAACATCGTTTGCGGCAACTGCCAGTGTGGAGAGGATACCTCTTGCGGTTGCTCCGGTAATTCGGGGAGTGTTTGCGGCTGCCAGTCGAATTGCGGCTGTAACTGCAACTGCGGTTGCAATTGCGGATGCAACAGCTGCGGTCGCTGCGGCTAAACACTGAGTCAAAGACCCTCGGCAGAAAAGCCGAGGGTCTTTTCTATTGCATTGAGTGAGAAAAAATGATACAATAATAATAACTATGGTTTGAGATAGGACTGAAAGTATGTATCGATTCATTACAGAAGCAGAAGTGCCTCTCTACGAAGCGTTCATTGCCTCGCATCCAAGGGGCCATTTTTTGCAGACCTATGCATGGGCGTGCTTTAAGACAAAAGGAAATCCGAACGTGTTGGCATCGTTTGACGAGAACGGGAAGATTCGGGGCGGGATGAGTTTGTTCTCCGCAAAAGCGCCCATTCTTTCCACCTGCACGGTATACAGTCCCCGTGGCCCGGTGTGTGATGATGATCCGGAAGTGATCGGGGAGCTTGTGAGTGGTGCGAAAGAATATGCCCGCTCGGTTGGCGCATATCAGCTCACAGTGGATCCGGATGCACGGGCAGAGGATGCGTTTGTATCTGCTTTGCAGGATGCAGGCTTTGGCTTGGGAGACAATGTGGTGGACAATGCGATTTTGCAGCCGCTTTCGGTTTATCGCATCAATCTGGCAGGAAAAGGGGAGGAAGAACTCCTTGCTTCTTACCACTCCAAAACCAGATACAGTGTGCGTGCCGCACTTGCATCGAATGCAACCTGGCGGATTGCCGGGAAAGAAGAACTCCCGAAATTCCAAACCCTGTTGGAGCAGACCGGAGCAAAGGACGGATTCCACGTCCGTCCGATTCAGTATTTATATGAGATGTGTGATGCGCTTGGGCCCGAGCGGTTTCTCCTGTTCCTGGTGGAAGTGGAGGGTGTTGCGGTAGCAGGTTCCATCTTACTTCGTGTCGGAGAAAAAACCTGGCATCTCCTTGGCGGTTGCAGTGGAGAACACAAAGAAGTCCAACCCAATTACCTGATGCAGTGGGCGATGCAAACCTGGTCCATTGAGCAGGGATGTACCTTATATGATATGCGAGGGGTAGCAGGCGAGCAGGACAAGACCACCCCGCTCGAAGGCCTCCTTCGTTTCAAAAAACGATTCGGCGGTGAGTTGGTGCCGTTGGTGGGGCGAATGGACCTCCTCCTGACCCCGTGGAAGCGTACCGCCATTGATTTTTTGCGGAAAGTCAAACATCTTGTGAGAAAGTGAGTAAATCCGATGATCCGTTATGTGAAAGACAGTTGGGAGACCAAATACGAAGCATTCATCTCCGCACATCCCAAGGGGCATTTTGTGAAATCCCTGAAATGGGCGGAGTTTAAGAAGCCATGGAAAGTAAAGGTGTTTGTGTCTGTCGATGAAAACGACAACATCCGTGGCAGTATGATGATTTACATCAGCCGGATTCCCAAAACCAAGTACACCCATATGTATTGCCCCCGTGGCCCTGTGGTGGACGACGGCGATGCGGCAACCCTGAAAGAACTGTGCGATGAAGCACGGAAAATTGCAAAAGAGTTCCATGCGTATGAACTCTCCATTGATCCGGATATCACCGAAAAAGACACCGGCTACTATGCAGATTTGGTGCGTGCAGGGTTTGCACTCAACAACACCAAACGCCGTCCTGAGTATTTGCAGGCACGTTATGTCTTCCGTTTATATATGGAAGGGATGACCGCAGATGAGATTTTTGCAAACTTTCATTCCAAGACCCGTTACAATGTGCGCCTTGCCACCCGTAAGGAGGTCACCTGTCGGATTGGTACCAAAGAAGATCTCCCGGCGTTTGTGGAAGTGATGAAAGAAACCGCCGTGCGTGACGGATTCCTCGCACGTTCGCTTTCCTATTTCGAAGAGATGTACGATATTTTAGGCCCTGAGCATCTGCGCCTGTATTTAATGGAATTTGGCGGCGAAGCCATCGCAGGTGCAATCACCATTTATTACGGAGACAAGATGTGGTATCTCTATGGCGCAAGCAGTAACCGTGAGCGCAACCGCATGCCCAACTACCTCATGCAGTGGGAAATGATCCAATGGGCGGTGGAGAAGGGATGCCGTATTTACGACTTCCGTGGTGTCACGGGCGACATGGAAAAGACCTTCCTGGACGGGCTGATTCGCTTCAAAGCAGGGTTTGGTGCGGTGCAGGACGACTTTGTGGGCAAGATGGATATGATCTTCATGCCGGTGCGTGCCGAACTCATTGAAATCGTGCAAACCGCTTATCGCTCGGTCGTACGCCGCATCGGAGTGCTCAAAAACAAGCGGAAATAACTTGCATTTTGGCAAAATTTGTGTTAAACTCTTATTTAATCTTTAATTTTTTGGGAGGGATTTCTCATGTCAGGCGAAGTTTTGGCATTTGCGCTGTATTTTGTGGCAATGCTCGCAATCGGCGTGTTTTTCTTCGTAAAGAGCAAATCAACAAACGATAAGGATTACTTCCTTGGCGGACGTAAAATGGGTCCGTGGGTCACCGCAATGAGTGCGCAGGCATCCGATATGTCCGCATGGCTGCTTATGGGTCTGCCCGGCTCGGTGATCGCATTCGGTCTGGGTCAGGCTTGGATTGGTATCGGTCTTGCAATCGGTACCGCACTCAACTGGATCATCGTGGCTCGCCGCTTGCGTAAATTCTCTCGTGCGGCAGACGATGCGATTACCATGCCGCAGTATCTGACCAACCGCTTCATGGCGCAGAGCCCTGCGCTCAAGATCATCTGCGCAGTGGTCTTCCTCATCAGCTTCACCGTTTATGTTGCGTCCGCATTCTCCGCAGGTGCGCAGGTCTTCACTCAGCTCTTCCCGACACTTGCACCCAGCACTGCAATGATTATTTTCGCAGCAATCATTTTGGTCTACACCTTCCTTGGGGGTTATAAAGCTGTCTGTTGGACCGACTTTTTCCAGGGTCTTCTCATGTTGGTCGCAGTTCTCACTGTTCCGATTATGATTGTTGCTACCGGCAACACCGACGCATCGCTCCTCGGAGAGGTGGTCACCGCAACCGACGGTACCGTATACTCCTTCACTGCAAACCTCTTCACCGCAGATTGGAAAGAAATCGTTTCGGGTCTTGCTTGGGGTCTCGGCTACTTTGGTATGCCGCACATCATTGTCCGCTTCATGGGCATTGAGAAACCGAGTATGGTCAAAAAATCCGCAATTATCGCAATTGTTTGGGTTGTTCTTTCCCTTGGCGCAGTACTTCTCATTGCATACTTCGGAAGAATGTTTATGATGGATGGCGCATCTTTCGCTGAAAGCCTTCTCGCAAACGGCCAGCAGGAGCTCATCTTCGTAAAACTCGTCCGTCATATGTTCCCGTCCTTTATCGCAGGAATCCTGCTTGCAGCAATCATCGCAGCTTCCATGTCCACTGCGGACTCCCAGCTTTTGGTTGCATCCTCTTCGTTTACCAGTGATATCTACAAGCCCATCATCCGCAAGAACGCTTCCGATCAAGAGCTCCTTTGGATGGGACGCCTTGTTGTTATCATCGTCTCTGTGGTTGCATATTTCATCGCATCCTCCAAGGGCGAGGGCGCTGCAGCAATCATGAGCCTGGTTTCCAATGCATGGGCACTCTTCGGTGCAGCATTCGGTCCGGTCATCCTGCTCTCCCTCTTCTGGAAACGCTTTACTTACAAGGGCGCAATCGCCGGAATTGTTGCGGGCTCGATTGTGGACATCGTGTGGCTCGCATACCTCTCCTCCACCGGTATCTACGAAATCATTCCGGGCTTCATCGTTTGTGCAATTGTTGCGGTCGTGGTCTCTCTCCTCGACAAAGCACCGTCAAAAGAGGTGCTTGACCTGTACGCTCGTGCAACCGATAATTCGATTGACGATTAAAAATCTCAAATCCCGACCCGCCTTGGGGTCGGGATTTTTCTTTTTTATGGTTTGTCCAGTCATTGGAAAATGTCAAAACTGTAAAAAAATCGTAAAAAACATCTTGCAAGAATTGAAAAAATGCTTTAATATAATAATGTGTAAAATGAGTGGCAAGAGATGGTAGTACTCTTGCCACAAACATTCTAAAAAATCTTTTAGGAGGAAAAAACATGAGATCATTTAGCACTAAGCGCATTCTCTCTCTGCTTGTTGCAGTCTGCATGCTGGTTGCAATGCTCCCGGCAAGCCTCATCAGCGCAAGCGCAGCAGAAGTCGGAACTGTGTATGAATACAAGTTCTGGGACTGCATGACCGCCGAAGGCGCAACCGGCACAGGCACCGCTTTCTCCACCAGCTATCAGGCATCTCAGGATGCTAACGTTGGTTCTGCAAAGTGGATGCTCGGCCCCATCTCCAACAATGCATACGTAGTCAGCACCGCTCCGTACCACATCTTCGGCTTTGGTACCAAGGGTGGTTCCGACTCCATCACCTGGAAAATCGAAGTTCCGGAATCTGCTGAATACAAGGCAACCTGGAACATCACTGAGTACAGTTCTTCCGCTCCGGTAGATGTCTACCTCCACAAGGTCGGCACCGCAGAGAGCTACCTGTACACCGTTGATTACTCCGGCATCAGCTCTGCTGCCGCTCGTGCAGTCAGCACCGAGCATGTTATGCTCGAAGCCGGTGACTACTACCTCACCGTTAAGCAGCTGGGCAATGGCAATGAAGCTTATCGTTACTTCACCCACAAGTCCTTCGCACTCGAAGTGACCGGTGCGTACAACTCCGCAGCAATCAGCGCGGTTGTTTTGGATCGCACCAACATGGCTCTGGGTATGGACAGCATCGAATTCATCACTCCGTCGGTCCTTCCGGCAGAAGCTGATGACGGCAGCGTTGTTTACACCTTCGAGTCTTCCGACGAAAACGTCGCAATCGTTGACGAAGACGGTCTGGTCATGCCGATCGGTCCGGGCTTTGCAACCATCACCGTTTCTGTCGAAAACGGCAAGTTTGCAACCGCAAACGTTTTGGTTACCGAAAACGTCACCTTTGAGTATGACTTCACCAAGGGTTACAGCGGCCCGTGGTCTTCCAGCTGGAAGGAACCGACCATGATTACCTACGGTAACACCATGAAGGGCAGCCCGGATGAAATCCACCTCCATGCGACCAACCTCGCAAACGGCGGTGAAGAAGTCACCACCGACCCGTGGGCATTCTATGCTCTCCATGGCGCAGCAACCCTCACCGGTTCTTCTTCCTTCGCAGGCTCCACCACCGCTCCTGGCATCGGCGCTCAGAACTGTGGTAAGGGCAGCATGCGTGGTTACACCTTCGTTGCAAAGAACGAAGGCGACGCAATCTCCTTCTCCATTCTGGTTCCGGCTGAAGGCACCTTCATCCCGTCCGTTGACTACTCCCGTGGCAGCGGTTACGGTTCCGCAAGCATCTACCTCGCTCCGATCGATGCGGTCAACCCGATCGCTTCTGATTACAAGCTTGGCGATATCAACCTCACTGCAGCTGCTCTGACCGACCATGTCACCACCGAGTTTGCTGAAGTTGAGCTCTCTGCAGGCGAATACATCGTCTCTCTGGCAGGTCCGGGCTGTACCGTTACCTTCTGGCAGAACTTCGCTCTGACCAACCCGAACGCTGTGAAGTCTGTTGCTTACACCCGCGATTCCCTCAACATCGCTGTTGGCGAAACCGCTGAGGCTGCAACCGTCGTTCTCCCGGAATCCGCTCCGGACAAGTCCTTGACCTACACTTCCGACAGTGACTGTGTCACCATCAGCGAAGACGGCAAGGTCACCGGCGTTTCCAAGGGTACCGCAGTCATCACTGCTACCTCCAATGCAAACGACGCAATCCAGGATACCATCACCATCAATGTTGGCGAGAAGATCTTCCATTATAACTTCATGAAGTCTCATGGCTTCGGCCTCAAGCCGGCATACCGTGATGACAAGTATCTGAAGGATACCGTTTACTCCTCCGACTTCAAGTACACCCGCAGCGGTACCGCTGACGAAGTCGGCCTCTCCTATGAGTCCTACGGCTGGAAGATCGGCCCGACCGTCAACTCCTCCGATTGGACTTGGTCCCAGTCCGCTGAAAGCCTCGGCTTGTTCGTCTATGTGAAGAACATCGAGGAAGATGCTGACGGCAATGCAATCGAAAACGGTTATGCTTCCATGCATCTGGATGTTCCGGTTGCAGGTAACTATGACCTGATCTCCGTCCATTCCGATTGGACCGGCGGCGCACCCTGCGATTACTACTTCGCACCGGTTTCCGCTGCAAACCCGATCGATGAACAGTACAAGGTTGGCTCTACCGACCATAAGGGCGATACCAACCAGAAGGTTGAAGAAGTTGTCGGCGAAGTCTCTGTTCTGACCGCAGGCGAATATGTCCTGACCTACTACAGTGAAGCTGCATCCCCGGTCTTCCTCTACGGCGTGACCCTGTCCGATGCAGACATCGTTGTTCCGGTTGAATCCGTCACCCTGGACAAGAGCGGCACCATTGCAATCGCAGGTGAAGAAACCGTCACCGCAACCGCAACCGTGCTCCCGGCAAACGCTTCCGACAAGACCGTTACCTGGACCTCTTCCGACGATGAGATTGCTACCGTTGTTGACGGCGTTGTTACCCCGGTTGGCGCAGGTTATGCAACCATCACCGCAACCGCAAACGACGGCTCCGGCGCAAAGGCTTCCTTCATTGTTCAGTGCAACATGACCCTGAAGTACACCTATGACTTCTGGAATTCTATGAAGCCGCTGTACAACACCTCTGACAAGGCAAACGTCATGGGTCCGAGAAATGGATTCGGCGCAAGCTATGCAGCAAGTGAAGCAGCAGGCTCCGCTCCGTGGATGTACTACGGCTCCAGCACCGGTTATGAATACTTCGATTACACCTCCTCCTCTTACGGCGGCTTCGGTGTCTTCGCTATGAACCACACTTCTCTCGGCTTCACCAACACCATCAAGATCCGTGTTGACGAAGGTGCAAAGTACACCGGTATGCTCAAGATGTCCGACTGGTCGGCATCCAACAGCTTTGACGTTTACATTGCTCCGGTCACCGCAGCTGACAAGACTGCTGACGAGTACAAGGTTGGCTCTTACACCCCGACCGGCGCAACCAATCACGGCTATGAGCTCCCGCTCAAGACCATGGATATGCCGGCTGGCGAGTACTACGTCTCCTTCAAGCTCACCAAGGTCAACGGCGGCACTCTGATCGGTCTGTTCGATCTCAAGCTCTATGAATCCGGCGAGCTGGCTGCAGTCGAAGCTGCTGACATCACCGTCGGCACCACCAACGGCGCTTCCATCCGTACCTCCGGTGTTCAGGGCCTCCGCTTCGTTTCCAGCATCGCTAAGAGCGGCGACTTCGGTAAGGTTGTTGAATACGGTACTCTCTTGATCCCGACCGAATACCTCGGCACCAACGAACTCGTTCTCGGCTACAGAGCAGGCGAGAAGAAGTGCGCTGCACAGGTTCCGGCTGTGTATCTCTACACCGATACCGAAACCGAGACTTCCTTCACCGCTGTTCTCACCAACATCGCTGAAGAGAATTACACCCGTGAGATCTCCGCTCGTGCTTATGCAATCTATGAAGATGCAAACGGCAACCGTCAGGTCGTTTACAGCGACGTCACCACCAGCCGCTCCCCGTACACTGTTGCGAAGAACGGTCTTGCTGACGCAAGCGCTTCCGAGACTGACAAGGCGATCTTCCAGGCAATCGTTGACGCTGTTGAAAACCCCACCACTGAAGCTTAATCACAAATCGTTGAGTACAGAAAGGATAGATAATGCTATGAAAAACATTTATGAAGCACCCGAACTGAGCATCGATCGTTTCTTGACCGACGATGTGATGACCGCTTCTTTCGGCGATAACGATCTCGCTGATCCGTGGGCATAATCAGTTAAGAATGAGAGGACGAAACCTTAGGGTTTCGTCCTCTTTTTTTATTGGAATTGCTATTGTATTTGACATGGTGTTGTGATATGATGTCGATAGCAAAAATCGGGAGGGATTTTGATGGAGCGTTATTCCATTCCCAAAACACGGGATCCGTTTATCAATGCACCGTTCATCTCAGCCGGAGTTGATCCGGAAACCGGGCTTGAGCGCTTTTGGTGCTCGAGTTGGAATGATAATGTTGGCTCGACCGGAGTACTGATTCGTGCGGATGGGAGCACTCGGGTCTACCGTTTTGAAAAAGACCCGGATGTGCGTTGGGTCAAGTGCGGGTTTTACACGGCGCATCTTGCGGACAATGATACTTTGTGGCTGATTGGAAATACCTCGGTGATCCATCGGCTCACGCTTTCAACCGGAGAGCTGCAGGCGTATCAAACCGGACTTCCTGTGTATCTCCTGGGACGAGGCAGTGTGTATGACCCGGTGAGCAAGAAAATTTTATTCTCGACCTTCATTCCGCCGTGCGGTTATACCGCAATTTTCGATACCGAGCGCTGCGAGATGGTGCGTGTGTACCAGGGCGGATTTGACCGTGCAGATGGCGGCTTTGCATGGAAAGACGGGACATTCCTTGTCAATTACACCTCTGACCGTGAAAAGCAGTCTACCTTAAAATGCTGGAATCCGAAGGACGACAGTGTTGAAACCGTGACCGTTCTGCCGCTGCAAGGTTGGGTGCGCAACACACCGAAGTATTTGGGACGGCGGTATTTTGAGGGGCACGGCTGGCTGGGAGAGGATGGAACGTTTGTGCAGGAGCATCTCCCGAACGTACCCGGCATTTGTTGGAATGACGCAAATGAGCGGTTTGCGGTTGGCTCAAAGCCCAGTGGGCGTGATTTGAAAGAAGTGTTCCGTTGGGAATTTGCAAGCGGCGAGGTGGTGCGCCTCGGCGAGGTGTGCGACACACCGGAATGTTCGGTCTGCATCACCGAGGATGATGGAATTGCTTGCTTTAGCATTTACGGACAGTTTGTCCGTTTTGACCGAAACGGAAACCGTGTGGTAGACGTGATGTGCGAGACCGACTCGATTGGACTTTGCGACTGCGTCCTCCGTGCGGATGAATCCACGGTAGTTGGTACTCCGTTTATTACCCAAAGGTTTTGGACGCTGGATACCGAGAGTGGAAACGGCTGTGACCGTGGCCGTGCGACTGCGGGCGTAGGCGAGGTCATGCGTACGTGGTATCTTGGCGGGAAAGTTTATATGGCAAGTTACACCGAGGGACAAATCACCGAGTTTGACCCGAAGCGTGGCGGGTGTTTTCCGGAAAACCCGAGGGTTGTGGCGGAGCCGGCTCATTCCATGCGGCCTATGGGTGCGGCGAAGAGTAGCACCACGATTTACTCGGCGGCAACTCATCACTATGGAGAGCATGGCTTTGAACTTACGTCTTACAACACCGTGACCGGGGAAGCAAAATACCACGATGACCCAATCCCGAATCAGCAAATTGTGAGTTTGTATTATAATGAGAAGCATCATATGCTCATCGGTGCGAGCGACTCCCGCTCGGACTGCGAGTTGGCACCACGTGTGGACGACCGTGCGGTGGTCGCACTCTTTGACCCGAACAGCCTGGAGGTGCTTCAAACATTCAACGGACCGCAAGGAAGCCTTTGCATGGGGATCTTGGGTCCGAAGGATGAGGACTGCTACTATGTCGCAGTCGTGGAGAGCGGCTGGGGCGGTCCGATTGAGCGGGTCGGGGTATTTGATTTGCGGGAGCGGAAATTGGACGTTTCAGTGGTTGACAATTTCCCGAATTACGATTCTATTAAATACGCAGGTGCGTACGATACGTTTGTCATCCGTGAGGGGGAGAGGTTGTATCTGTCCCGTGGCGGATTTGCAGACCGCTCCAACTGCATCATGACTGTACCGAATTTGGTGCGGTACTGGTGCTCGGAGGGTGAGGTTTTTGCGGTCTCGCCAACCGAAATTTTTATTCAAAAAATTTCATAAAAAACTTGAAAAAGCCCTTGACAAGAGGGCTTTTTTATTATATCCTAGAATAGCGCCTGAATGGGCGCAGTATGCGATGAAGCGGGAGATTGCTGCAAATTGCAGGTAACTTCCGTGGAGTATGTCCGACAATCGGGCGGCTGGGATGACTGTTTTAGAATCCACGAAACACATGTGTTTCCAATGGATTGCAGACATGAGCCGGATCAGTTTGAACCCCTAATCTGAGTCCGGTTTTTAAAATGCCGTATCGCGATACACGCGGCACGGTTGTGCACAGAAATCCCGCCGTACGCAGACAAACTACGTACGTTTTAAGGAGGAACACCAAAAATGGCAAATGAGAAAATTCGTATTCGCTTGAAGGCTTATGACCATCAGCTCATCGATCAGGCAGCAGAGCGTATTGTTGAAACTGCAAAGCGTGCAGGCGCTAAGGTTTCCGGTCCGATTCCGCTTCCGACTTCGAAAGAGATCATCACCATCCTGCGTGCTGTTCATAAATATAAAGACAGCCGTGAGCAGTTTGAGCGTCGCACCCACAAGCGTCTGATCGATATCCAGAGCCCGTCTGCAGACACCGTTAAGTCCCTCATGGCACTTGACCTGCCGGCTGGTGTGGAAATCGAAATCAAACTTTAATTTAGCAAGATACCGCAGCTCCTTCGCTTGCGCTGGTTAGGGGTAAAGCAAGGCGGTCGAGGGGCGGGTCATGTTGGCCGAAAGGTCAACCAATAACCTAAAGGAGGAACATACATGCAAAAGGCGATCATTGGTAAGAAAGTCGGTATGACACAGATTTTCGATGCCGAAGGCCGCGTCATCCCGGTTACCGTTATCGAAGCGGGTCCGTGCTCGGTTATTCAGAAGAAGACCGTTGAACGTGACGGATACGAGGCTGTTCAGCTTGGTTTTAAGGACAAAGCTGAGAAGAATGTCAACAAACCCCAGGAAGGCCACTTCAAGAAGGCCGACGTTTCCGCTAAGCGTGTTCTCAAAGAGTTCAAGCTTGACGGCGCTGCTGAGATGAAGGTTGGCGACGAAGTTAAGGCAGATGTTTTCGCAGAAGGCGACCGTGTTGATGTCACCGGCATCAGCAAAGGTAAAGGCACCGCCGGCGTTGTCAAGCGCTGGGGTCAGGGTATGCAGTGTCACACCCACGGTGTCGGCCCGGTTCACCGTCATCCGGGTTCCATGGGCGCAGCGACCGATCCGTCCCGCGTTATGCCGGGTAAGAAGCTCGCAGGCCGCATGGGTGCTGAACAGGTCACCGTTATGAACCTGGACGTCGTTAAGGTTGATGCTGAGCACAACCTCATCGCAGTTCGCGGTGCGATCCCGGGTCCCAAGGGCGGCTATGTGTATCTGCGCAATTCCGTGAAGAACGCATAAGCCCGAGAGAAAAGCGAAAGGAGATAAAAAGCTATGCCTAAGGCAACAGTTTATGATATGACCGGCAAAGCGGTCGGCGAGATTGAACTGCTCGACAGCATCTTCGGAATTGAGCCGAATGCAGTCGCAATGCACGAATCCGTCAAAAATCACCTGGCTAACTGCAGACAGGGCACTCAGAGCACTTTGACTCGCTCTGAAGTTTCCGGCGGCGGCATCAAGCCGTGGCGTCAAAAAGGTACTGGCCGTGCTCGTCAGGGCTCCATCCGCGCTCCGCAGTGGACCCACGGCGGTATCGCACTCGGCCCGAAGCCCAGATCTTATTCTTACCGTTTGAATAAGAAGTATCGCCGCCTCGCACTCAAGAGTGCACTCTCCGCAAAGGCAGCGGCAAACCAGATTATCGTAATCGACAATCTGAATCTTGATTCCATCAAGACCAAAGATTTTGCGGCTTTCCTGTCCGCAATCAACGTATCCGAAAAGGCCCTCGTCGTGACTCCGGAAGTTCGCGAGAACGTGGTCAAGAGCGCACGCAACCTGCCGGGCGTTACCACCACCACCGCAACCATCCTGAGCGTTTACGACATCCTCAACCACTCCATGTTCGTTGTGGATCAGGCTGCAATCGCTAAGATTCAGGAGGTGTTTGCGTAATGAAATCGGCTTACGATGTAATTAAGCGCCCGGTCATTACCGAGCAGTCCATGGAAAATGTTGCAAATAAGATCTACGTTTTCGAAGTTGCAAAGGACGCAAACAAGGTTGAGATCCGCAAGGCAATCGAAGAAATCTTCGGTGTTAAAGTCATGAAGGTCAACACCATGAACGTTCTTGGCAAAGAGAAGAGAATGGGCGTACACAGCGGCTACCGTGCAAACTGGAAGAAAGCTGTTGTTCGCTTGAGCGACGATTCTAAGACCATCGAACTCTTCGAGGGTATGGTTTAATCGAAAGACAGAGCCGTTTTCGGCTTTAGAAGGAGGAACAGGGCAATATGGCCATTAAAAGCTATCAACCGACAACGCCTTCCAGACGCCATATGACAGTTACGGACTACTCCGTTCTGTCCAAGGTCAAACCTGAGAAGAGCTTGCTCGAGAATTTGAACAAGAGCGCAGGCCGCAACAGCTACGGTCGAATCACCATTCGTCATCGTGGCGGCGGAAACAAGCGCAAATACAGAATCATTGACTTTAAGCGTGATAAGATGAACATTCCGGCAGTGGTCAAGACTCTTGAGTATGACCCGAACCGTGGTGCATTCATCGCTTTGGTCGAGTATCAGGACGGCGAGAAGCGTTATATCATCGCTCCGCACGGTCTGAAGGTCGGCGACACCGTTATCTCCGGTACTGATGTTGACATCAAGGCAGGTAATGCTCTGCCGATCAACAACATCCCGGTCGGTACCGTTATCCACAACATTGAGCTCAACCCGGGCCGCGGCGCACAGTTCGTCCGTGGTGCAGGTAACGCAGCACAGCTCATGGCAAAAGAAGACGGCATGGCACTCGTTCGCCTCCCGTCCGGCGAACTTCGTAAGTTCCGCCTCAACTGCATGGCAACCGTCGGTCATGTTTCCAACCTGGATCATGAAAATGTTCAGGTCGGTAAGGCAGGCCGCAAGCGCCATATGGGCATCCGCCCGACCGTCCGTGGTTCTGTTATGAACCCGTGCGATCACCCGCACGGCGGTGGTGAAGGCAAGAGCCCGATCGGTCGTCCGGGTCCGGTTACCCCGTGGGGCAAGCCGACTCTGGGTTACAAGACTCGTAAGAAGAAGAACTTGTCTGACAAGTTTATCGTAAGACGCCGCAACGGCAAATAAGGCAAAAGGAGGCTAAATCATAATGAGTAGAAGTGTGAAAAAAGGCCCCTTTGTAGCACCGGAGCTGCTGAAGCGGGTTATCGCCATGAATGAAAAGGGCGAAAAGAATGTGCTCAAGACCTGGTCGAGAGCATCCACAATCTTCCCGGAATTTGTCGGTCATACCTTCGCTGTCCATGATGGCAGAAAGCATGTACCGGTATACGTTACCGAGGATATGGTAGGTCACAAGCTCGGCGAGTTCGCGCCGACCAGAACATTTAGAGGTCACTCCGGAAGCAAGACCTCCAACACCAAGTAAGGAGGGTGCAAGAAATGGTAGCAAAAGCAGAACTGCGGTATGCACGCATTTCTCCGCGTAAGGTCGGCATCGTTCTCGATCTGATCCGCGGCAAAGACATTGCGACTGCGACCGGTATTTTGGCACACACTCCCAAAGCCGCATCCGAACTCGTGTTGAAGCTGCTCAAGAGTGCAGTTTCCAATGCGGAAGCAAACCACAACATGGATGTTTCGAAGCTCTATGTTTCCGAAACCTATGCTTGCGGCGGTCCGATTCTGAAGAGAATCATGCCGCGTGCACAGGGCAGAGCGTTCCGAATCAACAAGAGAACTTCGCACATCACTTTGGTTGTTGCGGAAAAGCAGTAGGAGGTAGACTATGGGTCAGAAAGTGAATCCCCACGGCTTGCGCGTGGGCGTGATTAAAGATTGGGATTCTCGCTGGTATGCAAGCGACGAAAAGGTCGGCAATCTGCTGGTTGAGGATTACAATATCCGTAAGTTCTTAAAAGACCTGCTTTATGATGCAGGCGTTCCGAAGATTGAAATCGAGCGTTCCAACGAGAAGGTTCGTATCTTCGTTCACACCAAGAGCCCGGGCGTAGTCATCGGCCGTGGCGGTGAAGCAATTGAAAAGCTTCGCCTCCAGCTGGAAGCTATGATCGGCAAGTCTGTTGCACTGAACATCGTCGAGATCAAGAATCCGGATGTCAACGCACAGCTGGTTGCTGAGAGCATTGCTGCTCAGCTTGAAAAGAGAATCTCCTTCCGCCGTGCAATGAAGCAGGCTATGGGCCGCTCCATGCGTATGGGTGCAAGGGGTATCAAGTGTGCTGTTTCCGGCCGTTTGGGCGGCGCAGAAATCGCACGTAGCGAACATTATCATGAAGGTACCATTCCGCTTCAGACTTTGCGTGCTGACATTGACTATGGTTTTGCAGAAGCAAAGACCACCTATGGCCGCATTGGCGTAAAGGTTTGGATCTACAAGGGCGAAATCCTGCGTACCGGTGAGCGTGGACCGCGCACCATTGAGATCGCAAAGCCGCGTGAAGAACGCCGCGATCGCCGCAGAAACGACCGCCCGCGCAACAACGATCGCAATGGCGCACCGCGTGGTGACCGTCGTCCGGCAGGACGCGGACCGGCCCGTGGCGCTGCACCGCAGAAGGAAGGAGGCAGCCGATAATGCTTCTGCCGAAGAGAGTTAAATTCCGTCGTGTGCATCGTGGCCGCATGAAGGGCACCGCACATCGCGGTAACACCGTTACTTACGGTGAATACGGCTTGGTCGCAACCCAGCCGGGCTGGATCAAGAGCAATCAGATCGAAGCTGCTCGTATTGCAATGACCCGTTACATCAAGCGTGGCGGTCAGGTTTGGATCAAGATTTTCCCGGATAAGCCGGTTACCGAAAAGCCGGCTGAAACCCGAATGGGTTCCGGTAAGGGTTCCCCTGAGTATTGGGTAGCAGTTGTGAAGCCGGGTCGCGTGATGTTTGAAATTGCAGGCGTCAGCGAAGAAGTTGCTCGTGAAGCAATGCGTCTTGCTGCTCACAAGCTCCCGATCAAGTGTAAGTTTGTCAAAAAAGAAATCGTTGAAACCGAGACGGGTGGTGAAAATTGATGAAGGCACAAGAATTACGTGATTTGACCGCTGCTGAACTCGGCGTGAAGCTCGAAGAGTTGAAAAAGGATCTCTTCAACCTGCGCCTCCAGCATGCAACCAACCAGTTGGATAACCCGATCAAGATCGCTGATGTGAAGAAAGATATTGCCCGAGTCAAAACTTTCATTCGTGAAAAAGAGATTTCCGGCGACAAGTAAATTACATTCAGCCACAATAGTTTGATAAGGAGGTTGGCCATACAATGAGCGAAAGACTTTTTCGTAAGACCCGTGTTGGACGCGTGGTTTCCGACAAGATGGACAAGACTTGTGTCATCGCTATCGAGGACCGTGTTCAGCATCCGATTTATAAAAAGATTATGAAGCAGACCGTCAAGCTGAAAGTACATGACGAGAATAACGAGTGTGCAATCGGCGATAAGATTAAGGTGATGGAAACACGCCCGCTGTCCAAGGATAAGAGATGGCGTCTGGTTGAGATCATCGAGAAAGCACAGTAAGGAGGTAGTGCACTGTGGTACAACAGGAAAGTGTACTGAAGGTCGCCGATAATACCGGCGCAAAAGAACTCAAGTGCATCCGCGTGCTCGGCGGCTCCATGCGCAGATACGGCAACATCGGTGATGTCATCGTTGCTTCTGTTCGCAAGGCAAATCCGGGCGGCGTTGTCAAAAAGGGCGACGTGGTTCGTGCAGTTATCGTGCGTTCCGCTAAGGGCGTCCGCAGAAACGACGGCACCTACATCCGTTTCGACGAGAATGCAGCCGTCATCATCAAAGAGGACAAAAACCCCAGAGGTACCCGTATCTTTGGCCCGGTCGCACGTGAGCTGCGTGACAAGGATTACATGAAGATCCTGTCCCTGGCTCCGGAAGTCCTGTAATGGAGGGTCCCGAGATGAAGAACATGAACATTAAGAAGGGTGATACCGTTGTCATCCTGTCCGGTAAGGACAAAGGGAAAAAGGGCAAGGTTCTTGCTGCTTTCCCGGCAAAGGAACGCGTCACCGTTGAGGGCGCAAACATGGTCAGCGTTCATATGAGCGCTGCAAAAGGTCACGGCGAGTCCGGCATCATCAAGCGTGAGGCAGCTGTTCACGTTTCCAACGTGATGCGCATCTGCCCGAAGTGCGACAAGCCGACCCGTGCAGCTCACACTTTCTTGGAAGACGGCACTAAGGTGCGTGTTTGCAAGAAGTGCGGCGAAACTATCTAAGGGAGGAGACAGCACACATGCCCAGATTACAAGAAAAGTATAAATCCGATGTTGCTCCGGCTCTTATGAAGAAGTTCGCTTACAAGAGCCCGATGCAGATTCCGAAGATCGACAAGATCGTTGTTAACGTTGGTTGCGGCGATGCACGTGAAAACGCAAAGGTCCTGGACGCTGTTGTTGCAGACATCTCTGCAATCACCGGTCAGAAGGCAGTTGTCACCCGTGCAAGAAAGTCGGTTGCAAACTTCAAACTGCGTGAAGGTATGCCGGTTGGTGTTAAAGTCACCCTGCGTGCTGACCGTATGTGGGAATTCCTCGATCGTCTTCTGAACGTTGCACTTCCGCGCGTTCGTGACTTCCGTGGTATCAACCCGAATGCGTTCGACGGCCGTGGCAACTATGCACTCGGTCTGAAGGAACAGCTCATTTTCCCGGAAATTGAGTACGATAAAATCGACAAGATTCGCGGTATGGATATCGTGATCTGTACTACTGCGAACACAGACGAAGAAGCTCGCGAGCTGCTTACGCTCATGGGCGCTCCGTTTGCAAAGAACTAGGAGGGTAAGGACAGATGGCTAAGAAAGCAATGATTTTGAAGCAGCAGAAAGAGCCGAAGTACTCGACCCGCTTCTACAACAGATGCAAGATTTGCGGCAGACCGCACGCATATCTCCGCGATTTCGGCATTTGCCGTATCTGCTTTAGAGAGCTTGCATACAAAGGACAAATCCCCGGCGTCAAAAAGGCTAGCTGGTAAAATCCACAGAAACCCAGAGATTGATTTCTCTAAAGGAGGTAAAGTAAATGCATATTACCGATCCGATTGCAGATATGCTGACCCGTATCCGCAACGCGTGTGCGGCAAAGCATGTATCGGTTGACGTGCCGGCTTCCAACATGAAGAAAGCTATCGCTCAGATTCTGTTGGATGAGGGCTACATCAAGAACTATCAGGTTATCAACAACGGTGGCCAGGGTACCATTAAGATCACCCTGAAGTACACCGAAGACAAGGGACAGGTCATCAAGGGCCTGCGCAGAGTTTCCAAACCGGGCCTTCGTGTTTACGTTGGCGTGGAAGATCTTCCGCAGGTACTCCGCGGTCTTGGTATTGCTATCGTCTCCACCTCGAAGGGTGTTATGACCGATAAGAATGCCAGAGCGAACAATGTTGGCGGCGAAGTCCTTGCATTCGTTTGGTAAGGAGGAACTGAGAAATGTCACGAATTGGTAGAGCACCCATCGCAGTTCCCGCCGGCGTTGAGGTTAAAATCGACGCAAACAACACTGTGACCGTAAAAGGTCCGAAGGGAACTTTGACTCAGACCCTGCATCCGGACATGATCATCAAGTTGGAAGACAACGTGATCACCGTTTGCCGTCCGAGTGAAGAAAAAGCACATAAGAGCCTGCACGGCTTGACCCGCAGCCTCATCAACAACATGGTGATTGGTGTTACCGCAGGTTACAGCAAGGAGCTCGAAATCAACGGTGTTGGTTACAGAGCTGCAAAGCAGGGCAAGGATCTTGTCATGAACCTGGGTTATTCCCATCAGGTCATCATGCCGGAGATCGACGGCATCAGCATTGAAGTCCCGTCTCCGAACAAGGTCATTATCTCCGGCGCTGACAAGCAGAAAGTCGGTCAGTTTGCAGCAGAAGTCCGTGAGAAGAGACCGCCTGAACCCTATAAGGGCAAGGGTATCAAGTATGTTGACGAGTATATCCGCCGCAAGGAAGGCAAGGCCGGCGGTAAGAAGAAGTAAGGAAAGTAGGTGTGCCTAATGGTTTCCAAAACCAACTCAAACAAGCAGCGCTTAAAGCGTCATAAAAGAGTTCGCGCTAAGATCTTCGGCACAGCTGAGCGTCCGCGCCTGAACGTCTTCCGCAGCCTGTCTAACATTTATGCACAGGTAATCGATGACGTTACCGGTACCACTCTGGTGTCCGCTTCCAGCTTGGAAAAGGGCTTCGAGGGTAACGGCGGTAACAGCGAAGCAGCTCGTAAGGTCGGTCTGATGATCGCAGAGCGCGCAAAAGAAAAAGGTATTTCGTCTGTCGTTTTCGATCGCGGCGGCTACCTGTATCACGGACGAGTCAAAGAACTCGCAGAGGGCGCCCGTGAGGGCGGACTCCAGTTTTAATCGGGAGGAGGTAGTGAAATGCCTGCAAGATTTGAAGGAAATGATGACGGCCTGCAGGAAAAGGTCGTATCGTTAAACCGTGTATCTAAAACCGTTAAGGGTGGTCGTATCTTCAAGTTCGCTGCTCTGGTCGTCGTTGGTGACGAAAACGGTACTGTCGGGTTTGGTCTCGGCAAAGCATCTGAAGTTCCCGATGCAATTCGCAAGGGCATTGAAGATGCAAAGAAGAATTTGGTGAAGATCTCGCTGCTGGGTACCACTATCCCGCACGAGGTAACCGGTATTTACGGCGCCGGCAAGGTTCTCTTGAAGCCTGCTGCTCCCGGTACCGGTGTGATCGCCGGCGGTCCGGTCCGTGCTGTCCTCGAAGCAGCCGGTATCCGTGACATTCGTACCAAGTGCCTGCGCTCCAACAACCCGCAGAACGTAGTAAAAGCTACCATGCAGGGTCTGATGAGCCTGCGCAATGCGGAGCAGGTCGCAGAAATTCGCGGCAAGTCCGTTGAAGAAATTCAAGGTTAGGAGGAGCAGTCATGGCTAATCTTAAAATCACGCTGGTCAAGAGCTTGAACGGCAGAAACGATAAGCACATCGCTACTGCTCATTCTCTTGGACTTAAGAAAATCAACAATGTTACCATTCAGCCTGACAATGCACAGACCCAGGGTAAGATCAAGCAGATCTCCTATCTTGTCAAGGTTGAAGCAGAATAGTAGGGAGGTGCAGGAAAATGAAGCTTCATGAGCTTTCTCCCGCGCAGGGTTCCACATCCCCGCGCTATCGCAAAGGCCGTGGTCCGGGTTCGGGCAACGGTAAGACCGCAGGTAAGGGTCACAAGGGTCAGAACGCACGTTCCGGCGGCGGTGTCCGTATCGGATTCGAAGGCGGTCAGATGCCGATTACCCGTCGTTTGCCGAAACGCGGTTTCAACAACATCTTCGCAAAGACTTACGCAATTATCAACGTGCGCGACTTGAACGACTTCGACAACGGCGCAACCGTCGGCATCGAAGAACTGCTCGCTACCGGTAAGATCCGCAAGGCATATGATGGCCTGCGTGTTCTGGGCGAAGGCGAACTCACCAAGAACCTGACCGTTAAGGCAAAGGCTTTCACTGGGTCCGCTAAAGCAAAAATCGAGGCAGCAGGCGGGAAAGTCGAGGTGGTATAAATGCTCGAGACGATTCGTAATGCATGGAAAACCCCTGAACTTCGGAAACGCATCATTTTCACCTTGGTGTGCTTGGTGATTTTCCGCTTTGGTTCCGTCATTCCCGTCCCGTTCATTGACAAAACCGCTCTCGCATCTGTCCTGGAAGGTTATCAGGACACCATCTTGGGCTTCTTTAACATGATGAGCGGTGGCGCATTTGAGCAGGCAAACATTTTTGCTCTGTCCATCCAGCCGTACATCAACGCTTCCATTATCATGCAGCTTCTGAGTGTCGCAATTCCGGCACTGGAGCGTATGGTTAAGGAAGGCGGCGAAGAAGGCCGTAAGAAACTCGCAGCGCTTACCCGTTACGCAACACTCGTCATTGGTCTGCTTCAGGGTTTTGCATACTACATGATCCTGAAAAACGGCGGCGCACTGAAGATGAGCACCGGTTTGGGTTCTTTCTGGATTGGTCTTGTCATCATCGTCACCTTCACCGCAGGTAGTGCATTTATTATGTGGCTCGGTGAGCAGATCACTGCAAACGGTATCGGTAACGGTATCTCCATCATCCTGTTCGCAAGCATCATCTCCCGCATTCCGACCATCATCAACACCGTTGTCAACCTTATGATGAGCGGTGCGATGAATTGGCTGTGGGTCATTGCTTTGGTGGTTGGTCTCATCGCACTCATCGGCTTCATCGTTTTCGTGACCGATGCAGAGCGCCGTATTCCGGTCTCCTATGCGAAGAAGATGGTCGGCCGCAAAATGTATGGCGGCCGCAGCACCAACTTGCCGATCAAGGTGAATATGTCCGGTGTTATGCCGATCATCTTCGCTTCTTCGATCGCAACTTTCCCGGCAACCATCGCTGCATTCTTCCCGCAGCCGGCAGCAGGCAGCTTCTGGTACAACGTCCAGACTTATGTCTTCTCTCCGCAGAGCGCGACTTATGCAGTCATCTATTTGCTCTTGATCGTTCTGTTCAGCTACTTCTATGCTGCGATCCAGTTCAACCCGGTTGAAATCGCAAACAACTTGAAGAGCAACGGCGGCTTCATTCCGGGCTTCCGTCCGGGCCGTCCGACCTCGGATTTCATCTCCAAGGTCATGAACAAGATCACCCTGTTTGGCGCTGTGTTCCTCGGTATCATTGCGGTCATTCCGATTCTGATCGGTGTGTTCGTTCCGGGCGGCCAGAGCCTGGCACTCGGCGGTACTTCGTTGCTCATCGTTGTTGGCGTTGCACAGGAAACTGTTAAGCAGATGGAACAGCAGCTGATGATGCGCAACTACAAGGGTTTCTTAGAATAAGAGGTGCAAGAGCATGAAATTGATTTTACTCGGTGCCCCCGGAAGCGGTAAGGGCACACAGGCCGAAATCATTTGCGAAAAGCTCTCGATTCCGACCATTTCTACCGGCAACATCCTCCGTGAGTCCATCAAGGAGGGTACAGAGCTTGGGATGCAGGCGAAGTCCTATATGGACGCAGGCAAACTGGTTCCCGATGCACTGATCGTCGGTATCATCAAAGAACGCCTTGCAGCACCTGACTGTGCAAACGGCTTTATCCTCGACGGTATGCCGCGTACCATTGCTCAGGCTGAGGCACTGGATGAAATGGGTGTTCCGATTGACGTCGCACTTTCTTTGGAAGTGGAAGACGCAGCAATCGAAGCTCGTATGTCCGGCCGCCGTGTTTGCGAAGGCTGCGGCGCATCCTATCATATGCAGTTCAAACAGCCCAAGGCTGAGGGCGTATGTGATGCTTGTGGCGCAAAGTTGGTCCAGCGCAAGGACGACGCACCTGAAACCGTGCGTGACCGTCTGAAGGTCTACCATGAGCAGACCGAGCCGCTCAAGGACTATTATGCAAACAAAGGCATGCTGAAAAGCGTTGCAGGCTGCGATGGTATCGAAGATACCACCAAAGCTGTGTTTGCTGCGCTGGGGATTTAGTGTATGATTCAACTCAAATCCCGGCGTGAGATTGAATGCATGAAACAAGCCGGCTGCATTGCCGCGTCCGCTTTGGCCGCGGCAGGCAGAGCCGTGCAGGAAGGGATCACCACCGGTGAACTGGACCGATTGATCCATCACTTCATTACTTCGCACGGTGCCGAGCCCACCTTTTTGGGCTACGGCGGATTCCCGGGCAGTGCTTGTATCTCGATAAACGACGAGGTCATCCACGGAATTCCCGGAAAGCGTGCTTTGAAGTATGGTGATTTGGTGAAAATCGATGTCGGAGCAACGTACAACGGATATGTAGGCGATTGTGCCAACACATTTGTGGTAGGGGATTGCGACGACGAAGCAAAGAAGCTCATCGATGTGACCCGACAGTGTTTCTATGAGGGTATTGCGCATGCGCAAGTGGGAAATCGAATCTCGGATATTTCCCACGCCATTCAGACTTATGTTGAGCAGAACGGATTCTCCGTTGTGCGCAAGTATGTCGGCCATGGCGTTGGAAGCGAGTTACATGAGGACCCTGAGGTCCCGAACTTCGGTTCCCCCGGCAAAGGCGCCCGGCTTCTTGCCGGCATGACCATTGCCATAGAACCTATGGTGAATCAGGGCACGTTTGATGTGCGTGTTCTGAGTGATGGGTGGACGGTTGTCACCCGTGACAGAAAGCTGTCTGCACATTATGAAAACACAATCGTGATTACCGAGAACGGGCCGGTCATTCTGACCGCTCCCGAAGAGGAATAGCTGCTATGGAATTAGACCGATCACAATTTGTTGTGTCCCTGGCCGGTCGTGACCGGGGAAGAATCTTTTTCGTAGTTGATATTGACCCCGTCTTCGTGTACCTTGCCGATGGCAGACTCCGCCGAGTGGAAGCTCCAAAGAAGAAGAAACGCAAGCATGTTGCGTACTTCTCCGAGGGAAGCGACCGACTCCGTGAGAAGCTTCTGGAAGTTGGTAAGGTGACAAACAGCGAGATACGCAGGGCACTCTCCCCGCACAATGCGCAGTCGGGAGATGCCGCTTCAAGCAGAGGGAGGTAATTTGCTTGTCTAAAGACGACGTAATCGAGCTCGAAGGTACCGTCATAGAGGCGCTGCCAAACGCAATGTTCCAAGTGGATATTGGCAACGGGCACAAAATCTTAGCGCATATTTCCGGAAAGCTGCGTATGAACTTCATCCGCATTCTTCCGGGAGATAAGGTGACCATTCAAATGTCACCGTATGACTTGACTCGTGGACGTATTACTTGGCGTTCCAAGTAATCGAAACGGATCAGAAATTCGGTTCGCCGCTTACCGGTCAAAGAGCGGCAGTCGCAGGGGGGATGCCCCGGCGATTGGGAGAATCCTTATGAAAGTAAGACCTTCTGTAAAGCCCATCTGCGAAAAGTGCAAGATCATCCGCCGCAAAGGCCGCGTTATGGTGATCTGCGAAAACCCGAAGCACAAACAGAAACAGGGCTAATCAATTAGCACAGAAATTATTTTGTGGAGGTGCATGTAACCAATGGCACGTATAGCCGGAACTGACTTGCCGAGAGAGAAGCGTGTTGAGATCGGTCTCACTTACATCTTCGGTATCGGCAGAAGCAGCGCAAACGAAATCCTGAAGGCAACCGGTGTCAATCCGGATACCCGCGTCAAAGATCTGACTGAGGACGATGTTTCCAAGCTGCGTGATTATATCGATAAGAACTACACCGTAGAAGGTGACCTGCGCCGTGAAATCGGTCTTGACATCAAGCGTCTGATCGAAATCGGCTCCTATCGTGGTCTGCGTCATCGCCGTGGTCTTCCGGTCCGCGGTCAGCGCTCCAAGACCAATGCAAGAACTCGCAAGGGTCCGAAGAGAACCATTG
>JAFQME010000031.1 GCA_017421025.1 Oscillospiraceae bacterium
CGAAATTCTCTCTTTTCGATGCTTTGCAGTTTTGAAGCTGAACTTTTTTGCAAAGACAAAGAAGAAAAGCACCGATTATCCTGTCGGATATCGGTGCTTTTTGATGCAGTATTTGCGGAAAAGGGCGGGTCAAAACCGATTTCTCCCTAAGGGATGACGCCTTTGGCTGTCTGTTTCTTTTATTCTTCGATAAACTCTGCGATTTCCTCCAACTTGCAACCTAAAATTATGCACAACTGATTTAATGTATATGTGCTGACATTTTCGTTTTTGCGCAGTCGATCCAACTGTCCGCTGCTGATGCCAAACTCTTTCACCAAGCGATATTGAGAAATTCCTTTTTCTTTCATGGTATTCCACAACTTATTAAATACAATCATATTCTAATCGCTCCCTTTGTTTTTATCATATGACCGTATCTTTTTGTTGACTATAGCCCATAATCGGGCTATAATGGAGATGCAGTTAAATTTTCAAAACGGGGCGAAATTATGCAAGCAGTGAAACACTTTTTTCTGTGTCTGTTGATACTTTGTTTTTCTCTTTCCGGATGCACCTACCATACCGAACCACTGACACACGATTTTTCTGGCTCTGTTTACAAAGCCGTGCCCACAAAAACCTTTTCACGTACCATATATCGCACACCGACCGGAAAGCGATATCTTTTCAGAGCGACTTGCGGTGGGGAAAATTCTTATATGATTCCTTTGGAAACAGCTATCACCTCCGGCTTGACGCCATGTAAGAAATGCACATAAAACAAACAGACAGCCACTCTTGGCTGTCTGTTTGTTTTATGGTATGATAAATAAAAAAGGTTGTTGAAGAAATGTTGAAACTCTATGCTGATGCGTATGCCGCACTTTCCACTGTGACCCCGATTCCTGCAGATTGCGGGATGCTTTGTCAAAATCGGTGTTGTCACGGAGACGAAGATCACGGCATGATTTTATTCCCGGGGGAAGCCGAATTTTTGGGGATCACCTGTAAGACACGGGAAATGAACGGAATGGAAGTCGGTTTTTTCACCTGCAACGGGACTTGCCGCCGCAACCGGCGCCCACTCTCCTGCCGAATTTACCCCTATGCTCCGTATTTCAAAGACGGGGTGCTCACCGTTCTCCCGGACCCACGTGCCAAATACGTCTGTCCGCTTCTTTCCGAAGATGCAATCGGATTTATTCAAGCAGATTTTCTAACCGCCATCAAAACCGCATTTACCGTTTTGCTCCAATCCCCCGAAATTTCCGATATGCTGGTCCGTTACAGTGAAATGCTGGATGAATACAAAAAATTTACAGAAAAAGAGTGGTGAGATTTCACCACTCTTTTTTATAATTCTCTCAAAAACGGCTCGAACGCCACACCTTCCAGCGGCGGGACTCCATGTTCAAAAGAAAACTCGATGGTTTTTGCCACAAATTTCGAGGTTTTGGTAAGCGCTTCGTGGGAACTCATGCCAAGGGTGAGGTATCCGCACAAAACCGATGCGAAAGTATCCCCGGTGCCGCAATACTCACAGGAGATATGCGGACTTTCAATGACAAACCGTGCCCCTCGCAGCCGATCAATCACCACGTTTGCTACCAGGTTGCCGCACTTGACACCCGTAATAATGACCTGCTTGGGTCCGAGATCTGCCAAAGCCTCGCCAAGCGCATAAACCTCTTCGTAGGAAACACGGTCCGCATTTCCCAGATAAGGCACATCACAGAGGAGACATGCTTCGGTGAGATTCGGGGTGATGATGTCTGCATGGCGCACCAATTCCCGCATTTTGTTGCACAGTTCCTTGGTGCAGGTGGAATAAAACTCGCCATGGTCTGCCATAGCAGGGTCTACAAACAACAGAGTATCCGGCTTTTGGAAGGTTTCCACAAACTCCAAAATCGCCTCAACCTGCTGTTCGCTGCCCAAAAAACCGGTGTAGATGGAATCAAACTCCAGATTGAGTTTCTCCCAATGAGAGGCATAGTCACGCATCCGGTCGGTAAAATCCTCGAAGTAATACTCATCCCAACCCGTGTGGTTAGACAGGATTGCAGTGGGCAGCGGACACGCCTGAATCCCAAGTGCACTTAAGATGGGGATTGCAACAGTGAGAGAACATCTCCCGAACCCGGATAAATCATTGATGACTGCACAACGCTTGACTGCGTGTTCCAAAACTGCTCACCTCCTTTTTTGTATTATACAACGAATCGGCAGCAAACACAATGTTTGCCGCCGATTTTTCCTTTAAGAAATATAGCGCCACGGGTTGACATTCTTGCCGTTGACTCGGACTTCGAAATGGCAATGCGGACCGGTGCTGCGACCGGTGCTGCCCACCGATGCGATGCGCTGACCGCGAGAGACTTTTTGCCCGACACGGACCGAAAGTTTGGAGTTATGCGCATAGTAGGTGCTGAGTCCGTTTCCATGGCTGATGATGACCAAGTTTCCGAAATCACCTTTCCAGCCTGCGAATGTAACGGTGCCGCCGTCGGAAGCACGAACCGGAGTCCCCGCAGAGGTAGCAAGGTCAACCCCGGTATGGAAGCCGCTCTTGCGATAGCCGTAATCCGAATACACGATTGCGCCGCTGACCGGGCGAATCATCTTTCCGGTTGCAAGACCGTCGCCCGATGCGCTGATGCCCCGGACAGACGGGAGTTTCTTGGTACCGACTTCGACCACTTCATCCACCGGCTGCTTCAACACTTCATAGGACACCTGCTCGGTGGCAACTTTTTCGCCGTTTACAAAGGTGTTTTTCGCTGTGACACGGGCATTTCCCGGAACACCCTTTTTCTGCACCCGCTTGGTGCCGACATAAAGGGAATCGGTTTTGGTTTCCACTGTTTTGTATGCAACGGATTCCACAGTGGTTTCCTGCATGATATGCTCCACTTCGAGATACGGCAGTGCCGCACTGACCAAAAGGCGATTGCCACGGCGCAGGGAAACGCCGTCGTTCATCTCTTTTAACTGCTCAACAGAAAGACCGTTTTCTTGTGCAATTGCTTCCCAAGTATCGCCACGGCGCACGGTATAGTAATGGTCCTCGGTGATATTGGCGGAAAGCTGCTCAAGGATCGCGGTATCCGACTTGAGAAGCGAGGTTTCCGCAACGGTTTTCTCAATTCTCACTTCACGGTTGAATGAGGTTTTCAGCAGAGTCCCCTGCTCGGAAACCGCATGGAATCCGTCAAGCAAACGCTGCAAGTTTTCTTTCTGGTAACTTGCACCAACCACCTCACCGTCCACGGTAAGGACATACAACTCGGAAATCTCGCTGACCGCTTCGACCAGCTTCTTTTCCACAGCGGCAGGGTCTAACACACGGTCACGCTCTACCAAACCGAATGTGAGCTTGGTATTCGGCTGAAGTCCGTACGGACGGCCCAGTGCTGCACTCACTTGAGCTTCAACATTTTTGACCGCAAGGTTTAAGTCCTCTGCGTTCATGATATAGCCGACTTCTTCCCCGTTGATGCTGAGAGAAAAGCCCAAGCCGAACAGGGTTGTGGAAATTGCGGCAACGGTGAGTGATGCCATCAAGCATGCTGCGGTGATGCGGTTTGCCTTCAGCCGTGCCAAAGAAACTCGTGCTTCATGCGCTGCACAAACGGTTTCAAGCCACAACCACTGCGCACCCTTGACGCAGACATCCGTAAAGGCAAATGTATATAATGCGGCGGGGATCAAAATGCGCTTCTTGCAAACTCTGCTGAGCGCAACCAAACGCCCGGAGATGCGATAACTCCAACGGGCAAACCGATCCCAAAGCTTTGCCCCAAACGACGGCACAGAACGCTGCTCTGCCCGGGCTTCAAACCGGATTTCAACAGAAGTCTCTTCATTGTTTGACTTTCTCGCCATACGATCCCCTCCTTTCGGTTACATTTGGTAACAAACCTGTAACAGTGTACAACATTTTGGTTTCAATGTCAAGTGTTTTTGCGTTTTTTTCCACGCACACATTGTGTTTTTTTTCATATAGTGATAGCGAGAATCCTCTCGCTGTTTTTAGGAGCGATTACATGGAACAAACACCCTTAAATTGTTTGGAGATCGGCACAACGGCAACCGTATCCGACCTCACTGCAGAAGGGATTCTGCGCCAACGGATGCTGGACCTCGGGCTGATTGCGGGAACGCCGGTCTCAGCCGTGCTTTCCGGTCCGTTTGGGGACCCGACCGCATATGAGATCCGGGGTGCGGTGATTGCATTGCGAGGCGAGGATGCCGCACAAATCCTGGTTTCTCCAAACCCTTAAATCTCCGGGCGAGGAAGGAGTCTCCTCGCCCGTTTTTGGAGGCGTTTTGATGAGTCATATCCAATCGGAATACACGGTCGCACTGGCAGGAAACCCCAACGTGGGAAAAAGTACGGTGTTCAATGCACTGACCGGGATGCATCAACACACGGGGAATTGGTCGGGAAAAACCGTGAGTGTTGCAAAAGGTGTCTATACATATCATCAAGCCCGATATGTGCTGACCGATCTTCCCGGCACGTACTCCCTCTCGTCCGCCTCACCCGAAGAAGAGGTTGCACGGGATTTTCTTACCGACGGCGCTTATGAGGCGGTGGTTGTGGTGGCAGACGCTACTTGTCTGGAGCGAAATCTGAATTTGACATTACAGATTCTTTCTGTCACATCCCGTGTTGTTTTGTGCGTCAATTTACTTGATGAAGCGAAAAAAAAGAACATTTTTGTGGATTTGGATACACTTTCCAAAGAACTTGGCATCCCGGTTGTGGGAGCAAGTGCCCGTGGCGGAGTCGGACTCAACGCACTCAAAGATGCGGTTGCGCTGATGTGTTCTTCTCCCGAGCCAGCGCAAAAATTTCCACCCATGTCCTCGGAGGAAACCGTGAAAACAGCAGAAACGATTGCAAAAGTTTGCGTTTCGTTTGCGCCGTCAAAACGCCGCACCCTGGATCGCAAAATTGACCGCTTCCTCACTTCGAAATACACAGGAATCCCCGTGATGCTGGGGCTTTTGGGCGTGGTGTTGTGGATCACGATTGTGGGTGCAAACTACCCTTCTTCCTATTTAATGCGACTGTTTCAAGCTCTTGAACCGACCCTGTTTCAAGCGTTGACCGCACTCGGACTTCCGCCGAGTGTTGTGCTCGCACTTTCAGCGGGAATGTTTCGCACCTTGGGTTGGGTGATTGCGGTCATGCTCCCGCCCATGGCAATCTTTTTCCCGCTCTTTACCCTGCTCGAGGATGTCGGGTATCTCCCACGCATTGCATTTAACTTAGATCGGGTCTTCTGCCGTGCGGGAGCCCACGGCAAGCAAGCACTCACCATGTGTATGGGCTTTGGTTGTAACGCTTGCGGGGTCACGGGTTGCCGCATCATCGATTCCCCTCGGGAACGTCTGATTGCGATTCTGACCAATGTCTTTGTCCCGTGTAACGGACGGTTTCCCACTTTGATTGCGCTCATCACCATGTTCTTTGCGGGACAGATTGTTTCCCCCATGCAAACGGTGGTCTCTGCACTGCTTCTCACGCTCACCATCCTGTTGGGAATCGGGATTACTTTTCTGGTCTCACGCTTGCTCTCAAGCACCTTACTGCGTGGAGTTTCCTCCTCATTTGTCCTGGAGTTACCCCCTTATCGCCGCCCGCAAGTCGGGAAGGTGTTGGTGCGCTCGGTTTTTGACCGTACCCTGTTTGTCTTGGGGCGGGCGGTTGTGGTTTCCGCTCCTGCAGGACTGCTTCTTTGGGTGCTTTCCAATGTCAACGCAAACGGTGTCAGTCTTCTTTCCCACCTCACCGGATTTTTTGAGCCATTTGGGCGTGCCATTGGGTTGGACGGGGTGATCCTGACCGGATTTCTCCTTGGCTTTCCCGCAAACGAGATCGTGCTTCCCATTATCATGATGTGTTATCTTTCCACCGGAAGCCTTGCCGAATATGAAAGCCTCTCCGCACTCCGCACGATTTTGACCCAAAACGGCTGGACCACGCTCACCGCACTCAATACCATCCTCTTTTCCCTTTGCCATTTCCCCTGCGCCACCACTTGTCAAACCATTCGAAAAGAAACGGGCAGTTGGCGATGGACCCTCGTGTCGTTTTTACTGCCCACCGCAGTCGGGATTTTACTGTGTATTCTCACCACTACACTTGCTCGGCTGTTTGGCTGACATAGCAATCCCCCCGACCCTAAGGCCGGGGGGATTGTTCATCAAACCGCCAAATAAAAGTATTCAGTGAGGGTTTCCGGGGACTCTTTTCTACCGGTTTCCAACCAAAAACGCAATGTTTGAATAAACACCGATGCAATGTGGTCGATCCAGAATTCCTCGGGAAGTTTCTCGCTTTTGCGATTTTCAAACATCGGCAATTGACTCTGTACGATTTCTTTGAGCTGCTCGGTAAAATACCGTAAGAACAAGTCATGATTGCAGGAAAGCAGCTTCAAAATATGGTTGTCATTTCTCATCAAATGGGAAAACAAATGCAAAAAAACCGAGTCGGGCGGATCACATTGGAATAAATGATGGTGTTCGCCCTCGGGTTCTCTCAGTGCATCAAACACATGGCAGAACAAATCCTCGCACAATTCCTTTAAGAGAAACTCTTTTGTCTCAAAATGTGCGTAAAAGGTCGCTCTCCCCACATCTGCTTTTTCAATGATCTCGCCCACGGTGATTTTCCCAAAATCTTTCTGCGACAGCAGTTCGATCAATGCAGAAAAAATCGCTTCCCGTGTTTTTCTTTGACGGCGATCCAACTTTTCCATACAGTTCCTCCCGTTTGTTCGGTATCGGACATTCCAAAATCTCTGACTCTTGTTTTTCTGATTATAACACATATAATAGGAAACAACAAGTTCTATACCGAACAGATTGTTCAATAAACAGGAGGCTGTTATGATACTACCCTTTCTTTTAAATCTTTTCTTTTCTCTCTTTGAATTTGCAGGCGGACTCTTTACCGGGAGTGCTGCACTGCTGTCCGATGCATTACATGACCTCGGCGACGCACTCGGAATTGGGCTTTCCTATTTCTTTGAGCGCAAAAGCCGCCGTGCACCCGATGCCCGCTATACTTACGGCTACCGAAGATTCTCACTCCTTGGCGGAGCAATCACAACCCTCATCCTGCTGTTTGGCTCGATTGTCGTGATTGTTCATGCGGTTTCTCGTATTTTGCACCCGATTCCAATTCACTACGACGGAATGATCTTCTTTGCCGTGGTCGGGGTTTGTGTCAATGTTGTTGCGTTCTTTCTTTCCCACAAAGGCACTTCACTCAATCAAAAAGCCGTAACACTGCATCTTTTGGAAGATGCCCTTGGCTGGGTGATTGTCCTCATCGGCGCACTTGTCATGCGTTGGACGGATTTTGCACTCCTCGATCCCATCCTTTCCATCTTGCTTTCCGGTGTGATTTTGACACACGCATTCAAACTGTTTGGGGAACTTCTGCATGTTTTTCTGGAAGCAACCCCAAACGGACTTGACCCGGAACAAATCCGTGCTGCACTTTGTGCGATTGACGGGGTCTCGGATGTGCATCACATCCATCTTTGGAGTATGGACGGAAACACCCACGCCGCCACCATGCACGTGGTTGCTCCACCCGAGACAAAACCGCACTTAAAAGAAGTATTACACGGGCTTGGTATTTCACATGTAACGCTGGAGTTGGAAGATGCGGGAGAGTCCTGCCACGAAAAAGAGTGCCACATCTCTCACACACCCCACTCTTGCTGCCACCATCATTAAAGACAGCCACCCGATCGGGTGGCTGTTTTAATCTTGAAATATGGTTTCACAGATATTGATTGGTCAAAAACTTTTGAGTATAATATAAAATATATTAAATCATCTGGAGGATTAAAATGAAACGTTTCTTATCAATAATTCTATGTTTATTTATGGTTTTCGCATTTTCCCCAAAAGAACGTGCTTATGCAGAATCAAACGATTTTGTAGGAACCTACTATGCTAATCTGTATGGAGTATGGGAAACAGAAGCAAAAATCGGAAATTATTTTTACCAAGCTTTAATTGATGGTGAGTTGAAAAAAACAAATTTGATTAGCGGAGAAACTATCATACTTGCTCATGGTGTCACAAAATTTGTGACAGACGGGAAAAGTATTTATTACAGTTCTTATAGTGAACAGGAAAAGACAGATGAAATATATTATATTGATTGCAATGGACAAAATCAAAAAAAAGTATTATCTGGAGAAAACATAAGCTTACTTGGTTGTTGGAAAAACAAATATTTATATTATGAAGTTTTTGATTTTTCCAAGCAAGCTCCTGAGTATACTACATGGATGTACGATCTTCAAAATAACCAGAAAAAAGCATTGTTCGATCGAAGGATTGGAACTTTTCGCACATATGGTAATCGTTTGTTTTATATAAAATATATCAAAAATAGTTTTGGGAAAGATGCGGTACTATTTACTTGCAACATTGATGGTTCCAATGAAGTTCAACTATTTAGCAATACATATGAGTTTAATATAATTAACAATGAATTGTATTATGCAAAATATGAAAACAACACAGATTATGATCTGAATTTCCATATAGAGAAAAGCTCTGTGGACGGAAATAACCGTATCATTTTGACCGATGTGATCCGAACCGATTTGGGTGTGTGTCAAAAAATATATGAAAATAAAATCTCTATCCTTAATTATAACTATATCACTGAGGTCAACTATAAATTGCCCGAAATATCGGTACTGCTAGACGATAAAAAGATCACATTCGATCAACAGCCGGTTATCATTGACGGTCGTACATTGGTTCCTTTGCGGGCGATCTTTGAAGAACTTGGTGCGACTGTTCTTTGGAACGGAACTACCAAAACTGTTACCTCGACCAAGGGCACTACCACCATTTCCATGACAATCGGAAAGAAGGAAATGTATAAAAACGGGAAACTCATCACCTTGGATGTTGCCCCACAGTTGGTCGGAGGACGCACCCTTGTTCCCGTTCGTGCTGTTGCAGAGGGGTTTGACTGTAAAGTAGACTGGGACGGAAACACCCGTACTGTTATCATAAATACACTGAATACCGAAAAGGTTATTCATGCTGCAAAACAGTTATATCAAGCAAATGAGAAGTTGGGTGGTGCTACTAATCTTGCAACCTACGCAGAAGTCGATGCGACGCTTTACAAAACTCTTGGTGAAATTGATAAAACGTTGGCCGTAAACGAATTTACTTTGGACATGGTGTCTGCAGGAACGAAAGCAACCATTGCTGCTGCAAAAATTTCAGCCGGAAACTATTCTTCCGTCGATAATTTAGGTGATGGCTTGACAAAACTTTTATCATCGAGTGAAATTGCAGATGCCGCTGACGGTGTATTAAAAGATGCCATCAAACAACGTGTGTTGAAAAAAATTTCAAGTTCAGTCCCCGATATCAACACCCTTATTCTCAATATGGGTAGAAGTGCCTACGAGGACAATGCAAAGATGATACTTGATTTGATTATGGTACACTCTAAATTTAAGAGTGGTAATTATACCTATGATGATGCAGTAGCGTATATTGTCTTAAATGACACATTGATTATGAACCGAAAAACAATGTCCATGGCTGTTGAAGTTTTATCAGATAAATTACCGCAAAATTTTTTGGAAAGCTTACTGATGTCTACCGAAGCATCTGCAAAAGCTGTATTAAGTGAGTTGTTCGGCGATGCTTTCAGTGGCAGAAAGCTCTCGATCTCAGCAGAATTGTTTACAGACATCGTTACGGCATATACGGAGTATGCGTGTGGCCAGGGTACAGATTTATTCAAATACATGAAGCAAATCAATCACCCGGCAATTACAGAATGGGCAAATGAGTTTGAAAGTTATCACAACAATCTCAAAACAAAGCTGGGAGTAAAATAGTTTTAGTAAACTAATAAAGAAACCAGCCACCCGGTTGGGTGGCTGGTTCTTATTATTTGAAGAATAAATTGTAGTAGCCCATGGCAAAGACGAAGAGGAGAATGACAGGGAGGATATATTTGAGGTAGAAGTATGCCCATTTGGGGAATTTCATGCCACTACCTGTGTTTGTTTCCTCCAAAAACGCCTTGTATCCCCAGCCGTGTTTGGACACGCAGAAGAGCAAAAACATGAGGCAACCCAGGATCAATAGATTATTGGAGACCAAAAAGTCCTCAAAATCCATGATGTTGGTGCCATCCCCCAGCGGATGAAATCCCTTTAACACGGTGAATCCCAACACGCACGGAAGCGAGAGAATGGGAAGAAGCACCGCATTGAAAGCGATTGCTTTTTTTCGAGTCCAGCCCCACAGATCCACTGCAAAACTTACGATATTTTCAAAGACCGCAATCACGGTGGAGAGTGCCGCAAAACTCATACAGAGGAAGAATACGATTCCCCAAATCCGTCCGCCCGACATTTGATTGAATACATTGGGCAGGGTGACAAAAATCAGTCCCGGGCCTTGGGTTTGATCCACCCCGAAAGATGCGCAGGCAGAGAAGACAATGACACCCGAAAGCAGTGCCACAAAGGTGTCCAGTGCCGTAATCCGTACCGCTTCCCCGAGCAAACGCTTTTCTTTTCCGATGTAGCTGCCGAAAATCGAGATGGAACCGATTCCGATGGAAAGGGTAAAAAGTGCTTGCCCCATAGCGGCAAAGAGGGTTTCTCCCCAGCCGTGCTCCAAAAACCGTTCTTTACTGGGCAAGAGATAGAATTTGAGCCCTTCGACCGCACCCGGAAGCCGTGCGCAGTGAATTCCAAGCACAATGAGCAGCACAAACAGTGCCACCATCATCACCTTTGTAATCCCTTCAACTCCACGGTTCAGTCCAAGTGCACATACAAACAGACCGATTCCGATCGAAATCAAAAGCCAAAGCACCATTTCCCAGGTATTGCTCTGCAATGCGGTAAAAGCTGCCTCTACACCCTCGGGAGAAAGCCCGGAAAAAGCACCGGTCAATGTTTTCCACAAGTATGCCAAAACCCAACCGGAAACCGTGGTATAAAACATCATGAGCAGGTAATTTCCCGCAACCGCAAGACCGCTTTGGATATGCCATTTGGTGCCGTTCGGCTCCAAGGTCTTAAACGAGGTTGCGACAGATTGCTTACTTGCACGACCTACCGCCAACTCCATTGTGGCAAGCGGAATGCCAATCATCGCCAAAAAAATCAGGTACACCAACAGTACGGTACCCCCGCCGTAGCGTCCGATGATATAGGGGAATCTCCAAACATTCCCCAAACCAATGGCGCATCCGGCTGTGATGAGCAAAAATCCCAAGCGGGATGAAAACTGTTCTCTCATGGCTTCTCCTTTTCAAAAAACGGTGAAATCCACTTTGATTTCACCGTTTTCTTGCTTATTCTTCGTGGTTATGACCGCAGCAATGTGCGCAATCGCCGCTGCAGCCAATGATGGGAGTGGGGTCAATGCCCTGCTGCTTATAATAGTCTGCAATCGCAGTTTTGATGGCTTCTTCCGCCAAAACCGAGCAGTGGATTTTTGCAGGGGGCAGACCGTCCAGCGCATCTACAACCGCCTGATTGGTGAGTTTGAGCGCATCTTCCACACGCTTGCCCTTAACGAGTTCGGTTGCCATACTCGAGGTTGCAACCGCTGCACCGCAGCCGAAGGTTTTGAACTTCGCATCGACGATCACACCGTCTTCGATTTTGAGATACATCTTCATGATATCGCCGCACTTGGGATTTCCCACGGTGCCGACTGCGTTTGCGTCTTCCATTTCACCTACATTTCTCGGGTTTGAGAAATGGTCCAATACTTTATCGCTATACATCTGTTTCCTCCTTAATCTTCGAGATGCCACATCGGTTTTCCGTTTTCCCAAACCGGCGACATACTGCGAAGTTTGGAAACGACTTGGGGCAGAGCCTCTAAAATATGATCCACATCTTCTTCGGTGTTAACTTCACCGAGAGAGAGACGGAGCGAACCGTGCGCTACATGGTGCGGAAGCCCGATCGCAAGCAAAACGTGCGAGGGGTCCAAATCACCCGAGGAGCAGGCCGAGCCGGAAGAAGCACAAACACCTGCGTTATACAGATTCAAAAGGAGTGCTTCGCCCTCAATGCCCTCAATGCAAAAACTTGCAAGACCGGGTAACCGGTTTTCCTGCGGTCCGGTCAGGAATGTATACGGAAGCTTCAGTGCGCCCTCAATGAGACGGTCACGCAATTTGGAAAGACGTTCCATTTCACCCGGCATTTTTTCCATCGCAATCTCTGCCGCAACGCCGAGACCCACAGTATAAGGGACATTTTCGGTGCCCGCACGACGTCCGCGTTCGTGACCGCCGCCATGAATGAGCGGATCAATGAGCACGCCCTTGCGAATGTACATGGCGCCGATTCCCTTGGGTGCGCCGAATTTATGTCCGGAAAGTGCAAGCAAGTCAATGTTCATTTCAGCAACATCAATCGGGATATGACCTGCCGCCTGCACCGCATCGGTATGGAACAGAATTCCATGCTCCCGTGCGATTGCGCCGATTTCCTTGATGGGCTGAATGGAGCCGATCTCGTTATTTGCAAACATGACCGAAATCAGAACGGTTTCGGGACGGATGGCGGCTTTGAGCTCATCAAGCGAGATCACACCGGTTTCATCCACGCCGAGGTAAGTCACTTCCACACCTTTTTTCTCCAGATACTGGCAGGTGTGCAGCACTGCATGATGCTCAATCGCAGTGGTGATGATGTGCTTTTTTTCTTTTTTGGAGGCGAGGACTGCGCCCTTGATTGCCCAGTTATCCGCTTCCGAACCGCAACTGGTGAAATAAATCTCACGAGCGGTTGCGCCCAAGAGGGCGGCTACTTTTTCACGAGCGGCTTCCACCGCATTTTTTGCTTTGTAAGCAAAGGGGTATAAACTGGAGGGGTTTGCATACTCCTCCCCAAAATACGGAAGCATTGCTTCCAAGACCTGCGGCAGGACCCGAGCGGTCGCCGCATTGTCTGCGTAAACGAGTTTTGGCATGCTTTTGTTCTTCCTTTCCTAATGACAATACACGCTTGCACGCCATTTTGCAAGACTTATTTGAAAAATTTTTGACTTTCTGCCACTGCAAGCTGGTCACAACGATTGTTGTATGCGTTTTCTGCGTGACCCTTCACCCAAATAAACTCACATTCGTGGGTGTTTAGAAGCTCCAGCAACGTTTCCCACAAATCCGGATTGAGGGCACGGTCTTTTTTATTCCGCATCCATCCGTTTTGCTTCCAACGCACTGCCCAGCCTTGGTTAATGGCATCAATCAGGTACCGGCTGTCGCTGTACACCGTGACACAGCACGGTTCTTTCAATCGGCTGAGCCCCTCGATGACTGCAAGGAGTTCCATGCGGTTGTTGGTAGTCATCTCCTCACCGCCCGAGAGTTCTCGCTCGGTTTCACGGTAGACCAGAATTGCACCCCAACCGCCCGGCCCGGGATTACCCGAGCAGGCGCCGTCGGTATACAAGGTAACGTGTTTTTTCATAGGATTTCCTCTAATCCTGAGATTCATTCGTGACTTCTTCCTCGTCTTCCTGCTCCTTTTCGGTGCAAGCGACCGAAATCACATGGACATCCTCGGAAAGACGCATGAGAATGACACCCTTGGTCACTCGTCCATAACGGGAGATGCTGTCTGCCGCCATACGGATGATGACGCCGTCGTCCGAAATCATCATGACGTCGCAATCATCGTCTACCAGCTGAATGCCTGCGACCTTGCCGGTCTTATCAGACAAGTTATAGTTGGTAATCCCCTTACCGTAACGGTTTTGCAGGCGGTATTCCTCAACCGGAGTACGCTTGCCGAAGCCATTTTCGGTGACGGTGAGCAGATCTTTTCCTGCCTCAACCACAGCCGCACCGACCACATAGTCGCCATCTGCCAAATCAATACCGGAAACGCCTGCTGCGGTACGTCCGGTGGAGCGGACATCGGTTTCCGAGAATCGAATTGCTTTGCCCTCGTGGGTAGCAAGCATAATTTCTTTATCACCGTCGGTGAGCATGACTTTGATGAGTTCGTCATCTTCGTTGATGGTGAGCGCACGGATGCCGGTTTTTCTTGCCGTGTCGAGTTTGTCCAGGTCAATGCGCTTGACAATGCCGCTTCGGGTTGCCATGACCAGGAACTTTCCTTCCTCAAACTGCGCAATCGGGATCATGGCGGCAACCTTTTCATCCCCTTCAATCGGGAGGAGATTGACCACATTCATGCCCTTTGCGGTACGGCTGGATTCCGGAATCATATAGCCTTTTACACGGTACATCCGTCCCTTGTTGGTAAAGAACAGGATGTGATCGTGAGAAGATGCGATGAATAAGGTTTCCGCAAAGTCCTCTTCACGGGTCTTGAGTCCCGAAATACCCTTACCGCCTCGACGTTGTGCACGGTAGGTACTAGACGGAAGGCGTTTGATATAGCCGTAATGAGTTAAGGTATATGCACATTCCTCAACCGGAATCAGGTCCTCATCCTCAATATCGATCTGTCCGTCAAACGGAACAATCTCGGTAAGTCTTTCATCACCGTATTTATCACGAATCGCAATGAGCTCGTCCTTGATCTGTTCCATGAGTTTCTCACGGTCTGCCAAGAGTGCACGGTATTCCTCGCACTTTGCAAGCAATTCGTTGTATTCGGTTTCGATTTTTTCGCCATTTAAGCGCTGGAGTTGAGCAAGGCGCATATCGAGAACACTCTGCGCCTGAATTTCGCTCATATCAAAGCGCTCCATCAAGCGCTCTTTCGCATCGTCATAGGAATTGCGGATGATGTGGATGACCTCATCAATATTGGCGAGTGCAATTTTGAGACCTTCCAAGATATGCATTCTCGCTTCTGCTTTTTCCAGATCGTACTTGGTGCGACGAGTGACGATTTCTTCCTGGAATGTGATGAAATGAGACAGAACCTCTTTGAGTCCCATAGTTTTGGGTTTCCCGTCTACGATTGCGAGCATATTGATGGAGAAGCTGTCCTGCAAACGGGTGTACTTAAACAACTGATTGAGTACTACCTGCGGATTTGCTTCACGCTTTAAGAAAATCTCAAGACGGATGCCGACACGGTCAGAAGAATGGTCGTCGATATCGGAAAGCCCTTCAATGCGCTTTTCCTTGACCATTTCCGCAATGGATTCCACCAAAAGTTTCTTATTCACCTGATACGGGAGTTCGGTCACGATGATGGAAGCGGTGCCGTCCTTATGCTCTTCAATCTCGGTTTTTGCACGGATGATGATTTTGCCGCGACCGGTGGTATATGCGGCACGGATGCCGCTGCGACCGACAATCGAAGCCTTGGTCGGGAAGTCCGGACCCTGGATGTACTCCATGAGTTCTTCAACGGTGATCTCCGGATTCTCGATCTGCGCAACAACACCGTCAAGCACTTCGGTCAGGTTATGCGGCGGGATGTTGGTTGCCATACCGACTGCGATACCCGAACTGCCGTTGATGAGCAGGGTTGGGACACGGGTAGGCAAAACAACCGGTTCTTCTCTCTTCTCATCGAAGTTGGGAGAGAAATCAACCGTGTTTTTATCAATGTTTTCAAGCAGCAAGTTTGCGAGGCGACTCATTCTCGCCTCGGTATAACGGTATGCTGCAGGGGGGTCTCCGTCCACCGAACCAAAGTTTCCGTGACCGTCTACCAACGGATAGCGCATGGAGAAATCCTGCGCCAAACGGACCATTGCATCGTAAACAGACGCATCGCCGTGCGGATGGTATCGACCGATGACGTTACCGACCGTGGTTGCGGATTTGAAGAACGGTTTATCAACTGTTAAATGCTCTTCAAACATGGAGTAGAGAATACGTCTGTGTACCGGCTTTAATCCGTCTCGTACATCAGGGAGCGCACGGGAAACAATGACACTCATTGCATAGTCAATGAATGCCTCACGCATTCTCTGTTCAATGTCGATATCGACAATGGTTTGTGTATCGAAATATTCCTCGAAATGGGAATCCTCGTATTTTTTATTCTTCGCCATATCCTGTTATATCCTCTCAATCACGCAAATTAAACGTCAAGGTTGGTGACATACTGTGCGTTTTCTTCAATGAACTGCCGTCTGGGCTCAACTTCATCACCCATCAGGATGCTGAAAATCTGATCTGCTTTTTCCGCATCTTCCAAGGTGACTTTCAAAAGGACACGGTTTTTCGGGTCCATCGTGGTCTCCCAAAGTTCTTCCGGGTTCATTTCACCGAGACCTTTGTAACGGCTGATGTCCACTTTTGCGTTCGGATCTCCGCCTTTCAGCTCTTCGCTGATTCGGTCACGCTCTTCATCGCTGAATGCAACCTGACTCTTTTTGCCTCGGGTAAGCTTATAAAGCGGCGGTTTTGCGAGATAGATATGGCCTGCTTCAATTAAAGGACGCATAAAACGGAAGAAGAAGGTTAAAAGCAGAGTTTGAATATGCGCACCGTCCACGTCCGCATCCGCCATAATAATGACTTTGTCGTAACGGATTTTTTCCAGATTGAATTCTTCTGCAATTCCGGTTCCCAATGCCTGAATGACAGGTTTCAACTTGTCGTTGTCATATACCTTGTCCGCACGTGCTTTTTCCACGTTGAGCATCTTACCCCAAAGCGGGAGAATTGCCTGATATTTGCTGTCACGCCCGTTTTTGGCAGAGCCGCCTGCAGAGTCACCCTCTACGATATAAATTTCGGTTTTGGTCGGGTCTTTTACGATACAATCAGTAAGTTTACCCGGGAGGGTACTGGAACCAAGCGGGGTTTTACGGGTGGCTTCTCTTGCTTTTCTTGCTGCGATACGGGCTCTGGATGCCAAAATCGCTTTATCAATGATTGCTCGACCGATTTTCGGGTTTTCTTCGAGGAAATCCGCCAGTTTTTCTTTGACCAGATTTTCCACCAGACCACGGATTTCAGAATTTCCAAGTTTTGTCTTGGTCTGACCTTCAAACTGCGGCTCTTCCAATTTTACCGAAATGACCGCAATCAATCCTTCACGGACATCTTCACCGGTGAGTTCTTCATCGTCTTTGATGAGTTTGTATTTTCTTGCATATTCGGAAAGCACTTTTGTAAGAGCGGATTTAAACCCGGTCTCATGGGTGCCGCCTTCGGTGGTGGAAATGTTGTTTGCAAAGGATTCAATGGTTTCGTCATAAGCGGTGGACCAGGAAAGCGCCACCTCTGCCATGGAGCCGTTTTTCTCGCCGCTCACATAGATGACATCTTCGTGAATGGTTTCGAGAGAAGAGCGTTTTTCCTTCTTTTCACCAAATAAAAAGGATACAAAGTTCTTAATTCCGCCATCGTAATGCAAAAATTCTTCACATTCGGAACCTGGGCGCAGGTCGCTGAAATTGATCTTGATTCCACCGTTTAAGAATGCCTGTTCACGGAGACGCTTTAAGAGAATGTCATAATCGTAAACAGTTTCTTCAAAGATTTCGGGATCTGCCCAGAATGTAATTTCTGTTCCGGTGCGGTCGGTGGTACCGATACATTCTACCTGCCCTTTCGGGATGCCACGGGAATACAACTGATGCCAAATGTTTTCGCCGTCATGGACAAACACTTCCAATTTGGTAGACAGTGCATTTACAACCGACGCACCGACACCGTGCAGACCGCCGGAGACTTTATAGCCGCCACCGCCGAATTTACCACCTGCATGAAGCACGGTAAAAACGACATCAATGGTAGAAATGCCCATTTTTGGGTGGATGCCGTGCGGAATTCCTCGACCGTTGTCTTTCACCGTGACCGAATGGTCCGGGTTTAAAGAAATATCAATTTGAGTACAATATCCTGCGAGTGCCTCATCGATCGCATTGTCTACGATCTCATACACCAAATGGTGCAGACCGCGCGCCGAAGTTGACCCGATGTACAGACCCGGGCGTTTGCGCACAGCTTCCAGGCCCTCCAGGACCTGAATTTGTGTTTCGTCGTAGGCGTGTTGCATTTGTTCAGACATAGTTTTTCCTCCAACTTTCTTCACGACACGGCAGCACGCCGCAGCAGTGTAGATGACGAGATTTGCGTTAAATAAATTCGGGTTTGCCCATTCTCTTTACACACGATGAATGAGCGCGGAATGTCATCACAGACATTGATAATGTGGTGTTTTCCCTCTTCCCCTGTCAAAAAAGTACGGGTAATTTTGGAACTGGATGCATGATCCAAATCAAAAATCCCAATAATGGAATCAGAACGAATGGTGGTATTCTGACCGATATGAAGATACAAAAAAACACCTCTATTCGGATAAAACTCCTTGGTTCATGGTAAAAACATGGCCGGTTTTGGAAATTCCGGCGGTGGATTCCTCACAACTTGTGATAAATACCTGTCCGTTTGTAATTTGGTTTAAAACAAAATTTTGCCGTGCTGCATCCAATTCGCTGAGAACATCGTCCAAAAGCAAAATCGGATATTCGTTTGTTGCTTCAAAAAACAGATTTCGCTCGGCAAGTTTTAACGAGAGTACAGCGGTACGGGTTTGCCCTTGCGATGCAAACTGGCGCACACTTTTTCCGTTGATGATACAGTCCAAATCATCTCGATGCGGACCGACAAGACAACTTCTGCTGTCAAATTCAGCTACTTTTCTTTCGGAAAGATGCTGATAAAGCCGGTTTTGAATTTCTTTTAAATCACTGTTTGGATCTACCATGCGGTCGGTTTGATAGACTGCGGAAAAATCTTCCGTTGTGTGTGACATCTCTCGGTGAATCTCACGGGCATGACGTGCAAGGCCGTCTAAAAACTCGGTGCGATAAGAGATGATGGATGCTCCAAATACCGCCAACTGTTCGTTATAAACGTCGAGCAGCAGGTCCATTTCAGAAAAGCCTTGCGTTCCTTTGAGTAATTTATTCTTTTCATCTAAAACTTTTTGGTATTTTGATAACACCTGCAAATATTTCGGTTTTAGCTGAGAAAGTGCAATATTGATAAATTTTCTGCGTGCGGCAGGACCGCCACGTAACAAATTTAAGTCTTCCGGTGAAAATAAAACCGTTTTTGCAAGTCCGACAAAATCCAACAGCCTGGTTTGTTTGATCCCATTGACCAGGATTTGCCGTTTTTTAGATGCAGAAAGATGAATGTCGATACAAAATTCCCGTTCATGAGCGGAAAGATTTGCCAAAATCCTAGCATCTTGAGAGTCCCATTGTACCAATTCTGCTTCTTTTCGCGCATGAAACGAACGGACGCAGGAGAGAAAAAAGATGGATTCCAGTAAATTGGTTTTTCCTTGCGCATTATTTCCACAGATCACGTTAATTTTCGGATCACAGGACATAGCAAGAGACTCAATATTTCGAAAATTTTGCAGTTTGATTTCTTGCAGTATCATTTATTCGTTATCTGCCTTCAAGCGTACCGGAAGGATCAGGTATAAATAGCTGTCTCCTTCTTTCGGCTTCATGACGATCGGCGAAAGATGGGTATTCAGTTCAAGTTTTACCTCTGCATCCGGGCAAGCTTTGAGCGCATCAATCAGATAGCGGTTATTAAATCCGATCTCCAATTTTTCACTCGGCTCAAGCAGTCTGCAATGATCCTGAGATTTTCCGAGCGGAGTGGTACAAAGGAGTTGGATGAAATTGTCAGAGAAAATGCAACGTACCGGGTTTTTGATTCGTTCATTGATGAGGATGGAAACACGTTCAAGTGAAGTGATGAGTTCTTTTGTAACAACCGAGGTGGAAATTGTGTTGGTTTTCGGAATTGCGTTTTTGTAATTTAAGAATTCGCCTTCCAGAATACGGGCAATGATCGTGGTAGTACCGATGGAGAATGTAATGTGTTTTCTGCCCAGCATGATTTCTACCAAATCTTCCACATCATCCATAAGCTTTTCCACTTCACGCAGGGTATGACCCGGAACAACAAAAGAGAACGGGATATCGGTTTTAATCGATTCCAATGCTTCGGTACGGATTGCAAGACGGAATCCATCCACCGAAACCACATTCAGCCGTCCGTTTTCCACTTCAAAGAGGGAACCCGTATGAATAGGCTTATTGTCGTTGGTGCTGATTGCAAAAATGGTTTGGTTAATCATGGATTTGAGTACATTTTGCGGAAGAGAAAGGGTTTGTTCGGTTTCAATTTCAGGGAGATTGGGATATTCTTCTGCGGAGAAACCAATGATTTCGTATTTTGCATCGCAGCAAGTGATTAAAACAGTTTGTGTTTCGGTTACGGTTACTGTCACTTCTTCATCCGGGCAAAGACGGATGATATCACTTAACAGTTTTGCATTGATGACGATGTTACCCGGCTCGATGATATTTGCATTGATGGTGGTTTGGATGCCGGTTTCCAAGTTATAGCCGGTTACGGTGAGTCCTTCTCCTGCTTCCAGGAGGAGACCTTCCAAAGCTTGGATGGAGCTTTTGGAGGAAACTGCCCAATTGGTAGTGCTGACTGCTTCTGCGAGCAGAGCGCGTTCACATGTAAATTTCATAAGCCGAGTCCCTTTCTGTTGTCATAATCGAAAAATAAAAAGAATAAAATAATAATTCGTAATAGTAGTAGTACTGTGTAAAATGTGGAAAGATGGAAAAAGCTCTGTCTGTTCAATGCAATGAGCCCTCACAGATATTTGGGGATGTAAGGAGTCTGTTTCCACATGTGTGTGGATTTACTTTTTTATCCACATCTCATCCCGGTGGAATCCACAGAATGCCTGTGGAAAACTTTAGGATTCCAGAATATTATTTCGGATGTCTTTGATTTCGTTTTTGAATTCGTGGTTGGTTTTGATCATTTCTTTGATTTTGTTATCTGCATGAATGACCGTGGTATGATCTCTTCCGCTGAACATCTTTCCGATATCCGGATAGGAGGAATGAATGATTTCGCGGATGAGATACATGGCAACCTGGCGAGGTAATACAGTTCCTTTGGATTGGTTTTTCCCAATCAAGACGGTTTCCTCAATTTGATAATACTTGGCAACTTCTTTGATGATAATTTCCGGAGTTGGGTTAAGACCCGGATGCTCCTGGAACATATCCTTGATGGCACGTTCAACAATATCCTGCGTGGTATCGGTTTGCAGAAGTTCGGAATATGCATAGATTTTTTTGATGGTGCCTTCAATTTGACGGACGTTTGAGGTGACGTTGTTTGCAATGGTTTCTTTTTGCTTTGTGGAGAGCTCAAGCCCCAAACGTTTGCATTTCAAATTGATGATTGCCATACGGGTTTCGTAATCAGGCGGTTGGATATCAACCATCAAACCCCATTCAAAGCGGGTACGGAGACGCTCTTCCAGATTGACCATTTCTTTGGGAAGTCGATCGGATGTGAGAACGATTTGTTTTTTTGCTTCGTAAAGCGCATTGAAAGTATGGAAAAATTCTTCCTGTGTCCGTTCTCTGCCGGCGATGAATTGAATATCATCTACCAAAAGCAAATCGGCGGCACGGTATTTGTTGCGGAATTCATCGGCAGTTCTGGCTTGGATACTTTCGATAAATTCGTTGGTGAAATCGTCACCTTTGACATAAATGATTTTGGCAGACGGATTGTTTTTTTCAATCGTACCTGCGATTGCGTTGAGAAGATGGGTTTTTCCAAGGCCGGAACCACCGTAAATCAGGAGCGGGTTATAGGATGTGGCAGGTGCTTGAGCAACTGCTTTTGCCGCTGCATGCGCAAAGGTGTTGGAGTTACCGACCACAAAGCGCTCAAACGAGTATTCCTCGTCAAACTGACGCTTGGAAACTTCCTGTACTTCCTCTTCTTTGTCTACCACACGAAGTCGGATTTCCATGGAAAACAAAAGCCGTAAAGCATCGGTAATCCATTTGGAATACTGGCTTTCCACATATCCGCGCATAAAGTCGTTTTTGATCAACAGCGTCAGGCAATTATCGGAAAAAGACAGCGCCTTGATATCGACAAACCAAGTGTCGATACAGGTTCTGCTCATGCCGAGTTCACGCTCCATAATTTCAAGTGTTTTCGCCCAGATTTCCTGTGCGTACTGCATTCGTTTATCCCCCAAAAAATAGATACAGATTTGTGATTCTATTATAGCAGAAAATGAAAATTATTTCAACAACATTACATTATAAAAAAAGAAAAAAATAAAAAAGAATCCGGTGATTTTGAAAAAAAACCGCACAGACTCTTGACAGATTGAAAATGCTTGAGATATAATATGCGATGACCCCGTGTCCAGCGGTATTACCAGTGACAGGCGTCCGAGCCTTGTTCGGGGTTCTGTCAGTGGTAATGCTGCAAATAGAAATTTGGAGGTGTTACGAATGCTTCGTACATATCAGCCGAAAAAGCGCCATCGTTCGAAAGTTCACGGTTTCCGCAAAAGAATGCAGACCAGTAACGGCAAAAAGGTGCTTGCAAGAAGACGTGCAAAAGGCAGAGCAAGACTGACGCATTAATCAAAACAATTTGATCAGTGCAAGCGGTAAGTGGTAAGCGGTAAAAAGTGTATGGGGGAGATTTCCCCCATTCTATCCTGCTTATGGCTTACCTTTTTGTTTGTCAGGAGAACTTCCATGCAACATACAATTGCGATCAAAGAAAACCATGTATTTCGCAGGCTTTACCGGCAAGGGAAAAATGCAGTTTCACCACTCCTTGCGGTATACTGCAAAAAAAATCGGTTGGGCTGCACCCGGCTTGGGATTACTGTCAGTACCAAAGTCGGAAAAGCGGTCACTCGGAATCTGGTGCGCAGAAGAATCAAGGAGGCGTACCGCATCCATGAAGGAGAATTTCTGTCCTCATATGATGTGGTGATTGTTTCCCGTGTTCGCTGTGCAAAAGCGGATTTTTGGGAGATCGAAGCATCACTTTTGCAGTTGATGCAGCAGCTGAAACTTCTGGAGAACAAAGACACATGAAACGAATTCTGATTTCTATGATTCGGTTTTACAGAACCCATCTTTCGGGGCTGAAAACTCCGTGTTGTCGATTTATTCCCACCTGTTCACAATATGCGATTGAAGCGCTGGAAAAATATGGGGCACTGAAAGGTGGATATCTCGCACTGCGGCGGATTTTACGTTGTCATCCGTTTTCCGGAAAATCCGGGTATGACCCGGTTGAATGAACAGTCATTCAAACAAAAATAAGGAGCAAATACTATGGGCGTTATTGCAAAACCGTTTGGTTGGGTGTTGTACCAGTTGTATCTGCTGATCGGATCCTACGGGGTCTCGCTCATCATCTTTACCATTATTTCCAAGTTGGTACTGCTCCCCTTCCAGATTAAGAGCAAAAAAAGCACCATCGCGATGCAGCGGATCCAGCCGCGGCTCAAAGAACTGGAAAAAAAGTATAAGAATAACAAAGAAGCCTATGCAGTGGCCGTACAAAAGCTTTACAAAGATGAAAATGTCAGCATGACAGGCGGATGCCTGCCGCTTTTGATTACCATTCCGATCATGTTGGGTTTGTATGCGGTCGTTCGTCAGCCGCTCACCTATATGTTTGGCGTCACAGCAGATCAGCTTTCTCAGCTTGCAGAGTTGGTCGGACTTACCGTGGAAGGCAATATTGCCTATTCCGAGATCCAGATTGCTTCCTTGCTTGGGAATTTCCAAGAAGGTGCACAGGCAATCGTTCCGGGGCTGCCGATGGTAGATTTCAACTTCCTCGGCATGAATCTTGCCGCAATCCCCTCGTGGTCGAAGGTGGATATGCTTTGGATCATTCCGTTGCTTTCCGGTGGTACCTCGTTCATCCATTCCTGGATGCTGAAGAAAAAACAACCGCAGACGAATAATGAACAGGCAGCCGGTATGACCGGTATGATGACTTGGTTGATGCCCATCATGTCCGCATACATTGCGTTCGTTGTTCCTGCAGGTCTCGGTTTCTACTGGATCATCAGCAATATTTTGATGATTGCGCAGGAGCCGCTCATGGATTGGTATTTGGAAAAGAAAGAAGGAGCTAAATAAATGGCACAGTTTGAAGCAACCGGCAAGACCATTGAAGAAGCGATTTCGAACGCTTGCAGTACTGCAGGTGTGGACCGTGACTCGGTCTCGGTCGAGGTATTGGAAAATCCGAAATCCGGCTTTTTAGGAATTGGCGGTCAGTTGGCAAAGGTTCGTGTGACCTATGAAGAAGCGATTGACAATTCGGTAGAAGGCTTTTTAAGCGGCCTTTTTCAGCACATGGGCGTGGAGGCAACCGCAACTGTTACCGAAACCGAAGACGGCAATTTAGCCATTGATTTGGCAGGTGAGAATATGGGTCTTCTCATCGGACGCCGTGGCGAAACCTTAGACGCACTTCAGCATATCACCAATCTGGTGGTCAACCGTGGTGCTGAAAAGCATGTCCGTGTCACCATGGATACCGAGAATTACCGTCAGAAACGTGAGGAATCTTTGATTCGCTTGGCAAAGAAAACCGCAAGCCAGGTAGTCAAGTACAGAAGAAACCGTACTCTCGAGCCGATGAATGCATATGAGCGTCATGTGATTCATACCGCTCTGCAAGAGTTTGAAAATGTGGATACCTCTTCGGTCGGCACCGAGCCGAATCGCCGTGTGGTGATTTCCTACACCGGTCCGGATGCAGGAAGATCCTCCGGTAACTACCGCAGAGGCGGCTACTCCTCAGGTTATTAAAAACAGAAAAATCCTGCTCATTTGAGCAGGATTTTTTTATCGCTGAAATTCGACCACATATGCACCGAGTACTTGTTTGCAAGGGATTTTTGCAGCGGCTTCGACAGTGAATGCTTCTTTTGGATAAACGGTTTGGATTTCGGTTGGGATTGCAGGAAGCGTTTTACCGATGCTTTTTCCAAATGCCCCGGTTTCAATCGACCAACGAAAACTGCAATCACAGAATTCCTTGGGTTCGGTGATTTTTTCGGGTTTTCGGAGCACATCTCCGAAAAAACAGCCCATGTTGTCTTTTTCTGCAGGACAGGCGCCTTCAATTCCAACCCGTTCAAAAGAAATCTCAAGCAGTTCAGTTTTGAACACCACCCGTTTTCCGACCCTCTCAAATGGAAGGTCCTCCCAAAACCCAATATTCAGCCAGCCTTTGAAACCGTCTTTTTCAATGGCGGTATTGAATTCAAGATAGCTTTCCTTGTTGTTTCGGATTTCTGCATTGATTCGTAATACAGGGCGCAGAGAGGAAACCCCGTCGGGCAAAATTGCCCTGAGACGATCTTGCTCTACTCCGTATGCCATGACATATTGTTCCAGTTTCATCTTTTTTCCTCAGAAAAAGCCGTTGGGAACTCCCAACGGCTTTTTTGTTGTTAGCGAATGACTTCCAAACCCTTGAGATACGGGCGGAGTACGGTGGGAACGGTGATGCTGCCGTCCTCATTCTGATAGTTTTCCAGAATTGCTGCAACGGTTCTGCCGATTGCAACGCCCGAGCCGTTGAGAGTATGCACGAACTGAGGCTTGCCGGTTTCCGGATTTTTATAACGGATGCCCGCACGTCTTGCCTGGAAATCCTCGAAGTTGGAGCAGGAGGAAATTTCAAGATAACGGTCGTAAGACGGCATCCAAACTTCAATGTCATAAGTCATTGCAGAGGAGAAACCGATATCGCCGCTGCACAACTGTACCACACGGTACGGGAGTTCCAGCGCCTGCAGAACTGCTTCTGCATCACGGGTCAAGCTTTCCAGTTCTGCGTAGGAGTTTTCGGGGGTACTGAACTTGACCAACTCAACTTTGTTGAACTGGTGCTGGCGGATGAGACCACGGGTATCACGGCCGGCACTTCCTGCTTCTGCACGGAAGCAAGCGGAATATGCGCAGTATTTAACGGTGTTTTCCAGATCCATGATGGAGTCACGGTGCATATTGGTGACCGGGACTTCTGCGGTCGGGATGAGGAAATAGTCTTCGTTGCTCAAACGGAATGCATCTTCCTCAAATTTGGGGAGCTGACCGGTACCGGTCATGGATGCACGATTGACCATGAACGGCGGGAATACTTCGGTGTAGCCGTTTTCCATGTGGGTATCCAGATAGAAGTTGATGATTGCACGCTCCAAACGTGCGCCGGCACCCTTGTAGAAATGGAAGCGTGCGCCGGTGACTTTTGCAGCGGTTTCCGGATCCAGAATATCCAGGTTTTTACCCAGATCCCAATGTGCGAGCGGAGCAAAATCAAAGGAACGAGGGGTTCCCACACGGCGGACTTCTTTGTTCTCTTCGCTGTCGAGACCGTCCGGGATTTCCGGATTCGGACAGTTCGGCAAAACCAGAATGGTCTGATTCAACTCGGCTTCCACATCACGCAGTTCCGGATCGAGTGCCTTCACTGCGTCTGCCAGTTCTTTCATCTTTGCAAAGACCGGGGCGGTGTCCTCCCCTGCTTTTTTCATTGCCGGAATCTGCTTGGAAACCGCATTCTGCTCTGCTTTCATTGCTTCGGATTTCTGCAAAATCTCACGGCGCTTAAGATCCAGTTCCAAAATACGGTCAATCTCTGCGGAATAATCCTTATTTCTGCGCTTTAATGCAGCTTTTACCTGTTCGGGGTTTTCTTTGATGATTTTGATATCCAACATGACTCATTACTCTCCTTTAAATTTGGATTTGATTCGTTTGTATTCTGCAAACCCTGTTTCTGAGAGCAGAGTTTCCATATCCAGTTCACTTGCCTGCTTGAGATAAGACTTGCAGGCTTCTTTGTCTTTGTCATGATCTGCACAGATCAACTTCCAAAGGATCTCATATGCGTAGGTGGTGGTGCTCAATGCCTTTTTTGCCGAGGCGAGTTCTGTATTCAAACTATCGACTTTACTCTGCAAAGAAGCATTGTTTGCGGTTAAGGCTTCGTTTTTCTCGGTCAATGCTTCATTGGTTTCGGTTACCTGTTGCAAACGGCTTTCAAAGCCTGCTGCAACCTCGGTTTTTTTGGTGAGTTCCTGTCGTACCAAATCTGCCTCACGTGAAACACGTGCCTGCGACAGATACGAGAATAGAATCAACACACTTGCAAACAAAAACAGCGCAATGCTGTAGCCGACCAAAAATCGTTTGCTTCGTTTTTTTGGTGCTTTCTTTTCCTGTTCCATAACACAACATCCTTTCCGCTTCAGCGCTTCTTCATCAACTGCTCAAGCTGAGTGATGAGTTGTTCCAAATCGTCTGCGCCGTAGAATTCCAATTCAATCCTGCCTTTTTTTCGGCCGCTTACCAGAGTAACCTTACGACCAAGGCGGGAAGTCAAATTTCGTGCAACTTCTTCCAAATAATTCACTTCGGTGGGAGATTTTTTCTGCGTCGGAGCACTCTCCTGCTGAAGTTTTTTCACCAAAAGCTCGGTTTGGCGCACGCTAAGTGCTTGATTGAGCACTTGCACTGCCACAGTTTCTTGCTTGGCAAGATCACTCAGCGAGAGCAATGCACGGGCATGACCCGCACTCAAAGAACCATCAGACACCCAAACCCGGACTCGAGGAGAAAGTGCGAGGAGTCGGAGTGCATTTGCCACCGCCGGACGGGATTTTCCTACTCGCTCCGCAACCTGTTCCTGTGTCAAATGGTATTCATCCATCAAGGTTTTGAACCCTTCTGCCTCTTCAATGGGATTTAAGTCTTGACGTTGGAGGTTTTCGACCAAAGCAAGCTCCATCACAGCTTGGTCATCCGCCTCAACAATGTGGACCGGGACTTGCTTGAGCCCGGCTGCACGGGCTGCACGCCATCGACGTTCGCCCGCAATGATCTGATAGCGTCCGTTTGGCAGTTTTCTCACCGCAAGCGGTTGCAAAATACCGTGTTTTTCAATAGAAGCAGTCAACTCCTGCAAGGCTTCTTCGGTAAATACCTTGCGTGGTTGGCCTGCATTCGGCTCAATTTCGATTAAGTTTATCAACGTTGGTGCGGCGGATCCAAACTGCGCCTGCGCATCGCTGGAAAACAGCGCACTGATCCCTTTTCCCAAACCTTTCGCACTCATACTTTCGCCTCCCCGGGAAGATTTTTCTCAATGACCTCTTCGGCCAATCGCATATACGAAGCACAGCCTTTGGAATAACGGTCATATGCAAGCACAGGCTTGCTGTGGCTGGGCGCTTCTGCAAGACGAACGTTGCGTGGAATTACGGTGCGAAATACTTGACGTGGAAAGAATCGTTTGATTTCCTGCGCAATTTGGATCGCCAAATTGGTTCGAGAATCAAACATGGTGAGTAAAACGCCCTCAATGGTGAGCTCGGGATTGAGTTCTTTTTTCAGCATGGAAATGGTTGTGGTAAGAGAACTGAGCCCTTCTAATGCGTAGAACCCACAATCGATCGGAACAATGACCGAATCTGCAGCGCAAAGTGCGTTAATGGTGAGCTGGCCCAAAGAAGGCGGACAGTCAACAACAATAAAATCGTACAAATGTTTGATATTTGCAAGGACATCCCGAAGAAGATAATGCCGATTTTCCATCGCAAGCATTTCTACTTCAGCGCCTGCTAAATTGGTATTTGCCGGAAGCAGATCGCCATATTCGGTACGTCGAATCGCCTCGGAAACCGAACATTCCCCTACCAAAACATTATAAATTGTAGCAACATTTTCCTTTTTCTGATAGCCAAGACCAATACTTGCATGACCCTGTGGGTCCATATCACACAAAAGAACACGCTTGCCGCATAAATGCAGTGCCGCAACCAAATTGACGCAAGTCGTGGTTTTGCCGACACCGCCTTTTTGGTTTGCGATTGCAATGATTTTTGCCATACAAGCACCTGCCTTTCCCAGTAATTCATCAAGTATTACTATCATATCACAGTTGTTTTCAATTTTCAACAAATAAAATCGCTGTTTCACGTGAAACAGCGATTTTTTGTTTTGTTATTTTCGGTGTACATGGATCTGAATGGTAATCATTGAGCCGGAACCGCTTTCGCAGATTTCCACCAGACGCCCCTTGGTCCGTAAAGTTTGCGCTGTTTTATGGATTCCATCATAAAAAGGCTTTAATTCCGGGCATACGTTCATGACGGTTTCGTTTTTTGGACCTAAGAGCAAAGAATCAATATATGCTTCGGTTTCGCTGACATTATAGCTATGTGCGATGATGTGTGCCAAAGCGATTTCGCGGCGATCTTCTTCCAAACGAAGCAGCGCACGGGCATGGCGCTCTGTTAAACAAAATTCCAAAATGGTTTTTTGCAATTCAGGAGACAGTTTCAAAAGACGAAGTTTGTTTGAAAGTGCGGATTGGGTAAAACCAAGCCTTTTTGCTGCATAAGCTTGCGAGTAACCTTGCCGTTTTACCTCTCGAGCAAGCTGCTCCGCCTCTTCAAAAAAATTTAGTTGTTTCATATGCAACACACAATATCACCGCCCTTGATACTATTATCATAACAAGATATTGTGGTTTCGTAAAGAAAAGTCGTATGACAGAATGAAACAAAACAAACCGACATTTGTGCAAAAAAAGAGAAAGCGAGGATGACGCTGTCGCTTTCTCAAATATGCGGTATAACTTTGCGATAAGTTTTTTTGAAAAACTCCTCAAAGGGGAGACTTCTGAATCTTTGCAAATCTGCGTGGGTACTTTTCCGGTGTTTCGGAAATCTTTTGAATCACCAGCAAACTGCGCAAGCAATCGGAATTCGGAAAATCATACACGATTTTTTCGGTCAGTTCACCGCCAAGTGTTTTGATTGCATTTTGGGCAGATGCGAGCTCTTCTTCACAGTCCTCTGCTTTGAGTGCAAGCAATGCGCCGCCGACCTTGACAAAAGGCAGACAGAGTTCACAAAGCATCGGAAGCGCTGCTACCGCACGGGAAACCGCAAAATCAAACGATTCACGTGCGTCGGTGCGAGAAACCTCCTCGGCACGGCCGTGGATGCAAGAAACATCTGATAGTTGCAGACGCTCGCAAAGATCAGACAAAAAACGAATTCGCTTGTCCAGACTGTCGAGCAGAGTCAGAGAAATTGAGGGGTTGGCAAGCTTTAGCGGAAGCCCGGGGAATCCTGCGCCGCATCCCACATCAATGACTGATTTGTTTTCAAAAGAAAGAAACTGCATGATGGCAATACTGTCATAAAAATGGCGTACAAATACTTCCTCCGGGTCTGTGATTGCGGTGAGATTCATGACTTTGTTGGTTTCAAGTAAAACATCGCAATAGGTTGCAAATTGTTCCTCGACCTGCGGCGGCAACTCTGTTTTTAGGAAATCAAACATGGGTTTCATCTTCATATCAATCACTCCTAAACGCCCAAATAGAGCAACAGTGCGGTGATATCTGCCGGGCTGACACCGGAAATACGAGAAGCTTGTCCGATGGAGCGAGGACGGATTTTCGTTAGTTTTTGCCGTGCTTCAATGCGCAGCATTTGCAGAGATTCGAAGTCGATATCCTCGGGGATTAGTAAGGATTCCATCCGGTGAAACTGCTCGATTTGTGCTTCCTGACGTTTGATATACCCTTCATATTTCAAGGAGATCTCCACCTGCTCGCAAACTTCGGGAGCGAGCGTGGGTCGGGATGGGTCAAACGGGGCAAGCAAATCATAAGAAAGCTGCGGTCGGCGTAAAAGGTCTGCCAGTGAAACACCGGATTTTAGTGGCGCTGTTTCACGTGAAACAAGCAAAGCGTCCAACTCAGGACTTGGGGAAACATATTGCTTGGAAAGACGGGAAATTTCCGCATCAACGGTGCGGTATTTTTCCTGCACCGCATCGAGTTGTTCTTTGGAAACCAAACCGACCTCAAATCCGATTGGAGTCATACGGAGGTCAGCATTGTCCTGCCGTAAAACCAAGCGGTATTCGGAACGGGAAGTCATCATGCGATAGGGCTCATTTGTGCCCTTTGTCACCAAATCGTCGATCAAAGTTCCGAGATAAGACGAGGCACGGCTTAAAATAATGGGATCTTTTCCGTCAATGGCACGTGCTGCGTTGATGCCTGCGATGAGGCCTTGCCCTGCGGCTTCTTCGTAACCCGAGGTGCCGTTGAATTGACCCGCACCATAAAGCCCGGCAACCGCTTTTGTTTCTAAAGACGGATGTAAGGCGAGCGGATCGATGCAATCGTATTCAATCGCATATGCCGCACGCATGATTTCTGCGTGCTCTAATCCGGGAACCGAATGAATCATCTGGATTTGGACGTCTTCAGGGAGAGAAGAGGACATTCCTTGTATGTACAGTTCTTCGGTGTTCAGACCCATTGGTTCGATAAAGAGCTGATGGCGTGCTTTGTCCGGAAAACGCACGATTTTATCTTCAATGGAAGGGCAATAACGGGGACCAATGCCCTCAATGTTGCCGGAAAACAACGGAGAACGGTGCAAATTTTCCCGGATAATGCGATGGGTTTCGTCTGTGGTATAAGTGAGATAACAAATTTCTTTGTTTTGCGGTTTTTCCTTGGTGGAAAAAGAAAACGGCTGGGTATCGACATCGCCGTATTGCGGCTCCATTTTGGAAAAATCTACCGATCGGCGGTTAATACGTGCCGGGGTTCCGGTTTTGAAGCGCATCAGCGGAACATTCAGTTCCCGCAAGGAATCGCTGAGTGCATTGGCGGCAAACATTCCGTCCGGACCGCTGTTTTGCGAAACCGGACCAACAATGGTGCGCCCGGCGAGATAGGTTCCGGAGCAGATGATTGCAGCTTTTACGGAAAACCGTGCGCCTGTGCGGGTCTCTACATAGGAAACCCGACCGTCTTCTGCGCCGATTGCAACTACTTCCGCTTGACGGAGGGAGAGATTCTCCTGCAATTCCAACGCATGTTTCATATATGCCTGGTAGGCGCGGCGGTCTGCCTGCGCACGCAGGGAATGGACCGCAGGGCCTTTGCCTCGGTTGAGCATCCGGTATTGAATACAGGTTGCATCCGCTGCCTTTCCCATTTCACCGCCCAATGCGTCAATTTCACGTACCAAATGTCCTTTTGCGGTGCCGCCAACGGCAGGGTTACAGGGCATATTGCCCACCGCATCCAAGTTGATGGTGAAACAGATCACACGCTTGCCGAGGCGTGCGGCACTGAGTGCGGCTTCAATTCCTGCATGACCCGCACCGATGACAGCGATATCGTAATTTCCTGCAATGTATTCCATAAAAAACCTCAAAGACTTGTGTATTTTCTTGCCCGTGCAAATTTGGAGAGGGGCTCAGTAGTCAATTGATAACGGGAAGAGAGTTCCGCTCCAAATGCTTCCAATGCCTCTTTTGTGCCGGATTTTAATTCGATTTCGAGCTCACAGAACGGAACGGGACCTAATGTGCCAACATCGACCGAAAGTTCAATTTCCAACCCGGAAGCGGGGGAAATACGTGCGGCACGGCGTAAAAATCTGGCTTGCGCCGAAACCGTGTACGGACCGTCCGGCAACTGCGGTGCGCCGATTGCAGCAAGGAGAGGGCGAGCCTCTTCCGTGCAGCTTGCCGAAACCTCCCACTCACCACGCTCGTGCGTGGTGCCGGGGGTTTTTACGGTGAAGACAGTGACACCGTTTTCACGGCGCATCCGAAATGTGATACGCTTTTCCTGCAAGTGCTTTTCCGGGGTATCAAAGTAGGTGCTTTCCATTTCAATCTCGCAAAACGGCTGAATGATAAAAGCGGAAAGCCACGGGTCGGAAAGCAACTTCGGGATTTGCGCTTCCGAGAATCGGTACTTGAGTTCGATTTCCTTGCTCATCGCTTCACCTTCGCAAGAAGAAAGCGAATCAGAATGATGAGTTCATGGACCAAAAGCGGCACCAACGACAGACCGAATACCAAAAGCAGCTGCATTCCGTTCGGAATTGCGGTGTGGAACAGCTTTGCAATCGGTGGGATATAGACCACGATGACAAGGGATAAAATGCCAAATAATAACGATGCCAGCATGGTTTTGTTCTTGTGGAGATTGCTTTTGAAAACGGACACATGATGTGCGTGAATACCAAGCGCATGGAGCAACTGGCTGAGCGCAAGAGTGAGGAATGCACAAGTGCTGGCAAGGATCATATTGTCTGATGCAAGCCAAACGACACGGTATGCAACCAGGGTGATTGCTGCGATGAGCAGACCGTAACCGCCGACCGAAGCCCAACCGCCACGTGCAAACAGGCTTTCCTTGGGAGAACGGGGAGGCAGTGCCATGACATCCGCATCCGCTTTATCAAGCCCCAAAGCAAGTGCAGGCAGGGAATCTGTGAGCAAATTGATCCACAAAATGTGGAGTGCAAGAAGGGGAGACTGCCAATTGAGTAAAATAGCAAAGAATACGGTGAACAGCTCACCCATGTTGGAGGCAAGCAAGAACAGAATGGCTTTTCTGATGTTGGTAAAGATGGTGCGGCCTTCGGAAACCGCATGGACAATGGTGTCAAAACGGTCATTGGTCAAAACGATATCCGAGGCTTCTTTTGCCGCATCGGTTCCGCCTTCACCCATTGCAACACCGACATCTGCAGCTTTGAGCGAGGGGGCATCGTTGACACCGTCACCGGTCATGGAAACCACGTGACCACGTGCTTTGAATGCATTGACAATTCTTACTTTATGGCGTGGGTCGACACGGGCAAAGATGGTGACGCTTTCAATTACTTCTGCAAGATCTGCATCGGAAAGTGCGTCAAGCTCCAGTCCAGAGAGGACTTTGTCGCCGTCGTGAAGGAGTCCGAGTTCGGTTCCGATTGCGGCAGCAGTTGTTTTGTGGTCGCCTGTAATCATAACCACTCGGATTCCTGCTGCGTGGCAGGCACGGATTGAGTCGAGCACCTCGGTTCTCGGAGGATCGATCATGCCGGTCATACCAATGAACACCATGTAAGTTTCTCGTGGGGTATCATCGCCTACACGCATTGCATATGCCAAGACACGCAAGGCTTCGTTGGACATGGAAAGCACTTGTGCATCAATGGCAGCACGGTCCTCGTCCGTCATGGGACGAATCCCCTCGGAAGTCCAGATGTGACTGCAGTTTGGAAGCAGGACATCCACAGCGCCCTTGGTGTAGGAAACGGTGGAATTCTCCAGTTTGTGCAGTGTGGTCATCATTTTGCGGTCGGAATCAAACGGAATCTCGCCGATTCTGGGGAAAGCTTTCCCCAGATCTTCTTTCGAAACCCCAAAGCGTGCCGCAAAATCAAGGAGTGCAAGCTCGGTGGGATCCCCCACACGGTTGCCCGAAATATCGGAATCGTTACAAAGCACCATGCTGTGAAGCAAAGGGCGGATGGCATCTGCGGTGCAATCCTCTGTGGAATACGCACATCCATTGGTGTATGCACTGACGACGGTCATACGGTTTTGGGTCAAAGTGCCGGTTTTATCGGTACAAATGACTGTGACCGAGCCCAAACTCTCAACCGCCGGCAATTTTCGCACGATTGCGTGCTTTTGCACCATGCGGGTCACGCCCAAAGCCAAAACGATGGTGACGATTGCGGTGAGGCCCTCCGGAATGACTGCAACTGCAAGGGAGACTGCGGTCAGTAAAAGCTCGGTTTTATCCAGCCCGTGGATGAGTCCGACCAGGAAAATCAAGGCACAAGCACCCAGCGCAACAAAACCGAGTACCTTGCTGAGACCTGCCAATTTCTTTTGCAGAGGAGTTTTCTCGGTCTCTTGTTCGTTGAGCATGGCGGCAATTCTGCCCACTTCGGTGGAAATACCGGTTGCAACCACAACACCACGACCACGACCTGCGGTCACAATCGTGCCTTGGAATGCCATGTTGAGTTGATCGCCAAGCGGAATGTCGCCCTCTGCGAGGAAGTTTGCGTCTTTTTCCACCGGAACCGACTCACCGGTCAGCGCAGACTCGTTGATGGAAAGGCCTGCGGTTTCAATGAGGCGCAGATCTGCGGGGACACTGCGGCCCGCATCCAACAGAACAATATCACCAACCGCAAGTTCTTCGGCGGAAATTTCCAGGTGAAGCCCGTCTCGCACCACGATACAACGTGTTACTGTGAGTTTTCGAAGGGCTTCCAAGGATTTTTCGGCTTTTTGCTCTTGCACGGTGCCAATGACTGCGTTGAGCACAACAATTGCCATAATGACAATGGCATCCAGCCACTCGCCCAAAACAGCGGAGAGGATCACCGCCGCAAGCAGAATATAAATCATCGGTTCGTTGAGCTGACGCCGAATGGACTCGAAAATTGAAACGGATTTTTGCGCTTGAAGTGAATTTGCACCCGAACTTGCAATGCGTGCCTGCGCAGAGTCGTAGTCAAGCCCGGACTCCAGATTGGTATCCAAACTTTTTGCGGTTTCTTCTGCGGAGAGTTTATAATACATAGAAAAATTCCCTCATTTCTGTCAGAAAGGTGTATCCTATATTATACCGCCAAGAAAAAAGTATTGTCAAGGCGGGAGGCAGAGATGGGACAAGCCGAAAAAAACAATACAAAATTTTGGAAAATTCTTGACAGCGACTTGTAAAATAATTAAAATATAAGTAACGTGCGATCGTTTGCGCATCGCCGGACTGTGATAGGGACTTGCCTTTGGCAAGTTGATGATACTGACAACCGAATACAGGAAGGTTATGACGCGGACCGCACTGAAAATATATTTTGGAGGTGGTCCCGAATGTTAGAATGGATCATTGCTGGGGCGGTAGCCCTTGTTCTGATAGTCGTAGCATTCATCAGCGGCATTTCTTACCGCAAAAGAGTCGGAGAAAAGGAAATTGCCAGTGCTGAAGAAGAAGCAAAGCGCATTGTCAATGAAGCAATCAAAGCCGCAGAAAGCAAAAAGCGTGAAGCTTTGATCGAAGCAAAAGAAGAAATTCACAAAAACCGAGTCGAATTCGACAAAGAAATGAAAGAGCGCCGCAGTGAGGTGCAAAAACAAGAACATCGTATTACCCAAAAAGAAGAAGCTTTGGACAAGAAATACGATGCAATCGAGAAAAAAGAAGAACTTTTGGCGAAGAAAATCAAGGAAAGCGATGCAATCGCAGAGGAAGCACGTCAGCTGAAGAAAAATCAGCTCGAACTCCTCGAAAGAATCTCGGGTTATACCGTAGAAGAAGCAAAGCAGTTCCTCATTTCCAACCTGGAATCCGAAGTGAAACACGAATATGCGGTTCGAATCCGTGATATCGAAGCGCAGTTTAAGGAAGAGTCCGACCAGAAGGCACGGGAACTTATCTCGCTCGCCATTCAGAAATGTGCGGCAGACCATGTTGCAGAAGCGACCGTGTCGGTTGTTCCGCTGCCGGGCGATGAAATGAAGGGTCGTATCATCGGTCGTGAAGGCCGTAACATCCGTACTTTGGAAACCTTGACCGGTGTTGATCTCATTATCGACGATACTCCGGAAGCAATCACCCTTTCCAGCTTCGATCCGGTGCGTCGTGAAATCGCTCGCATCTCGCTTGAGAAGTTGATTGCGGATGGACGAATCCATCCTGCAAGAATCGAAGAAATGGTGGAAAAAGCTCGCCGTGAGGTGGACATCACCATCAAGCAGGAAGGTGAACGTGCAACCTTTGAAACCGGTGTGCACGGTATCAATCCGGAACTCATCAAGATCTTGGGTCGTCTGCGTTACCGCACCAGTTACGGGCAGAATGTTCTCAAGCATGCAATTGAAGTTTCCCATATCGCAGGTCTCCTTGCAAGTGAGCTTGGCGAGGATGTCATGATGGCAAAGCGTGCAGGTCTTCTGCATGACCTGGGCAAAGCGGTTGACCATGAGATCGAAGGTTCCCACGTCACCATCGGTGTTGACCTTGCGAGAAAGTACAAAGAAAACGAAGAGATCGTTCATGCGATCCATGCACACCACGGCGATGTCGAGCCCAAGACCGTTATTGCCTGCCTTGTTCAGGCGGCTGACGCAATTTCCGCTGCTCGTCCGGGTGCACGCCGTGAAAACCTGGAAAACTACATCAAGCGTCTTGAAAAACTTGAGGAACTTGCCAACTTGTTCCCGGGTGTTGAACGCTCTTATGCAATTCAGGCGGGTCGTGAGATTCGTATTGTTGTTAAGCCGGAAGAGGTCTCGGATGACGATATGGTTCTGCTCTCCCGTGATCTTGCAAAGAAGATCGAGGAAGAGTTGGATTATCCGGGTCAGATCAAGGTTCATCTTGTGCGTGAAACACGTGCAATCGAGTATGCAAAATAAAACGAAAGCCAAGGGGCGTAACGATAGGCAGGCAAAGAGATTCCCTGTCCGGGCGTTGCGCCCTTTTTCTTAGTCTGTGAAAAAGGGAGCGGATTTATTTTGAAAATTTTGGCGATTGGTGACATTGTCGGTGAAATCGGGCTGAACACGGTTGAACGCAATCTGCGTGCGCTCAAACAGGAGTTTGAGATTGATTTTACCGTGGCAAACGGTGAAAATGCGGCAGGAGTCGGCATTACCTCGCATATGGCACGCCGCCTTTATACCGCAGGCGTGGACGTCATCACGTTGGGAAACCACGTTTGGGGCAAACGTGAGATTGCGCAGTTTTTAGAGGATGACGGATATATTTTGCGCCCTGCAAACCTTGCGGATATTGCTCCGGGCCGAGGCTACGGGATTTTTTCGGTTAAGAACAAATTACTCGGCGTGGTCAACCTGATCGGGCGTTGTGATATGAATTTCGGACCGGATAATCCCTTCCATTGTATGTCCCGCATCCGCAAAGAGATTGCGCAGCACACCAATTTGTGTGTGGTGGACTTCCATGCCAACGCAACCAGTGAAAAAGCTGCGATGGCATATCATATGGATGGGCAGGTTTCTGCTGTTTGGGGAACCCATACCCATGTTCAAACCGCTGATGAGCGCATTTTCCCGAAAGGTCTCGGTTTTATTACCGACCTGGGCATGACCGGCCCGATGAATTCGGTGCTTGGCATCCGTCCCGAACAGTCTCTCAGAATGTTCCGTGGTGATGTTCCGGTGCGGTTTGAAACCGCAGACGGACCGTGCCTGCTTTGCGGTGCGGTATTTACCATTGATGAAAACACAGGGGTTTGTACCGGAATTGAGAGAATTCGTCGAGAGGGGTAACCGACATGGTCAAAGTACTGCATGCTGCTGATCTGCATTTGGACAGTGCGTTTGTCGGTTGTTCGGAAGCCGAGGCACGTGCACGCCGTGCGGGACAGCGCAAACTCTTGGAAACCATTGTGGAGCTTGCAAACGAGGCAAAGGTGGATTTGCTTTTGCTCGCCGGAGATGTTTTGGATGGCAGACACGCATATTTTGAAACCGCAGAGGTGCTCTCTGAGAGTTTGGCAAAGTGCCGTGCCCATGTGTTTTTGGCTTGCGGTAACCACGACCCTTTTGATGCTGCGTCTCCATACCGCAACGTGCGGTTTTCTGAAAATGTGCATTTATTTTGCTCTCCGACCGTGGAATCGGTGGAACTTCCGGAACTCGGGTGTGTGATTCACGGAGCGGGCTTTTCCTCGTCTGTTTGCGAAATCCCGCTGCTTGCGGGATTTTCTGCGCCGAATGACGGACGGGTACATCTTTTGGTGCTTCACGGAGAATGTACCGAGGGCGCAAGTGAAAACAATCCCATCCGCAAACGGGATCTTGAGCAAAGTGGAGTCCATTATGCCGCACTGGGGCATATCCATAAAGGCACTTCGGTGCAGTATGTCGGGAAAACCGCATATGCATACCCGGGATGCCCCGAGGGACGTGGCTTTGACGAATGTGGGGAAAAAGGCGTTTTGGTCGGGTACGTGGCAACTGACCGTGTTGAAATGAAGTTTTTACCGCTTGGCGGACAGCTGTATGAAGAAAAAACCTTACAACTGCACGAATCTGATTCGATTCGGGAGCGACTTTCGTCTCTCCTGCCCGAATGTGCGAAAAATCTCCATCTGCGTGTGGTGATCGAGGGCGAGTCAGACCCGATTGACTGTGCTGCTCTGGAAGCGGAATTTTCGCACCGAGTGGGGAGTTTGGTGCTAAAAGACCGCACCCGACAGCATCGCTCTCCATGGGAGGGTGAATTTGAGCAAAGCTTAAAGGGTGCATTTTTGCGCCGCTTGCACAAGGCATATGAAACGGCAGAGCCGGAAGCGCAAGCAATCCTTTTGCGTGCGGCGATTCTGGGCGTTTCTGCTATGGAGGATCGGGAGGGTGCGTTATGATTTATCGGGAACTGAATGCCACCTTCGGAAATCTCAATGAACAAACCCTGCAGCTGACCGATGGTCTGAATGTAATTTACGGACCGAATGGAACCGGAAAATCCACTTGGAGTGCGTTTTTGCGGGTGATGCTGTATGGAATTTCCACCCGGGAACAGAATAAAATCGGTTTTTTGGCGGATAAAGAAAAATATAAACCGTGGTCCGGTGTGCCGATGTACGGAAAACTGCGGATGACGGTGGGAGACCGTCCGCTTTGTTTGGAACGCACCGCCGGAAAAAACGGGCTGCTACAAACCATGACCGCTGTTTATGAGGACAGCGGCCGCCCGGCCGAACTTTCCGAGCCACCCGGGGAACAACTCCTCGGCATGAAGCGAGAGGTGTTTGAGCGCAGTGTATTTACTGCACAGGGAGCGCTTTCGGTCGGTGCAGACAAAGACGGCGAACTTGCACGGAAAATCACGGCGCTGGTGCAGACCGGCGATGCGGACACAAATTTTTCTCTTGCAAAAGCACGGCTGGAAAAATGGCGTCGTGCAAAGCGATATCATAAAAGCGGTTTGATTCCGGATTTGGAAGAACGGTTACGCCGGGATCGTACCTTATTGGAAGAATTGCGTCGGGACAAAGAGCAAAGGGAAGAACTGTTTGTAAAAAAACGGATTCTTGTGGCGGAATTGGAGCGCTTGCGTGCGCAGATTGCATGGAAAAAGCTGGAGCAGATTCGCTTGGCAGAAGAAACCTTGATCCTCGCAGAAAAACGTTGTACCGCCGAATTGAGCGAGGAACGTCAGGCGGCGTTGGAGCTTCTGGAGCGGCTGTATTTCGAAAGAAATCCGGCGGACACCAAAAAAGATGTTTCACATGAAACATTCAAAACACTTGCGCTTGGTGCAGGGATTGGCGGGGTGGCTGCGGCTGCGGTCGGCCTGCTCACATCCTGGCTTGTTGGTGTGGTTGCCGGAGCGGCTGTTTTTGCGGTTGTGTGCCTTTTCAGACGGAAGAAACGAAAGAAGATAGCGACACCCACGCAAGAAGAACTTCTCGCAGCGTTGCGGGATGTAGACCCGAAAGCAGATGTGACACAGATTCGCTCGGTATTGGCACGGGAACGCCTGAGAGGACAGCAGGCAAAACAGGATGCCCGCTTTGCGGAAGAACGTCTGGAACTCTTGTTGCGGGATGTAGACCATGAGGAATTGGTGCGCTGCGCCGAACACGCAGAGGAGCTTCCCGAGAGATTTGATTCTGCCGCCGCATCCGCACGGATGGGTGAAATTGAGCGGAGCATCTATCGCTTGGAGATGGAGACCACCGCAATCACCTCTCGAATGGAGGCAAAAGGAACCATTGCCGAAGTGGAAGCTCGCATCACCGCTCAGCAAGCCGAACTTTCTGCCGCTGAAGCGGAATACCAGGCACTGACCGTTGCACTTGACACGTTGTGTGAGGTGAATGGGACACTGGAGCGCAGTTTTGCACCGGTTTTGGAGAAAACCGCAGGGGAGTTGCTTGCAAGAATCACCGACGGGCAATTTTGTGTGGTGGAATGGAGTGGGAGCGACGGCTCGTTGACCGTGCGGGAACATCCCGCTGCTCCGCCTCGCAACATCCTCTCTCTTTCCCGAGGGACTCTGGACGAGTTGTATCTGTGTTTGCGGCTTGCCATTTGCGAGACCGTGCTGGACGGGGAAGAGTCGGTACCGCTGGTTTTGGATGATGTTTTTGCCTTTTGTGATGATGAGCGTCTTGTGAGAATGCTTTCCTATCTCAAAGAATTGGCACAAAAACGGCAAATTATTTTATTCACCTGTCACAAGCGTGAATCCTTACTGTTGCAAGGAGATTCGGCGGTTCATACGGTTACGCTCGGATAGGAAAAGTTGTTAATTTTTCGTGTTTTACTTGAGTTTTTCGGAAAAATAGAATACAATATGATGTAGTCTTTTCTTTGCAAAGGAGGGTCACTATGACAATTCAAAACGAAAAAGGCGCAATCGAGATCACGAATGAAGTCTTTACCATGATTAGCGGAAGCGCTGCAACCAACTGCTTCGGCGTCAAGGGAATGGCACACAGAAACGTCAAGGACGGCATCGTGGGTCTCTTGAAACGAGAGAACATTGCAAAAGGTGTAAAAGTCGCATTTGAAGAAGATGAAGTTGTGATCGACCTGCACATCGCCGTGGAGCACGGTGTAAACATCACTGCGGTCTCAAACTCCATCATGACAGAAGTAAAATACATTGTGGAACAGATGACACGTGTGAAAGTACGCCGCGTGAATGTATACGTCGATTCCATTATGGTCGGCTAATCGGAGGTGTTTTTTGGTGAAAGAACGGATTACGGCTGCGGATTTTCGGCAAATGATACTGTCGGCCGCCGCCGCGATTGAAAACAACCGCCAAGTATTAAATGAAATGAACGTTTTTCCGGTTCCCGACGGCGATACCGGTATCAATATGTCCATGACCATCAATGCAGCAGACAAGGCGCTGGCATCTTTTAGCGGCGATCAGATCTCTGCGGTTGCGGATGCTGCGGCATCTGCCCTTCTGCGTGGTGCACGTGGAAACTCCGGCGTCATTTTGTCGCTCCTGTTCCGTGGTTTTTCCAAAGCTTGTGCAGGAAAAGCCGAGCTTGGCGCAAAGGAATTTGCTGAAGCGCTTAAATCCGGCGTCGATGCGGCATACCGTGCGGTGATGAAGCCTGCGGAAGGCACCATTTTGACCGTCTCCCGCTGTGCGGCCGAGGCGGCACTCGCAAGTGCGGAGGATACCGCTGATCTGGAAGAAATTTTCTCTGCGGCGCTTGCTTCTGCAAACATTGCGCTTGCAGATACCATGAATGTAAACCCGGTTTTGAAAAAAGCGGGTGTGGTCGATGCCGGCGGCAAGGGCTGGGTCATTGTTTTGGAAGCAATGCAGGCATCTCTTGCAGGCAATCCGGTGGAGCGTGTTGCACCGTCGGAAGACACTTCTGAAGCAGCGGTGTTCGGCGAGATCGAAAATGAAGAGATCCTCTTTGCTTACTGCACCGAGTATATCATCAACATGAGTGCGGCAGGCAAGAAAAAGGACCCCAAACTCCTGCGTGCATTTTTGGAAACCATTGGTGACTGCGTGGTCGTGGTAGACGACGAGGAGATCATCAAGGTTCATGTGCACACCAACAACCCGGACAAAGCACTCGGCGAGGCTTTGACTTATGGTGAACTGGTCAACATCAAGATTGAAAACATGCGGGAGCAGCACACCCAGAAGGTGGTTGACGAGCAGAAGAAGGCAGAGCGTGTGATTGCAGCACCCGAAAAGCCCTATGGCTTTGTTGTGGTTGCGGCAGGTAGCGGAATCTGCGGTGCGTTCTCGGATCTCGGCGTGGACGAGATTGTGGAAGGCGGTCAGACCATGAACCCCTCCACCGAGGACATCCTTTCTGCGATTGACAAAACCCCGGCAGAAACCGTGTTTGTTCTCCCGAACAACAAAAATATCATCATGGCTGCGCAGCAGACCGTGGAGCTTTCGGAAAAGCGCATCATTGTTTTGGAAACCAAGACCATCCCGCAGGGTGTTTCCGCAATGCTCGCATTTGATCCGGACTCGGATGCAGATACAAACGCACAGGCGATGACCGATGCGGCGGCAAATGTCGCAAGCGGTTCGGTCACTTATGCTGCACGTGACAGTGAATTTGACGGTCACAGCATCAAAAAAGGCGAATACCTTGCGCTGAGTGAAGGAAAACTCTCTCAGAGCGGACCGGAGCTTGCCGCCGTGGTGGCGACTTTGAGTGCGGATATGAAGCTTTCCGAGCGGGAATTCATCACGGTATTCTACGGCGAGGGCGTCACTGAAGAGGATGCCGCTGTGATGGAAGAACTTTGCAAAGCAGCCGCTCCGGATGCAGAGGTCATGCTTCTGGATGGCGGACAGCCGGTTTACTACTACATCATTTCTGCAGAATAAGAATCAAACAACCGGCAAATTCATTGCCGGTTGTTTTTTTGGAGGTGATTGGAGATGCATCCGGATCTTTTGACCCCGGTAACAGCACTCAAAGGTGTAGGAGAAAAGCGAGCAAAGCTTTTGCAGAAGCTCGGCATTGAGACCGTATTTGATTTGGTCACATATTATCCGCGTGCGTATGAGGATCGCACACAGATCAAACCAATCGCCGAAACCGATGACGGAGAATTGGTTTGTATTGAGGGGACCGTGGCGGCACCTGTCAGCGCACGTCATATCCGGAAGGGCTTGGATCTTGCGAAAGTGCGTGTGGTGGACGATAGCGGCTCGGCAAACCTGACCTTTTTTAATCAGCCTTTTGTAAAAGACCAGCTTTTGGTGGGCGAGACGTATTGTTTCTACGGGAAAATAGATGTAAAAGGCTATCACCGTGAGATGAACACCCCGGTGTTTGAGCCAATTGAGAAAACTCCGCTCAAAACACGGCGTCTCATCCCGGTGTATCCGTTGACTGCGGGGCTTCCCGCCCATCAGATTTCCGCTTATATCCGGGCTGCGCTGGCTCGTTATGCAAATGAGCTTTCCGACCCGATCCCGGACGAGGTGCGAATGAGAGAAAACCTTTCGTTTGCACGGTTTGCGTATGAAAATATTCATTACCCGGTCGATGAAACCTCGCTTGAGATTGCACGGAAACGCCTGATTTATGAGGAGCTGTTCTTGCTGTCTTTAGGATTGCTGCGATTCAAAAGCCGTCGGCGGGATTTGGCAGGCACCGCAATGAAGGCGGTGGATTTGTCCCGATTTGAAGCGTCGCTGCCCTTTGCACTTACCGGCGCACAAAAGCGTGCGGTGGCGGATGCGGTGGGGGATTTGCAAAAACCGCTGCCCATGAACCGCTTGGTGCAGGGTGATGTTGGCTCGGGTAAAACCGTGGTCGCCGCTGCGTGTGCTTATTTTGCACAGCAAAACGGATATCAGACCGCGCTGATGGCACCGACCGAGATTTTGGCAGAACAGCATTTACTCACACTCAAAGAAATGATGGAGCCGCTCGGGATTCGGGTCGCTCTGCTGACCGGCAGCATGACAGCTGCCACAAAACGAGGGGTGAAAGCGGCACTCAGCGCAGGCGAAATCGATGTTTTGATCGGAACACACGCAATTTTGACCGAGGATGTTGCGTTCTCTAAGCTCGGACTTGTGATTACCGACGAGCAGCATCGCTTTGGTGTGCGGCAACGTGCGGCGCTGACCGCAAAAGGTGAGAATCCGCATCTTTTGGTCATGTCCGCAACCCCGATTCCACGCACGTTGGCGCTGATTCTATACGGGGACCTGGAGGTTTCCATCATCGATGAACTGCCCCCGGGGCGAAAACCTGTGGGCACTTATGCGGTGGATGATACCAAACGGGACCGAGCATACGGCTTTGTCCGCTCGCATTTGGATGCGGGGCGGCAGGCATATATCGTGTGTCCGCTGGTGGAAGAAAATGACACGGCGGAACTTAAAAGTGTGGAGGAATTTGCAAAACAGCTTGCAAAACAGCACTTGGCAGGGTACCGCATCGAAATCTTGCACGGCAGAATGAAAGGCAAGGAAAAAGAGAACATCATGCGGCAGTTTGCTGCAGGTGAGATCCATGTCTTAGTCTCCACCACAGTGATTGAGGTGGGCGTGAATGTCCCGAATGCTACTGTAATGGTGATTGAAAACGCTGAGCGCTTCGGGCTTTCCCAGCTGCATCAGCTGCGAGGGCGAGTGGGTCGTGGTGCCGAGCAGTCGCACTGTATTTTGTTTTCCGAGAGCAAAGGCGGGGTGACCCGGGAGCGGTTGCGTGTACTTTGCAAGACCAATGATGGGTTTGTGATTTCGGAGGAGGATTTGAGACTCCGTGGCCCGGGTGATTTGTTTGGAACGAAACAACACGGCTTCCCGGATTTGAAAATTGCCGATCTTGCACGGGATTTGGAGGTTTTGCGTGCAGCGCAGGCCTCGGCAAAGGAACTGTTGGCACAAGACCCTGAACTCTCTGATCCCATCCATGCAGAAACCAAAGCACGAATGCTCATGCTGTTCGACCGTCGGGAATACGGCGATACGTTCAATTAAAAGAAAACTCCGATACTATGTTGCGTAGTATCGGAGTTTTTTGGTTAGACTAAAAATTGGGGAGAGTGTCACAAATTGTTTGAAACAGCAGGGAAAGGCGATCTTCCTGCCCGGACAGATACAAATACCCGAAGAGCGCTTCCAGGGCGGTTGCGGCATGGTATTCTTTTGGGTCGGCACCCTTGGGAATCGCATGCACCTTGGTGTTTCTGCCTCGACGGAAGACATCTTGCTCCTCTTCGGTCAGAAGCGGAAGCAAAACCTCTGCTGCCAGGGCTTGCGCAGGAGCACGGACACGGCTGACGGTTTCACGGTGCAGGTTTTTTGCAGTGGCAAGCCCGAGCGAACACAGGCGTGTGCGCACCATCAGCTCATATACCCCGTCACCCACATGGGCGAGTGCGAGCATACTGAGTTGTTGCAGATCCTTTGGATCCATCTGTGCAGATAAAAAATTCTTCATGTCATCACCGCATTTATCATACCTTGAATCGGTGTGGAATGCAAGGGGGAATCTCAATTGTAAAAATTATGAAAATTGTGAAAATTTCGACAATTCTACTTTGACATACAGGTGTGAGTGTGATACTATAAAAGTTAAAGTATCAGAATCTTTTACGAAAACCGGTAAGGGGTGAATTCGTATGGCAATGGATGCAATTTTACAGATTACAGAAGCAGAAACTGCGGCAGAAGCAAAGAAAAAGCAGGCGGCTGCAGATGCGAAGGCAAAAGTGAATGAAGCAAGACGGGACGGGCAAGCCGAAATCGAGGCAGCAAACCGTTCTGCAGAAGGTACAGTCAAAGAGCTTTTGGTGCAGGCAGAGCAGGCTGCGAGTGTGTCGCAGATGAAAATCATGGCACAGGCAGAAAGCGACTGTGAAAAGCTTCGGATTTTGGCACGTGGGCGGATGCAGCGTGCGGCAGAACTCATTGTGGAAAGGGTTGAGGGCGAGTCATGTCAATCTTAGCGATGCGGCACTTGCGAGTGATCGCCGCCAAAGAGGAGCGTGAATCCCTGTTAAAGGATTTGAGCCGACTCGGCTGTCTGGAAATCACAGAGGCGAGTCAGGACCTGCGGGAAGATCTTCCGAAGTTCTCGGAGGCGCAGGTCGCACAGGTGCGAAGCCGTTTGCAGGAGCTCGCAAATGCCATGGCTGTGGTGAAAGACCACGCAAAAGTAAAACGCGGGATGTTCGCAGAAAAGCCGACCGTTTCGGAAGCGGAACTGCTCAAGTTTGAGGCGGTGGCGGAAACCGAACAGGTTGCGGCACGAATCAACGGGCTTGCACGATCTCTTCAGCAGTCTTATGCCGAGGAGGGACGGCTGCAAAACCGAAAAGAGGCCCTGATTCCTTGGCGTGAACTGGATGTTGCCCTTGACATTGAGTCGGGGAAATACCATGTTGCACAGTTCGGTGTGACACCGAGTGCAAAGCCGTTTGAGGAACTTGAGCGTGCGGTGCTTGCAAAAACTCCCGATGCGGTGCTTTATCGTGCATCCAGCGATTCCGAACAGCATTATTTGTTTTTGGTTTGCCACCGTGACGATTATGATGCGGTATCCGAAACGCTGCGAGAGTTTGGGTTTGGAAAAACCCAGTTTAAGGACACAAACGGCACGGCGGCAGAGGAAATCGGGAAGGTGGACGCTGCGCTGTCCAATCTCGAAAGCGAACGCAAAGCGCTGACACACGAAATTGCAAATTATGCGGAAATGCTTCCTGCGTTGGAGCTTGCACACGATGTTTTGAAAACAAAACTGGAGCAGGAGCTTGCGCAAGAGCAGATGCTGGAAACCCGGACAACCTTCTTACTGGAGGGCTGGGTCCCGCAACCAGCCGAAGCAAAGCTGGTAAAATGCTTGGAAAAACACGGTTGTGCGTATGAACTTCGAGAGCCGACCGACGAGGAAGAACCTCCGATTTTGACCAAAAACCCGTGGTGGGCGGCCCCGTTTGGGATGATTACGGATATGTACAGTCCCCCTGCTTACCGTGGCTTTGACCCAAACCCGTTTATGGCGGTTTACTTCTCGCTGTTTTTCGGGCTGATGTTCTCAGATGCGGGTTATGGGCTTTTGATGCTCATTGCGGTTGCATTTGCAAAGTGGAAGTTAAAACCGAAAGGGACAATGGGAAAAGTCGTGACCATCGCATTCTTCTGCGGGATCACCACATTTGTGTGGGGCGCACTTTTCGGCGGATGGTTTGGAAATGCAATTCCTGCTGTGTATGAGATGATTACCGGTCAGGTTTACAGCAAATCCATGGCGTTGTGGTTTGATCCGCTCAATGACCCGATGAAGATGCTTCTGTTCTCCTTTATCTTGGGTGCGGTGCACATCTTCTCCGGTATGGGCATCAAAGCGTATATGCTCATCCGGGAAGGCAAGGTTTGGGATGCGGTATTTGACATTGGTTTCTGGTGGGTATTCCTCATCGGTGTTGTGCTTACCATTGTTGGACTTCCCGGCGGAATCTATGTCCTCGGCGCAGGTGCCTTGGGTTTGATTCTGACACAAGGGCGTGCAAAACCCAATCTCTTCGGGAAACTGTTCTCCGGTGTGCTCAGTTTATACGATGTCACCGGATTTTTGGGAGATATTCTCTCCTATTCACGACTGTTGGCGCTCTCGATGTCCACTGCGGTGATTGCGCAGGTGGTCAATACCATGGGTGCCATGACCGGTCCGATCGGATTTTTCTTCATCTTCCTGATCGGGCAGGTGTTCAACATCGCAGTCAGCCTGATCGGCACGTTTGTACACACGTCACGACTGCAGTATGTTGAATTCTTCGGGAAATTTTATGAAAGCGGCGGCGAGAATTTCGCACCGCTGACCATTCAATCCAAATATGTAGACATTATTAAGGAGGAGCAATAGTATGGAAACGTTATTCACTCAATTCGCAGGTATGGGTTTGGCACTGTTGGGTGCCGCTCTCGCAGCAGGTCTTGCAGGCATCGGTTCTGCAAAGGGCGTTGGAATCGTTGGTGAAGCAGCAAGCGGACTGGTCGCAGAAGATCCGAGCAAATTCGGTCAGACCATTCTTTTGCAGGCACTTCCGGGCACTCAGGGCCTCTACGGTCTTCTGATTGCGTTCTTGGTTCTGCTCAAAGTGGGTTTGATCGGTGGCGCTGACGTTGTTGTGACTCCGGAAGTCGGTGCGTACATCTTCTGTGCTTGTATTCCGATCGCAATTGTTGGCTATTTCTCCGCAATCGCACAGGGTCGTGCGGCAGCAGGCGGTGTCAACATCATTGCAAAACGTCCGGAAGAACTCTCTAAGGCAATGGTCTATGCGGCAATGGTTGAAACTTATGCGGTTTTGGCGCTGCTTGTTTCCTTCCTGACCCTCAACGGCATCCAGCTGTAAGCGTGAACGTTATGACAGGAATTGATAAGATTTGTGAGCGGATCTCGCTTCAAGCAGACGAGGTCTGCCGTGAGATTCTGTCCCGTGCTGAGGAAGAAGTGCAAGCGGTGCGGGCCGAATGCTCCCGAACTGCAGCTGAGGAGTCGGAAGCAATCGTGACCCGTGGCAAAGCACAAGCGACCGAGCGCGAAGCACGCCTTTCCGGCGTGGCGGAGTTGGAGGCAAAGAAACTCCATCTCAAAACCAAGCAAAGCATGATTGATGCGGCTTTTGAGGAAGCACTCTCCATGCTGTGCGCATTTTCCGATGAGCGCCGTACCGCTCTGCTCGCTTCGCTTGCGGCAAACGGTGCGGTTTCGGGTGCTGAGCGTGTGATCTTCACAAAAGCGGACCGTGACACCGTTGGTGCCGCCGTGATCTCCGAGGCAAACAAGAAATTGGGTGCCCGAGGAAAACTCACGCTTGCGGAAGAAACAACAGAGGCAAAGGGCGGCGTGATTCTTGCTGAGGGCAATCTGGAAATCAACTGCACCTTTGAAACCATTTTACGTCAAATGCATGACGATCTCTCCGGCGAAGTTGCCGAGATCTTGTTTCAATAGAAGGGAGACACCTTCGTTATGAAGCGAAAGGACACAGACTTTCTGCATGCGACTACCCGTGCCCGTGCGCTGGAGCGGCAGCTCTTGAACAAAGAGCGGATGGAGCGGATGTTGGATGCAAAGAGCATGGAAGAGGCGCTGAAACTCTTGCCCGAAATGGGATATGAAGAGGTTGCCCCTCCCACATTGACCCAGCTTGGTGCGGTGCTGAGCCGTGCACGGCGTGCAACGTATGAACTCATGCGTGGAATCTCTCCGATTCCCGAGCTGGTTGATGTATTTGCAATCAAATATGATTATCATAACGCAAAAGCCATAATCAAAGCGGAAGCAAGAGGTGTTTCTGCAGCGCATCTTTTGGTGGATGCCGGCAGAATTTCTCCTGCAAAGCTGGAAACCGCCTTGCGTCAGCGTGATTTGCGTGATTTGCCCGCAGCAATGCGGAATGCGGTGGAGGAGGCACGGGATGTGCTTGCCCGAACCGAAGACCCACGTTTTGCGGATATGATTTTGGACCGTGCGTGTTTTGCCGAGGAGCTTGCCCTTGCAAAGTCGGTCGGGGATGCATATCTGATTGGGTTTGTAAAACTCCGGATTGATGCGGCGAATTTGCGGAGTGTGGTTCGTGCCACCCGCCAGAAGCAAAGTGCCCAAGTGCTGAAAGGTGTGCTGCTTTCGGGCGGTGATGTGGAGGTCAATTCCCTGCTCAGTCCCGACGGATTGCTGGAGCTTTACCGTGGCACAACACTGGAAGCGGCAGCAGAAGAAGGCATTCGTGCCATGAGCGGGAGTGTGGATTTTGTTCTCTTTGAAAAACTCTGTGACGATGCGATCACCGAATACCTCAAAGGCGCAAAACTCATTCCGTTTGGCGTAGCACCGCTGGTTGCGTACCTTGCGGCAAAGGAAACCGAGATTACCACACTTCGAATCATCTTTGCCGGGAAAAGCGAGGACCTCCCTGCGGATGAAATTCGGGAGAGATTGAGGGCTGCATATGTATAAGATGGCAGTTTTAGGCGACCGTGAAAGCGTAATGGGCTTTCGTGCGCTTGGATTTGAAACCTTTCCGGTCGAAGACCAGACCGAGGCAAAACGCATCCTGCGCCGACTTGCGCAGGAGGAATACGGCGTGATTTACATGACCGAGCAGTTGGCACAGTATCTTGGCGAGGAGATTGCGGAGTACCGTGACCGTCCCGTCCCGGCAATCATTCTGATCCCCGGAAAAGAGGGGTCTTTGGGCATCGGCATGCGTGGAGTACACGACAGCGTGGAACGTGCGGTCGGCGCAGATATTTTAAACAACTAACACCGGTGTTTTCTTGGAAAACGTCGGAGAAACGGAGCAATCTATGAACAGTGGTAAAATCATCAAGGTTTCCGGTCCGCTGGTTGTTGCGGAAGGGCTTGCACATGCCAATATGTTCGACGTTGTGCATGTTGGCCGTGACAAACTCATCGGCGAGATCATTGAAATGCGTGGAGACCGGGCATCCATTCAGGTATATGAGGAAACAGCAGGCATCGGGTTTGGCGACATCGTCGAAACCACCGGCGCACCGCTCTCGGTAGAGCTTGCACCGGGTCTGATTGAAAACATTTACGACGGAATCCAGCGCCCGCTGGAGGAGATTCGCCGTCTTTCGGGCAGTAACATTAAGCGAGGACTCTCAGTCCCTGCGGTGGACCGTAACCGCAAGTGGAACTTTGTCGCATCGGTCAAGGTTGGCGACACGGTCTCCGGCGGCGATATTTTGGGTACCGTGGAAGAGACCCTGATTGTAGAGCATCGCATCATGGTGCCGCATAAGGTTTCGGGCGTGGTCGAGGAGATTTTCGAGGGCGAACACACCGTGGAAGAGACCGTGGTGCGTTTGCGTACCGAGTCGGGCGAAGTCAAAGATGTTTCCATGCTTCAGAAATGGCCGGTCCGTGTGGGTCGTCCGTATCAGGAGAAACTTCCCCCGGACATTCCGATGCAGACAGGTCAGCGTATCATCGATACCATCTTCCCGGTCGCAAAGGGCGGTACTGCAGCGGTCCCCGGTCCGTTCGGCAGCGGTAAAACCGTGGTTCAGCATCAGCTGGCAAAGTGGTCGGACGTAGATCTGGTGGTTTACATCGGCTGTGGTGAACGCGGCAACGAAATGACCGACGTTTTGCGTGAGTTCCCCGAACTCAAGGACCCGAAAACCGGGGAATCCCTGATGAAACGTACCGTTTTGATCGCAAACACCTCGGATATGCCGGTTGCGGCACGTGAAGCATCCATCTACACCGGCATTACCATTGCAGAATATTACCGTGACATGGGCTACGATGTTGCGGTCATCGCAGACTCCACCTCCCGTTGGGCAGAAGCGCTTCGTGAGATGTCGGGTCGCTTGGAGGAAATGCCGGGCGAAGAAGGTTACCCTGCATATCTGTCCTCCCGCCTTGCACAGTTCTATGAGCGTGCAGGTCGAATCGTTTGTAAAGCTTCCACCGACCGTCGTGGATCACTCACTGCGATTGGTGCGGTATCGCCTCCGGGCGGTGATATTTCCGAGCCGGTTTCGCAGGCAACCCTCCGTATCGTCAAGGTGTTCTGGGGACTTGATTCCTCCCTTGCATACGCACGTCACTTCCCTGCAATCAACTGGCTGAATTCCTACTCGCTGTATCTCGACCGCTTGGGCGCATGGTACAACAACAATGTCCATCGTGATTTCTCCAAGCAGAGAGATGCCGCAATGAGTTTGCTCCAAAACGAAGCGGAACTCCAGGAAATCGTTCGTCTTGTCGGTATCGACTCACTCTCCGCAAGCGACCGTCTCACTTTGGAGACCGCACGTATCGTGCGAGAGGACTTCTTGCAGCAGAACGCTTTTGTGGATGTGGACAGCTACACTCCGCTTGAAAAGCAGTATCAGCTGCTTCACCTGGTGTTGGAATTCTACGACCTTGGCAAGCGTGCGCTCGCCGCAGGCGTTCCCATGCAGAAAGTATTCGATATCAAGGCTCGTGAACGCATCGGCCGTGCAAAAGATGTGCCGAATGATGCGTATGCTGTGCAGTATGCAGAGATTTCAAAACTCATGAATGACGAAATCGAAGCACTCATCGGAGCGGAGGTGCAAGAGTAATGTTAAGAGAATATCGCAGTATTCAGGAAGTAGCCGGTCCGTTGATGCTCATCAAAAACGTGGTTGACGTCGCATATGACGAGTTGGGCGAAGTGGAACTCCCCAATGGTGAGATTCGCCGCTGCAAAGTCCTGGAAGTTAATGGAAACAACGTGTTGGTCCAGCTCTTTGAAAGTTCTGCGGGCATCAACCTGGCAGACAGCAAAGTGCGTTTCCTGGGCCATGGCATTGAACTTGCGGTTTCTTCGGATATGCTCGGCCGTGTCTTTGACGGCATGGGTCGTCCGAAAGACGGCGGTCCGGAAATTTTAGCAGAGGAACGCCGCAACATCAACGGTACTCCGATGAACCCCGCATCCAGAAACTATCCGGACGAATTTATTCAGACCGGTATTTCCACCATCGACGGTCTGAACACCCTGGTCCGTGGTCAGAAACTCCCGATTTTCTCGGGCTCCGGTCTGCCGCACGCACAGCTTGCTGCGCAAATCGCACGTCAGGCGAAAGTGCTCAAAGCGGATGCACAGTTTGCGGTTGTATTTGCTGCAATCGGTATCACATTTGAAGAAGCAGACTTCTTCATCAGTGACTTCCGCCGCACCGGTGCGATTGACCGTACCGTGTTGTTTGTCAACCTTGCATCTGACCCAGCAGTTGAGCGTATTTCCACCCCACGTATGGCGCTGACCGCTGCAGAGTATCTGGCATTTGAGAAGAACATGCACGTTTTGGTCATCCTGACCGATATCACCAACTACGCAGAAGCATTGCGTGAGATTTCTGCGGCACGTAAGGAAGTTCCGGGTCGCCGTGGCTATCCGGGCAACCTCTACACCGACCTTGCAAGTATGTATGAGCGTGCCGGTCGTACTTTGGACAGCGAGGGCTCCATCACCATGATCCCGATTCTGTCCATGCCGGAAGACGATAAGACCCACCCGATTCCCGACCTGACCGGGTATATCACCGAGGGTCAGATCATCCTGTCCCGTGAGCTTTACCGCAAGAGCATCCTGCCGCCGGTTGACGTTTTGCCCTCTCTGTCCCGACTCAAAGACAAGGGCATCGGTGCAGGCAAGACCCGTGAGGATCACTCGGGTACCATGAACCAGCTCTTTGCTGCGTATGCACACGGCAAAGAAGCCAAGGAACTCATGACCATCTTGGGTGAAGCTGCGCTTTCGGATGTGGATAAACTGTATGCGAAATTTGCAGACGAGTTTGAATTACGCTACGTCAACCAGGGTTATGAAGAAAACCGTTCTATTGAAGAGACTTTGGATTTGGGCTGGCAGCTGCTCTCCATTTTGCCTGAGAGTGAACTCAAACGCATCAAGCCCGAACTGATTGAAAAGTATCTGCCGAAGAAAGAGGATTGATCGCATGGCACGACTCAATGTGAATCCGACTCGTATGGAGCTCAAACGCTTGAAAGCTCGTGTCACAACCGCACGTCGTGGGCATAAACTGCTCAAAGACAAGCGGGATGAGCTGATGAAGCAGTTTTTGGACATCGTGCGTGAAAATAAGGAACTCCGTGAACGAGTGGAAGCCGCACTCATCCGTGCGCAAAAGGGGTTTACCGTGGCGAGTGCAATCATGTCGCCCGAGCAGATGGAGCAGGCACTTCTGTATCCGAAGCAGAGCATGACCCTCTCAATTGATTATCGAAATATCATGAGTGTGGATGTGCCCAAATACTCCTTCCAACTCAAAAATGACGACCCGTCCGAGATTTATCCGTATAGTTTTGCAACCACTTCGGGCGAGTTGGACGATGCGGTTGGTGCGCTCTCGAGCGTGACCGAAGACTTGTTGCGCCTTGCGGAGACCGAGAAATCCGCACAGCTTCTTGCACAGGAGATTGAAAAGACCCGCCGTCGTGTCAATGCGCTTGAGTATGTCATGATTCCGCAGCTGGACGAGACCATCCGCTACATCGTGATGAAGCTGGATGAAAATGAGCGTGGAAACGTGACCCGACTCATGAAAGTGAAAGATATGATGATTGCCGAACAGTTTGAGGCGAAGCAATAAGGAGAACTAGACATGAAAACGATTTTATTCCAAGGCGATTCCATCACCGACGCATCCCGCAACCGTGAGACCACGGTCCCCAACTGGGCGATGGGTTACGGCTATGCCACCGCAGTCAGCGCAATTTTGGGCGAACAATGCCCGGGTGACTATGATTTCTATAACCGTGGCATCGGCGGCAATCGCATTGTGGATGTGTACGCACGCATTCGTGCAGACATCATCAACTTAAAGCCGGATTACATGAGCTTGCTCATCGGAGTCAACGATGTGTGGCACGATGACTGGCAAAACGGTGTGGATACCGAGAAGTTTGAGAAAATTTATCGGATGCTTTTGGATGAAGTGAAAGCGGCTCTGCCCAGAATCCGCATTATGCTCCTTGGTGCGTTTGTCACCGAAGGGACCGAGATGGAAGGCAGATACGACACGTTCCGTGCCGCAGTTGCTGAGCGTGCCGAGGCGACCCGCCGAATCGCAAAGGATTACAACCTCCCGTTTGTCGATTTGCAGGCTGTGTTTGACGAGGCTTGTAAGAAAGCCCCGGCAACTTACTGGACTTACGAGGGGGTCCATCCTACCTCCCAGGGCCACGGCCTCATCACAAGAGAATGGCTCAAGGCTTTTGAGGAGATCAAATAAAGTCGTTTGTTCAGGACATTCAAAAAGGCAGAAACGATTGATTCGTTTCTGCCTTTTTTCGTCCGGTTAATTGTATTCATCAAAGATGGCTTCCAATTCGCTGCGAGCTTCCGATAGACTGAATGGATATTGTTCCCCGTCTTCATCAAAAAAACCGCCTTGTACTGACAAGGTGTTGTGTTTCTTGTCGTGGATCAAATAATAAACCATACGGTTTGTTTCGGTCCCACCAGCATAAGCCAACTGAACCGATGTGACAAAGGTCACAGGTTTTTCATGTGAACTTAAAAAATCAGAATCAGGCGCATATTCACCCGGCCAGCCTTGTTTCCATTCGTAAGAGAAACTTTTTACTTCCTCGTTCATCATGTCCTTAAAATAAACTTTCATTGTTTTTTCAAAAGAACGTGAGTCGTATCCCACCAACTTCGCCGATGAAGGATCTCCTTTTTTGCCAAAGAGGGAAAAGAGAAGCATGACTGCCAATACCGCCAGCAGGATGAGAATGATCTTTTTTTTCATGTCAGTACCTCCGTAAAATGCAATTTATATCCAATTGGATATAATATGAGAATATTATAGCATCTTCGTGGTAAAGTGTCAATATATCCGAATAGATATAATTGTTGGGAGTTTTGAAGTTGGCACATTATAAACGGTTAAGAGATTTGCGAGAAGATCATAATTTCACACAACAAGAAGTTGCTGAAAAGTTGTTTACCACACAGCCCCAATATTACCGATATGAAAGTGGTTTGCGTGATTTGCCGTGCGAACTGCTTGTGATGCTTGCAAAAATTTATGGTGTTTCCACCGATTACATTTTGGGGCTTTCCGATGAACAGTAAAAAAGAGTGTTCGAAGGGTGTCTTCACATAGGGAGAAATCGGTTTTAATACGCCATTTTCCGAAAATACTGCATCAAAAAAACTCGGTCATACGTCAGTATGACCGAGTTTTTGTTCTTTGTCTTTTGCGAAAAATGTCTGCCTCAAAACTGCTTCGCATCTTATGGCAAGGATTTCGTGATTCAGAGCGAGCAAAAAATACGAGGAAATCCTTGACGGATTTTGAGGTTTTTTTGTGATGCTATGGACTCGAAATACCGTCATAAGACGAATGATCCCTATATGAAGCCACCCAAAGAACACTCTTTTTATTTTGCTCTTGGGTATGGGGCTGGGTCATCGGTGAGACCGGCGAGATAATCCATGCTGGTATCAAGTGCAAGTGCGAGTTTGCGGCATTGTTCAAAGGTGAAATACCGCTTGCCGCTTTCAATTTTGGAATAGTCACTTTGGTCAATTCCTGTCAGCATTTGAATCTTAATTTGCGTAAACCCTTTGCTTTTTCGTAATGTTTTCAATCGGTTCATTCTATCACCCAAGAATATTATGGCGATTTTCCCTATTGAAATTAGGGTGGAATTGACCTATTATAAAAGTGGAGGTGATAGGATGGCAGAATTTTGCCTTGAATGTTGGGAAAAAATGAATCAGAAAAAATGTTCTAAAAATAAGTATCGTCTATCAAGGGATTTGGAAAAATGTGAGGGATGTGGAGAGTGGAAACGGGTAATTGAATGTGCGTGCGTTCAAAACTGTCACCCAAGAGTTCGAGAGACGATTTTATTTTGGGAGAGTCTCGGTGAAATTCTCTGTTGTCTATGGAGAAACACGAAGAAAAAAAGAAGAAACGACAAGGTCAAATGACCTTGTCGCTTGTTGTTATTTAGCTTTCGGCGATGACGTCGAGTTCGATGAGGGCGCCTTTGGGGATTTCAAGCCCACCTACCGCACAGCGTGCGGGGAAGTCGCCGGAAAACTGCTCGGCGTAGATGCGGTTGACGGTTTCAAAATCCGAAAGTGTCTTGAGATAGACTGTGATTTTTACCGCTTTGGAGAGATCCGAGCCTGCTTCTTTCAGGATTGCGGAGACGTTAGAGAAACACTGACGTGCTTGCGCTTCAATTCCCTCTACGATCAACCCGGTTGCAGGGTCGATCGGGATTTGACCCGAAACGAACACGACTCCTTGCGCTTTGACTGCCTGGGAGTACGGACCGATTGCCTTAGGGGCGGAATCGGTATGGATGATTTCTTTCATGTGACACACCTCTTAATAATAACGGACGGACGCAAGGACACGGCCGAGGATTTTTGCGTTTCTGCCATCAATGGGCGAGTAAGCCGGGTTTTCCGGCATGAGCAGGACAGAAGAGCCTGAACGGTTCAAGCGCTTCACGGTTGCTTCATCTTCAATGAGCGCAACCACGATTTCGCCGTTTGTTGCGGTTTCCTGCTGCTCCACGATGATGACGTCATTGGGGAGAATTCCTGCGTTGATCATGGAATCGCCTTTGACACGCAGCGCAAAGAGTTCCTTTTGGGATTTGCCTGCATCAAACGGGACATAACCTTCCACATCTTCGGTTGCGAGAATGGGGACACCTGCCGCAACACGGCCCAAAATGGGTACGTTTTTCATGGTGGGAACGGGATCTCCCGGAAATGTGAGCGAACGTGTTTTGGAGCCGGCACGGTTGAGATAGCCACGCTTTTGCAACGTATTGAGCTGGGCGTGAACCGATGCGGGCGAACTGAGCCCGACCCCTTCACAAATCTCACGGACAGCGGGGGGATAGCCCATTTCACGGGTATACTCTTTGATAAATTTCAAAATTTGTTCTTGTCTTGCAGATAACGGCTTCATATCGTACACCTCACTCTGAAGATTCTATCGTTAGTATACCATGGGTTTTGCAAAAATGCAAACAAATGTTTTCATCTTTGGTATATTTCTTTGATTTCTGCAGTTTCCTCGCCGCTTGCCTCTCGGATACAAAGAACAGGCAGATGGACCATTCCGGGTTTTCCGCCTTTGCGTGCTTCCAACAGCACCAATGAGGGGGCGGCATCCACTTTGTTTTGCACCAAGCGCATCCGCTTGGGGGCAAGATTTGCGGCTTTGAGTGCGGAGAACAGGTCTTCCAATCGGTCGGGACGGTAGACCAATGAAAACGAGCCGCCGAATTTCAAGAGGCGGGAGGCGGAGCGGCACACGTCCTCGATGGTGCAGTCGATTTCCATGCGTGCGGCCAGAAGTGCGGGGTTTTCCGCTTTGAGTCCGCTCCCCGACTTCATATACGGGGGATTGGAGACCACCACATCAAAGGAATCAGACGGAAGGAAGGACAAATCACGCAAGTCCGCACAATGTGCATATGCTCGGTCCTCAATGTGATTGAGACGAATATTTTCTGCCGCAAGGTGGTAGGATTTCTCTTGAATCTCCACCCCGTGCAAAGTACAGGAGGGATGACGTGCGGCAAGCAGAATAAAAATTGCACCGTTGCCGCAGCCCAGGTCTGCCACACGGGCACCTTTGGGGATGCGGGCAAAGTCGGAAAGCAGCATGGCATCGGTGCCAAGCTTGAGATGTTCCTCGTCCTGCAGCAGGACAAAGCCGTTGATGCCGAGTTGATCGGGTACCATAACAACCTCCGAAGATAACAGAAAGGCCTGTGAAGACACAGGCCTTTCGATGTTTTGTTTCTTATTCGGGCTGAATTGCATCAACCGGGCAAGCGCCTGCGCAAGCTCCGCAATCAATGCAAGAGTCCTTATCGATAACGTACTGAGCATCACCAGCGGTAATGCAGCCGACCGGGCATTCGCCTTCGCAAGTGCCACACATGATGCAAGCATCAGAAATTACATGTGCCATGGGAACATACCTCCTTTAATTGTTGATTCTATTCTATCACGATTATGGAAAATTGCAAGAGATTTCGTGCAATTTCCGTGTTTTTTTCGAAAAAGAGACAAGTCCGGCAGGTTTTGTGGTAAGGAGAAGCGGGCATACTAGAAGAAAGGAGTGGTGGGATGTTTTTTGAAAATCGGTTTACCGCACGTGCCGAACAGGTGGTACGACTGGCACACGAGAGTGCATCCGAGATGGGACACGGCTATGTGGGCAGCGAGCATCTCTTGCTGGCACTGGTTCGGGAATCGGACGGGATTGCGGCAAAGGTGTTGAAACGAGCGGGTGTGACGGAAGAGCGGCTGCGTGCCAAAATCATTGAAACAGTGGGTGTCGGGATTGCCGGAAGTGCACCGGTGCAGGGACTGACTCCACGTACCAAACGGATCATTGAATTGGCACTTTCCGAGGCGGTGCGAGCAGGGACACGCTATATCGGGACGGAGCATTTGCTTTTGGGGTTACTCCGTGAACCTGAGAGCATTGGCGCTCGACTTCTTTCGGCGCTGGGAGTAGAGGTGATGCAAATGTACCAACAGGTATTTTCGGGCGGAGATTCCCGTTCCAAAAAGTCTCCGGAAATTCCACGTGGTAACGAGGGTGCACGGGAGCGACATCCCGAGACCAAAACCCTCAACCAATTCGGACGGGATTTGACCGACCTTGCACGGGAGGGGAAACTGGACCCGGTTGTGGGACGTGAATCTGAGATCATGCGGATGTTCCAAATCCTTTCCCGCCGCACGAAAAACAACCCGGTTTTGGTTGGGGAGCCGGGGGTTGGGAAAACTGCGGTGGCAGAAGCACTGGCACAACGGATTGTGAGCGGGAATGTGCCGCAAAGTTTAGCGGAGAAGCGGGTTTTTATGCTGGATATTCCGGGAATGGTGGCGGGGACAAAGTACCGGGGAGAGTTTGAAGAGCGGTTGAAAACGGCGCTTCGTGAGGTTTGTCTTGCCGGGAATGTAATTTTGTTTCTCGACGAACTGCATATGATCGTGGGTGCCGGGTCTGCCGAGGGTGCCGTGGATGCGGCAAACATCTTAAAGCCTGCGCTGGGGCGAGGAGAATTGCAGGTGATTGGAGCAACCACCACAGAAGAGTATCGCCGTCACATTGAAAAAGATGCGGCACTGGAACGACGGTTTCAAGCGGTGACTGTGGGTGAACCGACCGAGGAGGATGCGATTGAAATTTTGCGTGGGTTGCGTGATAAGTATGAAGCGCATCACGGGGTAAAAATCACAGACGAGGCAATTGATGCCGCAGTGCGGCTGGGGGTGCGGTATATCAATGACCGACAACTCCCGGACAAAGCCATCGACCTGATGGACGAGGCGGCGAGTCGGGCAAGGCTGTTTGCGCAAACTCCTCCGCAGGACCTCAAACGCCTGGAGGAGGACATGGAGCGGCTTTCTCGGGAAAAGGAAGAGAAGGTACGGGCGCAGGAGTTTGAACTTGCGGCACGGTTGCGGGATGAAGAGCAAGCCCTGCGGCGGGAATGGGAAGAACTGCGAAAAAAACGCAGTATGTTGCGTGCGGGCGAGGAAGCCATTTACGAAGAACACGTGGCGGAGGTGGTTTCGGAATGGAGTGGGATTCCGGTCAGCCGCATTACCGAGGGGGAGCGCAGTCGTCTGCTTGGACTGGAGGACTTGCTGCGCCGCCGTGTCATCGGGCAGGATGCCGCAGCAAAAGCGGTGGCGCATGCGGTGCGTCGGGGACGCATCGGACTCAAGGACCCCAAACGCCCCATCGGGTCATTTTTGTTTTTGGGACCAACCGGGGTGGGCAAAACCGAACTTGCCCGTGCGCTCTCGGAAGCGTTGTTCGGAGACGAAAACCGTATGATTCGGGTGGATATGTCCGAGTATATGGAAAAACATGCGGTCAGCCGTATGATCGGGTCACCTCCGGGCTATGTAGGCTACGGTGAAGGGGGAGAACTCACCGAACAGGTGCGGAGAAATCCGTATTCGGTGGTGTTGTTTGATGAGGTGGAAAAGGCACATCCCGAGGTGTTCCACCTCTTACTCCAAGTGTTGGAGGACGGAATCCTGACCGACTCGGAGGGACGTCGGGTGAATTTTCGGAACACGGTTTTGATTTTAACCTCAAACATCGGGGCGCAAAAGATAACCAACCGAAACCCGACCGGATTTTCGCAAAGCAGTGCGGAGGAAGCGATGGAAGCACGTGTGTTGAGTGAACTCAAGCAGGTGTTCCGTCCGGAATTCCTCAACCGGATCGACGAAACCGTTGTGTTCCACCCGCTTGGACGGGAAGAGGTGCTGCAAATCGCAAAAAAACTCTTAGGTGAGACCGAAGAGCGGTTGGAAGCACTCGGTGTTACGTGTACTGTGACGGATGCTGCCTTGGATTTGCTTTGTGAGCGGGGGTACGACCCGTCCTTTGGAGCACGTCCGCTTCGCCGGATCATTTGCCGCATGGTAGAGGATCCGATTGCGGAACTGATTTTACGGGGGACACAGGGCGGAGTGACTGTTGACGGGAAAGACGGAGAAATTATCATAAAAAAAGACGAGGTTTCCTAAAAACCTCGTCTTTCTGAGTTTTGGATTACTCAGCTGCAGCATCGCCTTCAGCCGGTGCATCTGCGGAATGGTCGTGGCCGTCGTCTGCGGAATGCTCAGCGTCGGAAGCACTCGGAGCATCGGATGCGCTCGGAGCGTTTGCATCAGCGCCCGGGGTTGCAGCCTGCGGATCTACCTTGAAGAGTGCATGGAGATCGTAGTTGTCAAATTCCTCGGTGGGTTCGACTTCCAGATCTTCCATGATCTCGCCCATCTTATTCTGCATTTCGGTTGCGGAATAGCTGCCGGTGTACTCAGCAAGATGTTCGGTGACGTATGCTTCGTCAAACGGATAACGCTTGATGATGTGGAACCCGTTCGGGCTCTGAACGATACCGGAGGTCTTGCCGACTTCCAGCGCAACACTTGCGGTGGTGAATTCGGTGTTCATGGTGCCGGAATTATCGTACATGGTGCCGTCCTTGTTGAAGACGTAGCCTTCGGTCATGGACTGCATGCCCGGATCTTCGCCGACTTCCTTGATGAGAGCATCGAAATCTTCGCCTGCATTAACACGAGCAAGAATTGCTTCTGCGGAAGCCTTCTTCTCTGCAAAGTCTTCGCTGCCTTCTTCTGCGATGACCAGAATGTGCTTAATGCGGAAGTAGTTTGCAATCAGATCTTCCTTGATCTTTGCTTCGTCCGGAGCATAGATGCCGTCGCCGGAGAAGAGTGCGGTGCTGACCTTGTCAGCAAGGAACATGAGCTCACTGTAAGCGTCGATTGCTTCTTCGGTCAGACCTGCTTCAGCGATGCTGTCCATATATGCCTTGCGGCCGCCCATCTGCTCAACCTGAGCTTCTTTCTGGGTCTTCAGGCTTTCTTTGTCTTCGTCGGTAATGGTGATGCCGTTGTCTTTTGCGAGCTTTTCGATTGCAGCATTCTGCTTTGCATACTCAAGAGCCTGGTCCTTGAGGAACTGAGCACCGGTGGTGCCTTCCATGATCTCCTGATCGAGCATGCCGGTCACGGTGATGCCCTGAGACTCATACATGTATGCGACGTTTTGGACCAAATACTCGAACATGTTGGTGTCGAGCTTGTAGTCACCGATGGTAGCAATGGTTTTGCCGCTGGATGCATCGCAGCCTGCAAAAACAGACACGAGCAGAACGCATGCGAGAAGCAATGCGCCAAGTTTCATTTTTTTCATACTTCACAATCCCTTCCAGATTTTTGACACCGTGCTTCAAAGCACGATAAAGGTATTATATCACAACCTATGATGAAAAGGCAAACAATTTGTAAACTTTTCTTCATTTTTTTTGCACAGATTCCTGCGCTGCGGCAAAATCGCAAATCAAGGTCTCTGCCGTTTTCAGTACATCAGCGCCATCTTTGAGGCACAAAGTGAGGTACGGAGACTGCCCTGCGTTGAGCAAGATTCTGCCTTTGTATTCGGGTTGTGCACATACAATTGAGATCCAAGCGTAGTCGGGTGCGGACATGGTTACCTTGAGGGAACGGTCTTTTTGGGTGAAATCCGAAATGCCCACTCGGGACGCTTTGACACGAAGAAGCGCAATCTTGACCAGCAATAACACCGAATCCGGCGGCTCGCCGAAACGGTCACAAATCTCGTCAATCAAATCATCTGCCGCTTCTTCACTGTTTACCGATGCGATACGGCGATACAGATCCATGCGGAGTTCCGGTGTGGCGATATAGGATTCGGGGATATTGGCACTGACCGTGAAGTCCGCACTACACTCGGTGCGTACTTCGGGTTTGGCACCGGTTTCTTCGCACACCGCTTCTTCCAAAAGTTTGAGATAGAGATCATAGCCAACCGTCATCATGTGCCCGCTTTGTTCTGCACCCAAAACATTTCCCGCACCACGGATCTCAAGGTCACGCATGGCGATTTTGAATCCTGCACCGAACTCGGCAAACTCACGGATTGCGGTAAGGCGCTTTTCTGCGACCTCGGTGAGAATCCGTCCGGGACGATAGGTGAGATAGGCAAACGCATGCCGTGCGCTGCGTCCCACACGCCCACGAATCTGATGGAGCTGGGCAAGTCCCATGTGGTCTGCATCTTCGATGATGATGGTGTTGACGTTGGGAATATCGATGCCGGTTTCGATGATGGTGGTACAGACCAGCACTTGCACCTCGTTGTCAATCACACGCTGCATGGCTTCAGAAAGTTCTGCTTCCTCCATTTTACCGTGCGCCACGCCCACCTCAATGTCCGGAATCAGCCGTTTGAGACGTGCTGCGGTGGAAGTGATGGATGCCACACGGTTGTGCAGGTAATACACCTGTCCGCCGCGGGCGACCTCACGTCGGATTGCATCCTTGATGATGTCCCAATTATGCTCCAATACATAGGTTTGCACCGGGTGGCGGTTGCGTGGAGCTTCTTCTAAAATGGACATATCACGGATGCCCGAGAGTGCCATGTTGAGAGTACGTGGGATGGGGGTTGCGGTCAGGGTGAGGACATCGATATTTTGCGAAATTTCTTTCAGACGTTCTTTGTGTGTCACGCCGAATCGCTGTTCTTCGTCCACAATCAGAAGTCCGAGATTTGCAAAACTCACATTCTTCTGCAGGAGTTTGTGGGTGCCGATGACAAAATCCACCCCGCCCTCCTTCATTTTCTTGAGTACCGCACGGGTTTGCGCCGGGGTGTTGAAGCGGGTGAGTGCACCAATCTCAATCGGGTAGTCGGCGAAACGGCGCTTGACGGTGAGCAGGTGCTGCTGTGCGAGCACGGTGGTAGGCACCAAAAGCGCAACCTGTTTCCCGCCCAAAATACATTTCATTGCGGCACGGAGTGCCACTTCGGTTTTCCCGAACCCAACATCGCCGCAAAGCAGACGGTCCATGGAATATTCGCCTTCCATATCCCGCTTGATTTCTGCGGTACAGCGGAGTTGGTCGTCGGTTTCGTCATATTCAAAGCGTTCTTCAAATTCACGCTGCCAAGAGGAGTCCTTGGGGAAGGAGAAGCCGGGCTTGGAGCGACGCTCGGCATAAAGCTTGACCAAATGCTGCGCCAATTCCTTTGCCGCACCTTTGGCACGTGTTTTCGCTTTGACCCAGTCGGTGCCGCCAAGCTTGCTCAGACGGACTGTGGTGTCTTCGCCCGACCCGATGTATTTCCCCACCATGTCCAGTTGTGTGACCGGGACATAGAGCGCATCGCTTCCGGCGTAGAGGATTTTGATATAGTCTTTTTCCACCCCGTCCACCGGGATTTTCTGAAGACCGGCAAAACGGCCCACACCGTGCAGTTCGTGTACCACAAGGCAACCCACGGTGAGGTCTTGGTAACTGTTGATTTTTTCTCGGTTGGACTGTTTGGCGTGTCTGCGTTTTTTGACACCGGTTGTGACAAACTGGCCCTCGGTGATGAGGACCAAGCCCTCGTGCGGATACTCAAAGCCCGCTGTGAGGACCCCTTGCGCAATCACCACACCGCCGGGCTCCGGCAGAGCGGAAAGCGCATAGTCCAGCGAGCAGACCAGGTCATGGCGTGCCAAAATTTCACGTAAGGTTTGCGCACTCGACTGTGTGTTGGCAAGGACGACGGTGCGGTAGCCTTCCTCGATATAGCGGCGGATTTCACTCACCGCCACTTCCAGATTCCCGCCGAAAGATGGGATTTGCTTGGTAATCAGACTGAGCAGGGCTTTGGGCTGTGCCAGATAGGTGCTGTGAGTAAAGGTGTCCAGACAAACCGAAGGACGCTCGGACAGTAGCGCACAAAAAGCGGAAAAAGAAAGGGTGAAGTCGCACCCTCGCGGAAGCAGAACCCCGCTTTCGATGAGTGCCTTGCGGTCCTCATTGTGCTGCTCCAGCGTGCGGGTGGCGACCTCCTTGAGCCGTGCAAAATCGTCGATCAAAAAGATTGTGTCGTCTGAAAAATAGTCCAGCGCTGTGGTAAACTCCGGATAGAGGAGCGGGAGATAACGGTCCTGCGCCGCAAACGAAGTGTTCTCACGCAAACGCTCCAAATCCTCGCTTAAGGTATTACACAGGAGTGCATGCTCCTCTTTTTTTGCGTAACTTGTCCGCCGTTTTTCCAAAACCCCGATGAGTTCTTCCCGCATCGCTTGTGTCACAATGTTTTCGTGTGCCGGAATCAGGGTGCAGGATGCACAGTTTTCAATCCTGCGCTGAGTTTCCGGGTCAAACGAGCCCATGACATCAATCTCATCGCCCCAAAACTCGATTCGAATCGGGTCCTGCATCTGCGGGGAGAAGACATCCAAAATACCGCCTCGCACCGCAAACTGACCGGGAGATTCCACTTGATGAACACGGCAGTATCCGAATTCCTGCAGTGTGTGCAGCAGAGGTTCAAGCGGATGCTCTTCCCCTTGTTTTAAGATGCGCTTTGCACCTTGCAGAAGTGAGGGCGGCAAGGTGCGCTGAATCAGCGCCCAAACCGAGGTGACGGTGAGCCCTGCGGTGCGGTCGGAGAGTGCGGACAGGGTTTGCAGCCGTGCATACTCCCATTCGTGTGAGGAGTTCTCCACATGATAAAAGGTAAAATCACGTGGGGGCAGAGGGTAGGGATCTTCCTGCGCCAAAACCGCAAGGTCCCGCATCGCACCCCGTGCGTCAAATTCATCGGAATAAATGAGACAAACGGGACGGCCTGTGATGCGGCGCAGAGCCGCTGCTGTATGAAGTTTCTGTATGTGGGATAAGCCGGAGAGAACGACGGGGGTCTCTCCGGCTTGTAAATGCGCAACCAGACTTTGGAAATCCGGGTTGTTTCCGAGTGCTTGACAAAGTGCCAGCATGGGTTCACCTCTATGTACCGTTGAATTGGTTGGCGGCACGGGCTGTGCCTTGTGTCATCACAGTCTCAACCGCAGAACAAGCACGGTCGATACAGGGGGTCAGAACGGTCTGCTCCTCTTTTGAGAAGGTGCCGAGGACCCAATCTGCCAAATCGTAGTCGGGATGCGGCGGAGCGCCCACCCCCAACTTGATGCGGGGGAATGCATCTGAGCTCAACTGCGAAATGATGCTTTTGATTCCGTTGTGCCCGCCCGCACTTCCTTTTGCACGGATGCGAAGCTTTCCCGGTGTCATGGAGACATCGTCGAAGAGTACCAAAACCCGCTCGGGCGGGATTTGGTAGAAGTCGGCGGCTTCACGGACCGCCTCGCCCGAGAGATTCATGAAGGTTTGTGGCTTCATGAGCAAGACCGGGACTCCGGCAATCGTACCCTGCCCGATGAGGGCTTTGAATTTCATCCGTGTCACCGGAATCCGGTGGATTCCGCTTAAGGTGTCGAGCGCAAGAAACCCAATGTTGTGGCGGGTACATTCGTATTTTCCGCCGGGATTTCCCAAGCCCACAATCAACCATTCGGGCGGGCCGACCGGCGGTTTTTTTTCGGCATCCAATTTCTTAAACAAATCAAAAATCGACATTATCGTTTCCCTTTTTTCTCAAAAATTGCGCTTGCACGCTCTTTCTTTGTGGTCTGACGGGAGCGGGCAATCGCAAGCGCCCCGTCCGGAACAGACTCCACTACGGTACTGCCTGCGGCGATGAGTGCATCTTTCCCGATTGAAACCGGTGCAATCAGATTTGCGTTACAACCGACAAAGGCACGGTCGCCGATGTAGGTGCGGTGTTTGCGGACGCCGTCGTAATTGACCGTGATGGTGCCGCAGCCGATGTTGACATCCTGACCCATTTCGGTGTCGCCGATATAGGAGAGGTGTGCCATCTTGCTTCCGTCTTTGATTTTGGAATTTTTCAGTTCCACAAAATTGCCGATGCGGCAATTTGCCCCGATTTCGCAGTGATTGCGGATGTGCGCAAAGGGGCCGATTGCGGTGCCGTTGCCGATCGTGCTGTCGGAAATCTGGGACTGCTTGATGGTGGCGTTGTCTGCAATGCGGCTGTCACGGATGACCGTGTGCGGTCCGATGGTGCAGTGCGCACCAATCACGGTGCCGCCCTGTAAAATCACGCCGGGCAGAATCACCGTTCCGCTTCCGATGACCACATCTTCCGCAATTTGTGCGGAAAGGTCACAAAACAGAACCCCGTTTTTCATATGTCGCTCAATGCGTGCACGCATTTTGGCGGTATGATCTTCGAGTGCCGAAAGAGTTTGAAATGTCAACATAGCGGTACCTCCCGGTTTCGTTTTTTTTAGTATACCAAAAATTCCTCAAAAATGCACGAATTTTCAAAGGATTTGAGAGAAAAAACTTTTTCTGTGAGTTCCGACCTGTGAAAAAAGCGGTTTACTTCGTCGGAAGAACATGATATCATATAAAAGGAAAATTATCCGTCGGAAAAGGAGGACCTATGGCGCAGAGAACGATAAAACTGACCCGCAGCGGGGATGTCTATATCCCGGAAAAAACCGTGCGGCGCTTGATTGACAGCCGTGACGGCTCTGCCGCTTTGGTCTATCTTTACCTTGCCGCACACGACGGGATGTTGGATGACCGTGCGGCGATGCAGGCACTTGGCATGAGCGACGAGCAGTTGGCACACGCATTGGGTGTGCTCTCCCGCCTTGGCTTGACCGAAGCACCCGAGCAAATGCTGGACCGTCCGGACACACTTCCCGAATACACCGGTGACGACGTATCCCTCGCACTTTCGAGCGATGCGGATTTTGCCGGGCTTTTGAGATTTACCGAAACCCGATTGGGCCGTCGCCTCTCCACCGTAGATACCCAGGCTCTGCTCGGGATTTACAGTTGGATGGGGCTTCCGGCAGATGTGATTTGTCTGCTGATTACCTCTTGTATTGAGGAGCATAAAAAGAAATACGGAGAAGGTCGCCGTCCCACCATGCGTGCCATTGAAAAACGGGCGAAGTTGTGGTGCAGTCTGGGGCTTTATACCCAAGAGGCTGCAGGCGTCTATCTCAAGCAGCAAGAGGAGCGTGGCAGCCGTGTTGCCGCCATTGCACGACTGCTGCAAATCGGGGGACGTGCTCTTTCCGCAACCGAGCAGAAGTATTTGGAGCAATGGTCGGCGCTGGAGGACAGCATGATTCTCAAAGCGTATGACATTACTGTTGTGAAAACCGGCGCACTCAAGTGGCGCTATATGGATACCATCTTGCAAAGTTGGCAGGCCAAGGGCTTTCGGTCTGTGGCAGATGTGGAAGCGGGAGAGACTCCTGCCGCAAAAGTCGGGACCGAGTCCGTCTCTCATCTGCGTGAGCTGAACCGATCTTGGGAGGATGTAACATGACTTATGAAAAACGCTTGCTTCATCCGGTGTTTGATCGGCTGGAGCAAATGCGAGTAAAGAGCGAAGCGGAAGCCGCAGAGCGTCAGAACAGAATCTATGAAACCTTGCCTGAAATTGCGGAGATTGATTTTGCATTGCAGAGCGCCATGCTCGAGGTTGCAAAACACGCATTCCAAAACGGCATCTCCGCTACCGTTCCGCTTGCAAAATTGCGGGAAGAGAATCTTGCGCTTCAGAAACGGAGAGCGGAAATCCTGCAAAATGCAGGATATCCGGCGGATTACACCGAGCAGAAGTATCAGTGTAACGCTTGCCGTGATACCGGATATATCGGGCAGACCCTTTGCGCCTGTGTGGATCGGATGTACCGTGAAGCGTTGGTGAGTGAGCTTTCCGAGAGTGTGGGGGTTGGCGTGTCGGGCTTTTCCTCGTTCCGCTTAGACCTCTACTCGGATTTGAAATTCGGCGGCGCCACCTCGCCTCGGGAACAGATGGCAGAGGTGTTAGAGTTCTGCAAGAATTACGCAGGACACTTCAGCAAAAAGTCCCCGAATCTGCTGATTGTTGGCGATACCGGCTCGGGTAAGACCCTGATTTCCGCTTGCATTGCGCACGAAGTGGTGAGGAGCGGAGCAAGTGTGGTGTTTGATACCGCATTTCGGACGTTCTCCCGCTTTGAGGCGGACCGCTTTGGCCGTGCAGAGGAAGAGGACGGCTCCACCCGCCGTTATTATGAAAGTGATTTGCTCGTGATTGATGGGCTTGGCGGTGAAGTAATTACTCAGTACAGCACCGCACAGCTTGGGGATTTGATCGCCCAGCGTGAACTGCGTGAGAAACCCACCATCATCAACACCGCTTTGTCCGCAGAAGAATTCCGTTTGAAATATAAAAAACCGCTTGCCGCACGAATTGAGGGCGGTTTTGTTCGGGTCCCCATGTTCGGACAAGACAACCGTGGCAAGTAATCCCTTGATATTGCCGTGCTTTTTGGGCATACTCAAGAAAGAGAAGGAGAATGGGTGAGAACATGAAAAGAAGTATCAGTTTCTTGTTGATTGTTACTATAATATGCGCACTTTGCTCCCCGCTATGTCTTGCAGAAGGGGTCAAGCAGCCGGAAATCATTTCGGAATCCGCTGTTTTGATGGATGCGGCAACCGGGCAGGTGCTTTGGGAAAAGAATATGCACGAGCGCAAATACCCCGCAAGCATCACCAAAATCATGACGGTGCTTCTTGCAGTGGAAAATCTGCAGATGGCAGACACGATTACCATGACCGAATCTGCGGTGCACAGTGTCTCTCGTGACAGCTCGCATATTGCGCTCACCACAGATGAGGTCATCACGGTAGAAGATGCGGTGTGTGCTGCGCTGCTCATGTCGGCAAACGATGCATGCAACGGGCTTGCGGAAAAAGTTTCCGGCTCGATTGAGAAGTTTGCAGCGCTGATGACCGCAAAGGCAGCAGAGGTCGGAGCCCTTGACACCAATTTCAATAACGCAAACGGTCTCAAAGACGAAAACCACTATACCACCGCTTATGATATGGCGATGATTACCCGTTATGCGGTGCAGAACGAAACATTCCGTAATTATTTCGGCATGAAGCAGTACACCATGCAGCCGAACAACAAGCAACCGGAAAAACGTCCGTTTAACAATCAGCACAGCATGCTTACCGACCCGAAGTTTGCATACGAAGGGATTGTGGGCGGCAAGGCGGGTTATACCACCGATGCACTGTATACCTTAGTCACCGTGGCGGAGCGGGACGGCCGCACCTTGGTTGCGGTGGTCATGCGCTCTCCGAAACTCAACGATAAATACACCGACACCAAAGCGCTTTTGGATTATGGCTTCTCCAACTTCCAAAAATTAGAATTTTCTCCGAATGAAGTGAACAAAGAGGAGTTTCCTGTCGTCAACCAAGACGGAGACGAAACCACGGCAAGGCTTACGATGAACGAGCCGATCTCATTTTATGCATTGAGCTCGATCAAGAAAGATGCGATTCTCCAAACCGTCAATCTGCCGGAGGGGAAGATCAGCAAAGACTCTTCGATTACGGTCACCTTTGACCTTCCCGAAGGCACCACAGGAATGTATGCGGATCTCGGGACCTATACCTTCCATGAAGTGGTCTTGAAATCCGATGAAGAAGCGGCGGCTGCGGCAGCAGCGGCAGCGGCAGGGAAAGCTTCTGCAAAAAACTTCTGGTCTGCGGTCGGGTCCTTCTTCAAAGTGGTTGGCATCATTGTTCTGGTCATTGTCGGTTTGTTCGTACTCCTGGTCATTGCGCTCATTCTGCGGAAACAGCATTACCGCAGAAAAAAACGCCGCCGTGCGTTTGAGCGCCAACTCAGACAACAGAGAGAAAAGAGGAATTCCCAATGAAACAAAAAACCAGACGTATTCTCGCACTGGCTGCTTTGCTTACCCTGCTTCTTGCTGCGTGTACCGCAGGACCGATTGAACTGCAAAACCCGTCAACCGGGCTTGCCGAAGAGGTCTACCTTGCGGAAAACGACAAGTTTGAAGGGCGGGACAAAGAAGCGGTAGACGAAATCCTTGCTGCGTTTGAAACCGCTCTTTCCACCAAGGATGTTGCACCGCTCATGCAGTATGTGGACGAGAGTTTCACCGCCACCGAGGCGGATTTGAAAGACTTCTTCGAAGGAATTACCGAGGGCGACGTCACCCACACTGCATATGATTGGTACTATGTCCGTGGTCTCCGTGACAGTGCGACTCCGGTTGTCGTCAAGAAAACTGCACAGGAGGAAACCTCGCTTCGGGTCATCCCGGCAAGCGGAGAACTGTTTGTCGCACTCTATGCTTCCGAAACCGAGGCGCCGATTAAGACCATGCTCTCGCTGATGTGCGCCAAAAAAGGCGGGAAGTGGAGCTTGGTTTGGATCGACATCAGTGATTGGTGCTTAAACGGCGAAGATGCAAATGCACTTTATGTCCGTGCAAAAGCCGCATATGATGAGGGGAAGGTCTTGCCGGCATTCTTGCTTGCGCAGATGACCGCCAACATCGCAACCCCGGGCAACATCCTTTGCTACCCCAACTCGGATGCGATTGAAGAGTTTGTTTACCAAGTGATTGGTGAAGGATTGAAAGACTATCCGCTCCCCATGGAATTGGACAATGTGGGAGTGACCCTGCGTTCGGTTGCAACCTCAAAAACGCAAGACGGCGTAGTCCCCATGTTCTTTTACAGCACCAAAACTCCGCTTTCCGATAAAAAGGCTCTTGCACAAGAGGCGAAAAAGGTGTACAATGCAATCGAAGCGATTTTCCCCGGCACAACCCAGGAATTCCCGACTGCCGAATTCCGCATGACCAATGCGGATCCGGAAGTCGATGAGAATTTTGATTTTGAGACCGTAGTCATTACAATGAATTAAGGAGGATCCCCGCTATGAAAAAGTCTCGTATTCTCGCATTGCTCCTCGCACTTTGCCTTGTGACCACCGCATTTGCTGTACTTGCAGGACCCACTACCGAGGACGGCGCTCAAGTCCGTACCGAAGGTGCTCAGGGCTTGCGCTTCATCTCGTATCTCCGTAATGTCGAACTTGCATCCTGCACCGAGTACGGCACCATCCTGGTCCCGACCGCAGGCGTCTCCAGTGCAGATGAGTTTGTCATCGGCGCAACTCTGGGCGGCTATGATGTCGCAAAAGTCCCGGCACTGATCAACTACAAGAAGGATGCAGACAATACTTACTTCACCGCAGTTATCACCGATATCGATCCGGATAACTACACCCGTGAATACTCCGCTCGTGCATATGCTGTGATGGGCGAAGACACCCTCTACTCCGACGTCACCACTTCCCGTGATGTTTACACCGTTGCAAAGGCAGCGCTTGCTGACACTTCCGCAGATCTGACCGCAGATGCACAGGCGGTTCTGCAGAAAGTTGTTGACTATGTTGAGGGCTACACTGTTGCGGTCAACTTCACCAAGCCGGTCGAAGACGCACAGGTTCCGCTCACCATCGAAGTTGATGGCTATGACGCAACCATCTCCTGGACCCGTACCGGCGGTTATGCTCATACCGGTAAGTTCGCTTCCGGTACCGACTACACCTGTACCGTTACTTTGACCTCGACCGAGAAGATCAGCCCGAAGGCAAAGATCTCCATCAACGGCAAAACCTATACCACCACCCGTTCTGCAGACGGCAAGACCATCTCCGCAAAGCGCACCTACGAATTCAAGGATTCGGGTTACTCGGGCATTTATTAAACACATGAAACAGGGGCGAAACGCAACGTTTCGCCCCTGTTTTTTTGCGATATTCTCCATTCACCAAAGAAATTATTTCCACAAGGAGAAACTGTGGAAATTGTGGAAAAGTTCTGCAATCAATTGCGCCGCAAGGAGTTTGCGTTTTCTGGATTTCCACAGCCTTTGAAAACCATGAATTTTTATGAAAAAATTTGTGCAATAAGTCTTTACTTTTTCAGGCATTTCTGCTAATATTTATAGTAACTTGATTTATGCATTTGCACGGTGGATGCCGAGGTGATTTCACCGGGCAAGTGCATAAGTCACTCAGCCTCGCGGGGCGGGGGTCCCGCAAAAACAACAAACGGTGCTCTCCGCACCAAAAAAATTTTTAGGAGGAATTCACTATGAAGCATCAGCTCACTCGGAAACGCATTGTTTCCATCCTGCTGGCTGTCTGCATGCTCGTCAGCATGTTGTCCGTCGGCATGGCAGGTGCGTTGGATGTCTCCGAAGGCTCTGCTTATGCAGAGGTCAACGGCGGCAACGCATACTACCGCTACTTCATCCCCGCATTGTACCAGAGTCAGTGGTACTCCAACGGTGCTGACAACACCGCAATCGACGCAAAGACCTATAACTGGACCGTGTTCAAGAACCTTTGGAATGCTACCATCGGTCACTCCACCAACCAGGCTTCCAAGCTGAACGGTATCGCTAGCGGTGGTACTTCCACCCATTACGGCACCGATCAGATGACCGATGCATTCTACCTCCATCAGTACGATTCCAACGGTACTGTTATCGGTTTCGGTAAGTACTACGGTGTTGCGGGCAACAGCTCCGTCCGCATGACCATCCGTGTTCCGTCTTCCGACACCTACACCCTGAAGGCAAACATGTACTACGGCCTCGGCGCACAGGCAGACGTGGTTGACTACTGGGTCGCTCCGGATGATGCAGAAGATCCGATGGCAGACGACTACTATGTTGGTCAGCTCACCGGCATCAAGAACGGCGGCACTCTCGATCTTACCAAGTTCGGCGAAGTCGGCTCCGTCGACCTCGAAGCTGGCGAATACATCGTTACCCAGCAGGTCAACGGCTCCGGCGCTATCTACGGTGGTAACCTCGAACTGTGGGGCTCCATGGCTCCGACCATTGTTGATCTGACCGCTGACGCTACCGCTATGAACGAAGATGGCTACCTCGAAGTTCCGGCTGGTGACGAAGAAGGCTGCTGGATCTCCATCACTGCTGAAGACCGTGACTTCGGCGAGCTCGATCTCATCGAGATGGACGCTCCGACCTATGCACGTGTTGACGAATACTCCGACATGATCACCGCTTTCTATGAAGACGGCATGGTCAACATCAAGGCTTCCTATGTCGGCGAAAATCCCGAAACTTCCGCTACCCTGTACCTGGAAGTTGGCGGCGCTGCAACCTGGGTTGAAATCCCGGTCAAGGTTGTTCAGGGTGCTGAGAGCATCATCTCTCTCTCCCACACCGGCGCAACCGATAAGATCATGGCAAACGTCGGCACATATCCGATCACCTTGAAGGCAAACATCGACGGTGTTGACACCGCAATCGGCGAAGAAGACGAAGTTTCCGTTGAAATCGTTGATGCTGACGGCAACGCTACCGATGCTGTCACCGCAACCGTTAACGGCGCAAACGTTAGCTTCAAGGCAACCGAAGCAGGCTCTTACACCGCTTTGGTCTCTGCTACCGTTGCAGGCGTTTCCACCAAGGCTGCATACGAAATCCCGCTGACCGTTACCGGTTTCGGCCTTTCCTACAACTTCATGAAGATTGGCGCAAAGGTTACTACCAACTCCGCCGGTTGGGTCATGAAGGAATTCATCGACAGCTATGCTGACACCTGGACCGGCGGCTCCACCGACATCAACACCGATGTTAAGTCCGACGGTTGGAAGATCGGTGCTAAGGGCGGTTCCGGCGAATGGCTGTGGACCACCTCCGCTCAGGCTTACGGCGCATACTTCGCATTCGCAGAAGCAGGCTCCTGGAACTCCGTGGACATCTACGTTCCGGTTTCCGGTAACTACACCATCACCTCGAACCACACTGCATGGGCTGCAGGTGACCTGGTTGACTACTACCTCGCTCCGGTCGGCACCGCTGACCCGATCAAGGATGAGTACAAGCTCAACGCTGAGCCGATCAACCACAACAGCTCCAGCATCGGCGATGCTCCGACCGCTGTCGGCACCACCGACATCGAAGCAGGCGAATACATGCTCGTTATCAAGTCTCTTGATACCGCTGCAGGCGGCGGCGTCTTCATCAAGGGCGTTGACCTCGCACTCAACGGCGAAGCAACCGGCTCCAAGGTTTGGATCGACGAAGCAAACAAGTTCGTTCAGTACTCTCTGAGCTACCCGACCAACTGGACTTGGGTTATCAAGGCTCTCCCGACCTTCCTTGCTGAAAACGTGAAGTTCACCTGGTCTTCTTCCAACAACAACATTTCTCAGGTTAACCCGAACACCTCTATCTCCCACAAGCATGACGGCGCAGCTGTTATGACCATCACCGGTTCCGACGGCTCCACCTACTCCTTCCCGTTCGTTGTCGGCGCAGCTGACATCGAATACAAGTTCCTCGATGCAGCAGTTGCAGCATACAAGGCAGCTGCCGGCAACACCTACCTTGACCAGCACGGCTATGCTGACGGCACTTATGAAACCGCAGAAGGTGCAGGCTTTGGCGCATGGTTTATCAAGGGCGGTAACTCCGACTATGCAAATGCAAACACCGGCGACAACGGTTACTACGGCTGCTTCTGGGCAACCTCCGTTAAGGACAACGGTGTTACCACTGGTTTCGGCAAGACTGAAGATGCTTACACCCAGTTCCAGATTCGCGTTGACGAAGCAGGTAAGTACCAGGTTGTTTCCGAAATTGACTGCAACTCGGTCGGCTGGGCTCCGCATTCCATCTACATTGCTCCGGTTGACGCTGAAAATGCAATGGCTGATGAGTACAAGCTTATCGACATCTACGGCACCCGTATGAGCGGCAAGAAGCAGACTACTACCCCGCTTGGCGAGGTTGAGCTGGACGCAGGCGAGTATCTCCTCACCTACAAGAAACTCCCGTCTGTAAACCGTTCCACTGCTCCGACCGTCGCTCCCAACGGCCTTGACTACCTCAACGTTTCCAACGTCCGTTTCTACAAGACCGACAAGCTTCCGGCTGTTGCTCTTGACACCGTTGACGGTGCTCAGATCCGTACCACCGGCAAGCAGGGTCTCCGCTTCATCTCCTCCATCGCAAAGAGCGGCGACTGGGCATACGTCAAGGAAGTCGGTACTGTCCTGATCCCGACCGCTGACCTCGAAGTGGCATCTGATCTCACCATCGGCTACTCCGCAAACGGTCATGACGCTCTGAAGGTTCCGGCAGCTAAGTACTACTCTGAAGACGACAACAAGATCGAATTCACCGCTGTTATCACCGACATCGCTGCTGCAAACTATGGCCGTGCAATCTCCGCACGTGCATACGCAATCGTAACCGACGTTTACGGCACCGACCACATCATCTACGGTGAAGCTGTCACCAGCCGCTCCGTCCTCCAGGTTGCACAGAACGGTCTCCTCGACCCGAATGCAACCGATGAAGAGAAGGTAATCTTCCAGCAGATCGTTGATGCTGCTAACGCTTAATTCTACATCTCAGTGATAGAAAGGATAGATAGTGCTATGAAAAACATTTACGAAGCACCCGAACTCAACATCGATCGTTTCTTGACCGACGATGTGATGACCGCTTCTTTCGGTGACAACGACGTCTCCGATCCGTGGGCATAAGAAGATCAAGTAATAAAAGGGCGAACCCGTTTGGGTTCGCCCTTTTTCTTTTTGTAAGTATGAAAGCCAAGTAGTTTTCGGGGTGATTACCGGAAAAAGAAACAACAAAATCCCGGAGATAGGATGAATGAGCGAGAAAGCGAGTCGAGATGAAAACGAAACAAATATGGAAGAAGATGTGAGGATAACCGGAGTTTTTGGGTTAGAAATGGTGTCTATGGGTGAGCCTTGGCGGTTGAGGGGGAAACCTGGCGATTTGTGATTGGAAGTAGTGAATCCGGAGGGAATTGGGTGATTTATGGTCAGGCGTGGGGATTTCAGGTTTGGGTTGGTTGACTGGGGAGTAAATTTGGTGTTTGAGGGTTAGAAATGGTGATTACAGGATGCGAATGTTGATCGGCGGGTAGAAGTGGCAGCGTGTAGAGGAAATCGGCGGTTGGTGGTCGGGTGTGGTGATTTTGCGATTTGGTTTGGGGATTTCAGGAGTAAACCGGGTGGTTGCGGGATAAAGGTGGTGCATTTGGGGCTGCAGTGGCAGTTGATGGGGGATGTTGATGGCTGTTGGAATGAGCGGGCGCAAGACAAGAACCGAGAAACTGCAAGATGTGTCGGTTTTTTGGCTGGTTTAAGAGAAAAAATAGTGTTTTATAGTAAAAAAATGACAAACACAGCCTTTACAAATACAAATAATGGGAGTAAAATATAAGTGATAACTTAAATTGGAATACTCTATTTCAAGGGCGCTTGCCCAAGCCGAATAGGAGGAACAATTATGAAACGCATCTTTTCGCTTTTCCTTGTGCTGTGCATGGTGGTAACACTCTTGCCGGCAGGCAGCGTGTTTACCGCATCTGCGGCGGCAGGCGGAGGGGATTTGTCCTTTGACTTGCTTTCTGACTTTACGCAGTATGCAACAGCGAACAACATTGTTGCAGTCGATGGCAGCAACATTGCAAATGCGCCTACCATCAAGAGCTACCGTCTTGCACCGACTTACGGTTGGAGTGCGGGTAACCTCATTCGCAATTCTGCAAACGACTGGCTTTGGACTCAGTCTGCATCCACGCGCGGGCTCTTCTTTAAGAGCGATGTTGCTACAAATTCGTATAACTCCATTGCGGTTGACATTACCGCTGCGGGCGCTTACCGAATGGATGTCAATGCCATTGCCTGGTCCGGCGGCGGAAAACTTGTGATGTATCTTGTTCCGGTTACTTCCGGCACCATGAACACCACCATCGAGCAGGTGTTAAACGGCGCATATGCAGCAAAATCTAATGTGTTTGAGCTGTATAACAGTGTAGAGGTCGAACGCACAGGTTCGATTCCGTATGTCGAACTTGCGGCAGGCACCTATCAGGTTGTGTTCTATCAGACCGCTCCGTGTACTTCCGGTGCGGCTATGCCGGGCTACTTTATCAAGAACATCAACTTTACTTCGGTTACCCCGATTACCGGTGTGACCATTTCCAATCCGAGCGCAAAGACCACACTTGTGACGGGTGAGTCCATTCAGCTTTCGGCAAGTGTTACCCCGAATATTGCCGATTATCAGAACGTCACCTGGATTTCCTCTAACCCGCATATTGCATCGGTTGATGCAAACGGTAAGGTGACTGCAACCGGTCTTGGTTCTGTCATCATTACCGCTCAGTCTGCATCTCCTTCGAAGTCTGCTTCCATCACAATCAATGCGCACGCAAACAGCACGATCTATTCGTACAAGACTGTCATGGAAGGCATTAAAGGCAACAGTGTTGGTTCTGTTACCGGTGCGGATAACGTCAACGGGAATGCGTTTGTCTATATTCGAGATTATGCAACCGCTACTTGGCCCCATAACTGGCAGGCAGGCGGCGTAAAGAGCCATTCCAATAACCAGGGTGAGTGGATCTGGACCTCTTCAGCACGTATTTACGGCATCTATTTTGCTGCAATGAGTGAGAATGCATACAACTCAATTGATATTTTGGTGCCGCAGAGCGGTTATTATAAAGTTATTTCCCACCACACAAAGTGGTCCGCAGGCGGCAATGTGAAGATGTATCTTGCACCGAAGAGCGCCGACTACGATACTGTGATTGCAAATGCAGTGGCAGAGTCTGAGCCGATCAGCCATTTTGGCCAACTGACTGCAGAGGAAACCGCAAACGGTACCGAAGTGGTTGTAGATGACTATGTCTACCTCACCGCAGGAAATCACACGGTTTTGTACAGTCAGGTGGATGACGAGAATGCAACTGACACCGGAAAGGGTTACTTTGTGCGTGGCTTGCATCTCGAGCGTTATCCGGATGTTACAGGTGTGGAATTTGCATGGGAGTCGTTGAATCTCGCATTAGGTGAGACCCGTGAGCTCATCAGCGAGGTTTACCCGGTCGGTGTTTTACAGGATGTGGAATACTCTTCGGCGGACCCCTCGGTGGTCGAAGTTACCGATGACGGCAAGATGATTGCAAAGAAGCACGGTGTCACCACCATCACTGCAACTTCGGTTGCGGATAGAACGAAGAAAAAGACCATCACGGTCACGGTTGGTGCAAAATCGGTTTACTACGATTATCGAACCAAAAACTCCAAAACTACCTTGGATGTGGATGGTTGGGAAATCAACCATGACGTGGTTCATGCAAAAGCGGGCTTTGAATGGGTTGAGACCTCTCGGTTGTCAGAGACTTACGGCTTGTTCTTCGGTAATGTTTTCGGATACGAGGACGCAAGCGACGGTGCCTATGTTTCCGTGAACGTCCGTGTCCCGGTAGACGGGATTTATCAGGTGTCCTCTGTGTATCCGATTTGGCAGCACGGCGGTATCATGGATGTTTACATTGTGGAAGCATGGCAGGCGGAAGACTTCCTGACCGAAGGGACCAAGCTGAATTTGGATGCTGTTGAGACCCGTAATGACCCGAATGACAAGAGTAATGTCAAGACAGTGGAAACCCTGCATGAAATCGAAGTTGCTCTTGATGCAGACACCGAGTACACAATTGTTTATGTCGCAAAAACCATTCGTCAAGGGTTCTATCTCCTTGGTACCCGCTTGACCGAACTGAATTGCGGTTATCGCTTTGTGGAGGCTGCCCCGTCGCTTTCCTCCGGTGTAAGCGCAGATGTAAAAGCACAACTTTTATGGTCAGCAGAAAAAGGCGTTATGACCAGTCAAATGCTGTGGAAATGGACTCCGTCTTCCTCTTTTGCAGGACTGTATCTTGGCGGGCAGTATGGCGGTCCGGTCAGCGGAACTGCATCAAACGGTGATTATGCAGGCATCAATGTGGAAATTCCGTTTGCGGGCTGGTATGAGATTGGAGTAGATTACTACGCATTCCAGACCGGCGGTAGCATGAACTTGTATGCACTGACCTGGGAGGCGTCTACAAAACCGAATTACAAAGATAATTCCACCCTGCTCAACAACGAGCCAATCAATACACAAGGCGCACTCGGCGAAGTCCACGTAAATTTGGACAACAAGTATTACTTTGCAGCGCCCGGCAAATATACCATTGCGGTAGAACTTGCAGACGTACAAGACGGTGTTTACCTTTGTGGAGTAGACTTTACTCCGGTTTTGTATGTGGATGAAGTAATCATCGATGAAGAAGAAACTGTGATTTTGGAGGACGAGGCGGAACAGTATGATGTCTCCGCTACAGTTCGTTCCGATGTTGCCAAGAATCCGGAAATCAACTGGAGTTCTTCTGACGAGACGGTTGCAACTGTGGAAAACGGTACCATTTCCTTCTTGAAGAACGGCCATGTCGCAATCACCGCAGAGGCTGCGGATGGCTCGGGGATCAAGAAAGTGATCCACTTCCTGCGCGGATACGGCATTACCTACAATTACAACTTCCGAGAAAGCTTAAAGCCGATTTACGATGCTTATGGAAAACAGACCACACTGAATGCAATTTACACTCCTACGGAGGATGACCTCTACGCAGCAGAAGCAAACGCATTTGCTGAGGGGTATGAGGCTTCGGTTGCAGCAGGCTCGGCTCCATGGATGTATGCGGGCGGTACAAAGAAGATCAGCTACTCAATTTCTACTTCGAGCGGCTATGGTCTGTTTGTTGACTACGGTTCCCCGGGAGATTATGCACAGCTGAAACTCCGCGTGGATGAAAATGGCAGATACCACATGGTCTTCAATTTTGACCGTTGGAAAACATCTTCGGGTGCGTTTGATCTCTTCCTGGCACCAATCAATGCGACGAATCCAACTGCTGACAGATGGAAGATTCATTCCTACACTCCGGAGAAGAACAATGAAGAACTGCGAAACGAAGTGTACCTCGGCACACGTACACTTCCTGAGGGTGAGTATTACTTCACTTTGAAGTACAAGGATCCGTCGGATAACAAACTCATCGGTTTCTCGAATTTCAAACTTCTCAAGTATGACAACCTTGGAAAATACACGATTGAGGGTGCGCAGGTCCGTCTTGCGGGCACGAATGCCTTTGGCACTGTGGAAGAACAGGGTCTCCGCTTTATCTCCTGGATTTCCAAGGATCTTTATCCGGTAGATTCCGCTAAGGTCAAAGAGTTCGGCACTGTTTTGGTTCCGTCTGCTGTTATTACCAATATCGACGATCTCAAGATCGGCGCAGTGCTCAACGGCTATGCGGTTGCAAAAGTTCCGGCGGTCAACCGTTATGTTGACACCGGCGACCATGTCCTCTTCACAGCGGTCGTTACCAGACTGAAAGAGGCACATTACAATATGTCGATCACTGCCCGTGCATATGTGATTTATGAAGATGCTGAGGGTGTGGAACATACGATTTACGGTGACACTTATACCGAGCGTTCGATTTATGAAGTCGCACAAAACGGTATCAACCGTGGTGGATTAAGTGAGCAAGAAACCGAAGTTTTCCAGACAATTGTGAATACCGTGAAAAATACAAAGTAAGCAGTTCTTTGCAAAATTAATTGGGTAATATAGTGGCAAAAGTTTCCATTTTTTGCATGAAAAATGGAAACTTTGCCTGCTTTGAGCCGAAATACAACAGGAGGAAATCCTTATGAAAAAGAGACAACTTCGCATCTGTTCGTTCTTTCTTGCCGTTTGTATGTTGGTTTGTCTGCTGCCGACAGCCGGGGCGATTGATTCCTCGCTGAATGACGGAAAGGCAATTTATCGCTACAATCAGCACCTGCTCGCAATTAAGTCGGCAGGAAGCAGCAGTATTGTTCAAGATCTGCGTGATTTTGACACGATTTGGAGTACTGCAATGGGTCACGCAGAGTACAAACCGTATATCATCGACGGTAACGGCGGCGCCGGCGCTTTGTGGGTCGGTCCGTATGAAACCGACGAAACAAAGGACTCCTATTCTGCGAAGGCTGAGGACCTTGCAACCGACCCGTATGCCATCATTGGCACCAACACCACGGTTGTGGCGGGTGCAGGCTACGGTGTTGCAGCGGTTGCAGGTTCGGGCAGAACGTGGTATTCCATGAAGATTTTGGTCCCGACTGCGGGAACTTACACCTTTGAGAGCCAGTTTTACTCCATTGCCGATCACGCAACTTCAGTCCAGGTTTACCTCGCAAAGGCTGAGGATTACAATGCACAAAACCCGATCGATGCAGACAATCTGATCGGGACATATGCCCGTACCAACCGAATCCCGTCCGGTGCAGGCAGTGCGTATAACGCCCTGTTCACCTTGCCGAGTGCGGTTGCTTTGGATGCGGGCGAATATGTCGTCACCTACTGCGGTGATGCTGAAAGACCGGTCTATGGCGGTACCTTGACCCTGTATGGAAACGCAGCGGCGAGCCCGATTTCTCTGAATGCAGAGACGGAAGCAGATGTTTTGGATCTTGCTGTGGGCGAGAGTTGCGAAGTTGCAATTGCTGCGACTGACGCAAACGGGGATGCGATCGATTTAAGTGCGGCAAACATCACCGAAATGCGTGTGGATAAAACTTCCGACTTCATGAACGCCACTTATGCGGACGGAAAACTCCGGATCACTGCAAACCGGGGCGGCTACGGCACAGCGACCCTGTATCTGGTTTTGGACGGAAGTGCTGCGGCATGGGTGGATGTTTCGGTGCGTTGCCGTGAAGAAAATACCGGTTACTACCGCTACAACCAGCACAATCTGGTCACTTACTACAATGTTTTGAATGCTTCTCAGACCAAGTACCTCTCCCTTGCGGATTTGGGCAATATTTGGAAGATGACCAAGGGGCACTCCACTTACGCCCCGCATTGGGACGGTGCGGAATATCCGTGGGTCGGTCCGTATGAGACCGAGTCTGACGGCAACAACATGTCAGCGGTTGCGGCAGACATTGCCTCCGAACCGTATGCCATTTTGGGCACCAACTCCGCAATCGGATTCCTCCCGGGTCAGCCGATCTCGGTGACGGGAAAAGCCGGCGGTGCCTGGTATTCCATGAAGATCTCGGTGCCGACTGCAGGCGCATTTGATGTGGAATCGTATTTCTATGGCGCATCGTCTTTGGCGAGTGCGATTGACTGTTATATCATAAAGGCAAGTGAATACAAAGCGACTCAGCCCATTCAGCCCACCGGTTATGTAGGCCGTTTCAAAAAGACCAATATGGTCCCTTCCGGTGCGGCAAGTGCTTATAAAGGACTGTTCCGATTGGATCGTCCTGTGAATCTGGAAGCGGGCGAGTATGTAGTCACCTATCATGCGGTGGATGCAAAACCCTTCTACGGCGGATCAATGACGTTGTATCAGTATTCCGCAGGCAACAAAGTGACTTTGAAAGTGGATGCCTCCAAACTCAATGCATCGGGTGCTTTGGAACTGGTCCCGGGTGCAAGCGCTGTCCTTGATGTGACCGCTGTGGATGCAAACGGAGAGACCGTTGATCTTTCCACCGCTTCTTTGAGTGACGTGCGTGTGGATTACAGCGCATCGGGTGCGGTCGGAACGTATCAGAACGGTAAAATCACCGTTCGAACTTCTGCAGGAAGTGCGGCGGTTGGAAGCAAGACCTCACTCACCCTTTATATGGTAATTGACAAGGAAACCTCCGCTTGGGTGGAAATTCCGATCACCTTTGTTGCGGCATCCGGGAAGACTTTAACCATGGGTCATATCGGTGCAACCACCGAACTTCCCACCGGCTTTGGCTGCAGCGTAGAACTCACCGCAGCGGTTGACGGGGTAGATGTGGCGATTGATGAATACGACGTGATTGATGTGGCTGCACTGGATGCAAACCGTCAGCCGACAAGCGCAATCACAGTCAGTGTGAAAGACGGAATCGTTTCTGCAAAGACCAACACTTCGGGCGACTATATCGTTTTGGTCACTGCGACCATTGACGGAATTTTGACCTCGTATGAGATGCTGTTCCGCTTCACTCCGCTGACACATTACTACGATTATATGAAGATGGCGAGCTTCTCCACCCATTCGGTTGGTTGGCAGATAGAGCAGTTCATTGACGACTATGCCGATACCTGGACGGGCGGCTCTACTTCTATTACTGCGACCCCGAGTGCTCCGTGGAAACCCGATATGCGTGAAAACTGCGGACCGTGGCTGATGACCACCTCTGCAAAGAGCATCGGTGCATATTTCCTGGAAACCGCACCGGGCGGCTGGACTCGTGTGAAGTTCTACCTGCCGGTCTCGGGTAATTACACGGTTACCACCGTCTTTACCAAATGGGCTTCGGGCGGCTTGATGGATTACTATCTCGCTCCTGCAGATGTCGCAGACCCGATGTCTGAAGATTACTTGATGAATTCATCCCCGATCAGCCACAACGGCACCGGCGAAGCCTCCGAGCGCCTTGCAATCCGCCAGTTTGAAGCGGGTGAGTATGTCATCACCTACAAGAGTGTGGGCGATACCGTGTCGGGCGGATTCTTTATCAAGGGTCTGCGCTTCACGCTCAACAGCAACCCGGGTACCTCCCGTGCATACATCGATCTGGATGCCGGCGTTAAGGTGCTGGGTGTGGATGAAACCGCAACCGTGAACGCACAGGTGCTCCCGGGTTACTTGGCACAGGAAATTTCCTGGTCGAGTGAGGATGAGAGCATTGCAACCGTGAAAGACGGTGTGATTACCGGTAAGGCAAACGGCATTACTTCTGTGACCGCAACCCTTCCGGACGGTGCAAGACGCAGCATCGAAGTGGTGGTCGGCGCACCGACTTACGAGTATAAGATTTGGGATTGCAGTAATGCGGAGTATCTTGCAGCAAACAGAAACAACGTTTCAATGCATTTGACCAAGTACTACAATCAGGGATATAATGCAGCGTATGCGTCCGGTCTTGCGACCGACCCGTGGTTCTTCAAAGCAAGCGACACCGGTGCGGGCGCTCCGTATCTGTATTTCAACTGGAACGCAAGCATCAAGAACCTCGGACTCCTTGCAGCGTATGGCTCGGAGGATACCGGCTATACCAGAATCCAGTTGAGAATCAGCGAGGACGGTGTGTACCGTCTGCTTTCGGCACAGGATATGAGTGCACAATATGGCGCCATTTCCCCGAGTGTCATCCATTTGGCACCGATTGGTGCAGCAAATCCCACAGCAGACGAGTTCCTGGTTGAGAGAATCGAGGGCACTCGTGCTCCGCTTGGCGGCAAATCCAACACCCCGATTCTGTCGGATGAAATCTCTCTGAAGGCTGGCGAGTATTACCTCACCGTGACCAAGCTCCCGTCCACCCGCCGTGTGTTTATGGCAGACGGAAGCAAGGGCTTGGATTTCCTCAGCCACTACAATTACAGCCTCTATAAAACAGAGAATTTGACCGACGTTTCGGTCAGCACCATCAACGGTGCACAGATGAGAAACACCGGTGCACAAGGCCTCCGCTTCATCTCCTCCATCGATAAAAACGCTGTGGATTGGGATCGTGTGGTGGAATTCGGCACCGTGTTGATTCCGACTGCTGATCTAAATACCAAGCGTGATCTGGTCATTGGGGCAAAGTACAACGGACACTCTGTGGCAAAGGTCCCGGCTGTCAACTACTATGCAGAGACCGACGATACCATCACCTTTACCGCAGTGCTCACCAACATCGCTGACACCGCACTTTCCCGCTCAATTACCGTGCGTGCATATGCGATTTTGGATGACGGCAGTGTGGTTTACGGCGACACCTTTGCAAGCCGCTCCATCTACGAGATTGCCACCCGAATTGTGGCAGACCCAAATGCGAGCGAAACCGACCGAGCAGCGGCGGAAGTCATTGTTGCCAAGGTGGAAGGCAGCGCACAATAAGTCTTTTTCGGCAGGCAGAACATCGGTTTTGCCTGCCGATGGTTTCTTTTCCAAAAAAAGCAGAAATAGGTAGTGCGTTTTTGACAGAAGTATGTTATAATGGGATAAAGTTGTCAAAAACATTAGGAGGCAGGAGATCATGAACAAGAAAACCTGGCTGATTATTGCAATCGCTGTGATTTGTCTTGCGGTGCTTGGTGTTACGATTTGGAGTGTCACAAGCGGCGTTAGAAGTACATTGCCGGAAACCGAGAGCGACCCGCAAACAGAAACCGAGCAGGCACCGGTTGCATCGGAAGATGAAGTCGTGCCCCTTGATCCGGAGACCGGTGCACCGATTGAGCCGGAGGCTTCGGATGTAGTAAATTCGAATCAGCAAGAAGCTGCAAATGCTTCCAAGGAAGAAACCCCTGCAACGTCTGAGGACGGAAAACCGCAGGACACTTCCAAGGAAGAAACAAAGCCTAAAACAGAGAACAAGCAGGAAACCTCTAAGGAAGAAAAAACCCCCGATGTTGAGGACAATCTGGTGCAAGACCCGTGGGGTGAGCTGGAAGGGGAAGATCCAATCGGATCCACTCCGCTCGACGAACTTGAAACCGAGCAGTCGTCTGAAGAAAAGCCGGCTGAAGAGGAGTCCTCCGAAGAGGAACCGAGCATGGAAGATTTGGCGACCAGCGACGAAGGCTGGACCGGAATTTATTGATGGAGGGAAACACCATGAAAAAAACAATTGCAATGATTCTTTGTGTCGCAATGCTTATCAGCCTCTGCCCGATGGCGATGATGGCAAGCTACAGCGATATGCCGGCAGAAAACCACTGGTCTTATCAGGCGCTCAACGCTGCAGTAGAGCAGGGCCTGCTTCAAGGCTCCAACGGCAAGCTTTTGCCGAACGACAAGTTGACCCGTGCGCAGATGGCAACCATTTTGGTGCGTGCTTACGGCGCAACCGAAAAAGCAGAAGAATTCAACTTCTCCGATGTTCCGGCAGGCAGCTGGTTCTATGACAATATGTCCATCGCTGTGAAGGCGGGTTGGTTTAAGGGCGACGGCGGAAGCACCATGCGTCCGAATGCACCGATCAGCCGTCAGGAAGCATTTGCGGTCCTTGCCCGTGCAATCGGGACCGAAGCAGATGACAGCTTCGTTTTGGCAGATAAGTTCACCGATGCGGCAGATGTCGCAACTTGGTTTGTTGTCGAGATCTCCGCTCTGGCAGCCAAAGGCTATGTCAACGGCTCCAACGGTAAGCTGGACCCGAAAAACGAAATCACCCGTGCTCAGTTTGCACAGGTCATGTTTAACCTGATCTCGGACGGCGCAATCACTCTCCCAGAAAAGGATGAGGAAAAGCCGAACGAAACCGACAAGGACAAAGAAAACAACACCTCGGGCGGCTCTTCCGGCGGATCTTCTTCCGGCGGCGGTAGCTTTGGCGGTGGCGGATCTTCCGGTGGTGGTTCCTCTTCCGGCAGTGGTTCTTCCGGTGGTTCGACCGGTGGCAGCGGATCTTCCGGTGGTTCTACCGGCGGTAGCGGTTCAATCGGCGGCGGCACCTCAGGTGGCACCTCCGGCGATAACGACGTTGCAGACCCGTGGGGTGATTTGGGTAACACCGGTGGCACAACAGGCGATGAGACCGGGGATAACGATGCGTCCGACCCGTGGGGCGACGAGACCGTTGTTCCGGAAGACAAAGAGCCGAGCATGGAAGACTTGGCAACCAGCGACGAAGGCTGGACCGGGATTTACTAAAAACACACACAACTGACAGGGCGAGAAATCTCCCTGTCTGTTTGTGGTTTGTGAGATAAGGAGTTTCCTATGCCGAAGTACAGGATTGCGGAATTGAATGTGGAAATGGCTCCGAAACATCCCACCCTGCTCCGCCAAGGTGAGCCGTATTTATACGACTTTTCGGGTGAAGCGGATGTGGTGGTGGACTTTTCCGAGGAGTTTTACGCACAGAAATTAAAAGAGCACCCGGAACTGACTCCGGATTTGTGCGAATATTTGTGGATGGGCTTCGGGTTTTATCGGAAACTGGTGCAGTACGATGGGCTGATGCTGCACGCATCTGCGCTTGCGTACCAAGGTCGGGCGTATTTGTTTTCCGCTCCGTGTGGGACCGGAAAATCCACCCACACCTCGCTTTGGCGCAAGACCTTTGGTGAGGATGTGGTCATCTTAAACGATGATAAGCCCGCACTTCGTCAAATCGAAGGGGTGTACCACGCATTCGGGACCCCGTTTTCCGGGAAAACCGATCAGAATGTCAACATAGGTGTTCCGCTTGGCGGCATTTGTATTTTAGAGCGCTCGAAAGAAAACTGGATCAAGAGGGTGCAGGGGAAAGACGTGATTTTCCCGCTCATGCATCAAACCCTCCGTCCGCCCGATGCGCAAAATATGGACCGTTTGCTTGCAAATTTGGATCAGCTGCTCCGCACCGTCCCCATCTATCGGATGGGCTGCAACATCTCCGAGGATGCGGCACGGCTGGCGTGTGAAACCATGCAGGGAGGATTAGAATGAAACCGAAAGAAGGACTGTTATTGCGTGAACTGGACGGCACCGCTATTGTAGTTGCGACCGGCGCAGCCATCAGCGAGTTTTCCGGACTCATCACGCTCAATCAAACCGGCACATTCCTTTGGCGACGCTTGGAACAGGGCGCAACCGAAGAGGAATTGATTGCCGCACTTCTCGCAGAATATGAAATCAGCGAAGAAATTGCACGCAAAGACGTGCAGGCGTTTGTTGCCCGTGCAAAGGATGCGGGACTTTTAGAAGATTAGAGGAAAGATACATGCACAAGGCAGAGCAAAAAACTCAAACCCTGTCCTTCTGGGCACGTGTGCTCAGATTTGTGTCAGAGTTTACCGCAAAGCAAATCGGCATCGTTTTGGTGGTCGGTGTGCTTTGTGCTGCCTTGGGATATACTGCAACCATGACCTTTGCGAAGCCGCTTTATTCTTCCACCGTGACGATTGCGGTGATGAATGAGCGTGGCTCCAAAGTGTCTCATATCCAAAACCTCTCGGTTTGTTATCAGCTTGCCAAGACCCTTGCTGCGGCAGGGCGGAATCAGGAAGCGGCGGCAAAGACCATTGAACGCATGGAGCTTTCGATGGAGCCGAGAGAACTTCTCTCCAAAATCCGTGTGTCCAGAAGGGAAAAGACCATGCTGGTGCGTGTGCGTGCCATGGACACCGATCCGGAACTGGCACAGCAGATTGCAGAGGTTTATACCGAGGAGATGCTTGAGGTTTTGGGCGAGACTCTGTTTATTTACAACGCACCCCGTCTGCACGGCCCCTCGCTTGCCAAAAGCATCGGCGGACTGCGGCAGAACTCGTTTGTGTGCGGATTGCTTGGTTGTTTTGCAGCGCTTTGGGTGTTCTACCGCCGTCACCGTCGGGACCGCACCATCAAGGTTGCAAAGGACCTTGCGCCGTTTGAAAAACCGGTCATCGGTGAGATTACAGTGATTCGTGGCGCCTCACGGCAAGGAGGTGCGGCATGATTGCTCGGAAATTAAAACAACTTCAAGCGAAATTGGAGCTTTTGTGGTTCCGCAGATGGCTGATTTTATCAATCACTTTGTTGGGTGCGGTGTTGGGCTTTGCGGTCTCTGCTTTTTTGGTGACACCGCAGTACACTGCAGAAAATGAGTTGTATTTCAGTGCATATACCGTGAATTATCACAAGACCATCAGTGACCAGCAACTGGAAAACTCCCGTGGTCTTGCAGAATCGTATTCGGTCTATATGAAAGAGGCGTTTCTTTTGGAACGTGCCGAGAAAAGCCAGCCGTACACGCTCTCAAAGCACTATACGGCAGGTGAGCTTGGGCGTGCCATTGACATCCGGGTAGACAGCGATGCGAATGTCATTTTCTTCCGTGTCACCACAGAAAACCCCATGGATTCCAAGTTGATTTGTGATTTTTACAGCGAATTCTCCATGCGTGAGATTGTGGAACTCACCGGGGTTGGTTCGTATGAAATTTTCAACGAAACCAAACTCCCCGAGAAACCCTCGTTCCCCAACCCGATTTTGTTCACTTTGCTCGGGGCGCTCCTTGCGTTTGCGTTGGTAGTGTCCTATGCCCTCAAAGTGCGGCAGAAGATTTATGAGGAAAAAGACATCAAAACGCTGATTCCGAAGAGTATTATCGTGGCGTGTGTGCCGGAATTCAAATAAGAAAGGGGTTTGTGTATGACACGTGAAGCCGAATATCTCATCCGTTGTGTTTCCGCCGTCATGCACCAAACATCTGCCCCCACTCCGCCCGAGGGTCTGGATTGGAAAGACCTGACCCGCCTTGCGGCGCAGCAGAGTATGGCGAATCTCTTGTGCTATGCGGTGGAGGGGCTGGAGCTTCCGCCTGAGGTGGCAGAAAAACTCCGTGAACTGAAAAACAAAGCGATTCTGCGTGAGGCAACGCAGGAAATGGAACTCCGTGCTATTCGTGCGGCGTTCAGCGAAAAAGGAATCCGATTCATGCCGCTCAAAGGGGTGTTCCTCAAAACCCTCTACCCACGCCCGGATTTGCGTGTGATGAGCGATATTGACATTTTGTTTGACGCAAACGACCGTGATGCGGTACAGGAAAGCATGGTTTCTTTGGGGTATACCGTGAAGGACTTTGCCCTCGGTGTCACCGATGTGTATCAAAAAGCACCGATCATGAACCTGGAGATGCACACCGAATTGGTGGACCATCCCGAGCGTTGGCGCAAGCACTTTGCGCATATTTGGGACGCTGCGACTTTGACAGGTACTTGTGAATTCGCCATGTCCCACGAGGATTTTTATGTGTTCTTCTTAGCGCACCTGGTGAAGCACTATGCGAATTGCGGCACGGGTGTGCGCTCAATTCTGGACCTTTGGGTCTGTCGACATAAAATCCCTTATGATGAGGCGGTCGTATCTGCCCGCTTGGAAGAACTCGGGATTTTGGAGTTTGTTCGAAACATTGAGGCGCTCGCTGAGGTTTGGTTTGGCGAGGGGACCGCTACTCCGCTTCTTGAGGAGATTGGGGAGTTCATTTTGTCGGGCGGTACGTTTGGAAACCGTACCACTGCCGCAATGGCACGAGGGACAAAAGGCGACTATTTTCTGCGTCGGTTGTTCCTGCGCCGGGAAGTCATGGAAGGGGTTTACCCGATTTTGAAAAAGGCGCCGATTCTCCTGCCTGCGTGTTGGGCGCATCGGTTTGTAAAAAAGATTTTTCGTCCGGGACTGATCTCGGATGAAATTCATATCCTTGCGACTGCGGACGGGGACAAAGCCGCCGCACTCCAGGCATTCCACAAACGTGCAGGACTTTCGGAAACATATGATGAATAAAGGTTCGCATTTTTGTATTTGCATTAAAAAACTCGGTCATACGTCAGTATGACCGAGTTTTTTGTTCATGCTGATGCTCCAAGCTGCACTGCACCGTAAAGGTGCACTTTTTACTGTCCGAAATAGGAGCACGCATTGTTGTAGCAAATATCATTCACAATCTTTCCGAGGTAGGGAAGATGGTTGGGGAGCAGCCCATCTTCCGCCCAAGTCCCAAGCAGATTGCAGAGCACACGGCGGAAATACTCATGGCGTGCGTAGGAAAGGAAACTGCGGGAGTCGGTCAGCATCCCGATAAACGAGGAGAGGATGCCTGTGTTGGCAAAGGCGGTGAGGTGTGCCTCAATCCCTTCTTTGTGGTCGTTAAACCACCATGCCGAGCCCACTTGGAGTTTGGAGCGAATGTTCCCCTCCTGGAATGAGCCGCAAAGGGTCATCAGCCGTGTGGTGTCAGCCGGATTGAGGGGGTAGAGAATGGTTTTGGGCAGTGTACCTTTTTTTGCAAGTCCGTCGAGGAGTGCAACCAAAGACTTGGAGGAAATGGAGGCGCCAATCGCATCGCCGCCCATATCCACGCCCCGACGCTCAAAGAGTGCGGTGTTTAAGTTGCGGGTCACACACAAATGGAGCTGCATGGTAAAGCCATGGCGGCAGTACAATTCTCCGAGGAAAAAGGTGAGTTCGGTTTGGTAGCAGTTGTACTCATAATCCGAAAGGGGTTCCCCTTTCAATATTTTTTGCAGAGCGGTTTCTGCGATGATTGCGTCACGGCAGGTAAAGTCGGGTGCGTCCATCGACTGGTCAGCAAGGACACAGCCGTGTTCTGCGAAATATGCCGCACGAGAAGAGAGGGTTGCTTTCAAATCCTCCATGCAGGAAAGGTCGGGATTCAACTTGCGGAGATACTCGGCACAGCCGGGAAGCTCCGGATGCAGGACACGGTCGGTGCGAAAGGTGGGGAGAATCTGTACTTCGGGAAATTCGGTCTTTAACTTCCGATGCACTTCAAGGGAATCAATCGGGTCATCTGTGGTGCAAATTTTCTTGACGTTGCTTTTTACAATCAGACTTCGTACCCGCATTTCCTCTCGTAGCAGTCGGGCATTTGCGGTCTCCCAAATCTCTTGGGCTGTGTCGGGCGTGAGCAGTGTGTCGATGCCAAAATACCGCAAGAGCTCCAGATTCGACCAATGATAGAGGGGATTTCCGATGGCACGGGAGATGGTGTCCGCCCAATGGAAGAACTTCTCTTTCGGGTCGGCATTCCCTGTGACAAATTGTTCCGGCACACCGTTTGCCCGCATCAGACGCCATTTGTAATGGTCGTCCATGAGCCATGCGTGCGTGATGGTGGGAAAACGAGTGTTTTCCAAGATTTGTTGCGGATCCAAATGACAGTGATAGTCAAAAATCGGTGCAGATTCTGCGTAGTCGTGATAGAGTGCCCGTGCGGTTTTATTCTGCAACAAAAAGTCATCGGTGATAAATGTTTTCATGAGAAACTCCCCAAAATTCGTTGTTTTCTGTCTCAATCGTACCGCAAAAGCAGAATCCTTGGAATATGGAGACATGACAAAGATATGTCAATTTTTAACCAGATACAGACAAATTCGGGAAAGTGGTGTATAATCAAATCGGGAGGTGTTTTCTTGGAGCAGTCTTATTTGTTTGAAATGATTGAAAAGGCGGATGTTTCCCTGCGTGCCCGCAACATGATTCACCATCCTGCGGGATACGCACAAGAAAAGCACATTTCGGATTTCGATGTGCTTTACACACTGTCGGGCAAGCATTTCTTCCGAGTGAATGGAAAGGAATACGTTTGCTATCCGGGAGATGTCCTGTTGCTTGCGCCCAATACCATGCTTTCGGTGCGGTGCGAGGAGCCGTCCGACCAGTATTACTGCCATTTCACCATCGGAATGGGTGAGGAGTATGAGGTGGTGGGTGATTTTTGCGAGCATCGCTTACCCGAGAGTTGTCGGGGGCTGGCGCAACTGTATCGGGAACACTTCGAACTATCCAACAAAGAGGAATCCCCGTTGATTTCTTCGGTGAGCATGATTTTCAAACTTTTCATTATTGAACTGTTGCGTGCTGACCCGAGAAGTCATATTTCCTTTGAATCTCTGACAGCACCGGAAAAACCCAAGGCACTCTTCGAGATTCTGCATGAAATCCATGAGCATTTGACCGAGAACATCACGGTTGAGTCACTGGCGGAAATCGCAGGCTTTCACCCAAGTTATTTCAGCCGTTACTTTAAGCGGTATATGGGAATGTCGCCTGTGCGCTATATTTCCGAGCAGAAAATGAACCTCGCAAAACATATGGTTTCCACCACCGAAAAACCGCTCGGGGAAATTGCGGAAACACTTGGCTTTCCTGACCAATTCTCCTTTTCCAAAAAATTCAAGGACCGATTTGGTGTCTCGCCATCGGAATTTCGGAAAATTCGGATTTAAGAAAAAACCTTGGAAGAATTCTTCCAAGGTTTTTTTAGCGTTTGACATCGCCACGGTCGACAACAATACGGTAGCCTGCGGCTTCCACTTGAGCTTTGAGCAGGTCGAGTTGTTCCGCATTTTCTGCGCCGGTGTGGAGTTTGTTGTTATAAAGCGTATAGCGAGCCCGTGCGTCTTCGGGGGAGAGGTTTGGCATCACAACATTTGCCCCTGCTTTCAGCCCCAACTCACGCCCTTTTGGATGGAGGGTGCCAAGCGCTGTGGTTGCCGGGATGAGCGCATGGGGAAAGAGAATGCGGGAGAGCGCAACCGTGCGTAAGGTGAGGTCCAAATCACCTGCCGCTTCTGCTGCAAACGGGGTGTCACAATGCGGCAAAAACGGACCAATTCCAATCATATCGGGCTGAAGCTCGGAAAGAAATGCAAAATCTTCTGCCAAATGCTCCAAGGTTTGCCCGGGGGAGCCGACCATGAATCCGCTCCCTACCTGATAGCCGATTTCTTTCAGCGCAAACAGACAGTCTTTCCGGGTTTCCAGCGTCACATCTGCAGGGTGAAGCTGTGCGTAATGCGTCGGGATTGCGGTTTCATGCCGCAACAGATAGCGATCCGCTCCCGCATCAAACCAAGCTTTGTAGGTGGATTTCGGCTGCTCACCGAGCGAAAGGGTGACTGCACGGTCCGGATGTGCGGTTTTTAAGTCCTCCACGAGTTTGCACACGGTGGTTTCGTTGAAAAACGGGTCCTCCCCGCCTTGGAGAACAACCGTGCGAAAGCCCAGGTCGTACCCGTGATTTGCACAGAGTAAGATTTCTTCAGGGCTCAAGCGATAACGCTTGGCGTTGGGATTTCCTGCCCGAATCCCGCAGTACAGACAGTTTCGTTTGCAGAAATTGCTGATTTCAATCAGCCCTCGGATGTAAACATCCTGTCCGTAGACGGTGCGGCGGACTTGGTCGGCACGGGCGAGCAGAGAATCGTCCTCACCACGGAGCAGAGAGAGAAGGGTATTACGGTCCATCATTTGATCGTACCTCCACCCACAACGGTGTCCCCGTCATAAAAGACCACCGCTTGCCCACGTGCAATCGCACGCTGTGGCTCGTCAAATTCCACACGCACGGTGTCCGCATCGGTCATTTGAACCGTTGCCCACTGCTCGGGCTGTTTGTAGCGGATGCGAGCTTTGACACGGATGGGTGCCTCGGGGGGATCAACAGAGATCCAATTTAAGTCATCTGCGGTGAGTACAGAAGAAAACAAGTCACGGTTCAGGCCCAGCACCACACGGTTTTCCGCCAATTCTTTTCGACACACGTACATGGGCTGCGGCAGGGCAAGCCCTAAGCCTTTGCGCTGACCCACCGTGTAGTGGATGATGCCCTTGTGAGTGCCGAGCACATTCCCGGAGAGGTCCACAAACTCGCCCTCGGGGTAGGTTTCCCCTGTGGTACGCTCGATAAAGCCTGCATAATCCCCGTCCGGAACAAAGCAAATGTCTTGGCTGTCACGCTTTTTTGCGTTGAGAAAGCCGTTGGATTCCGCAAGCTCACGCACTTGTGTTTTGGTCATGGCGCCGAGCGGGAAGAGGGTGCGGGAGAGTTCTTTTTGGGTCATGCGATAGAGGACATAGCTTTGGTCCTTGGTCAGATCAGCGGCTTTTTTGAGGAGATAGCGCCCGTTTTCCGCACGTTCAATCCGGGCATAATGCCCGGTGGCAAGATGGGAGATACCGAGCTTGTCGGCACGATCCAACAGAGCGGAAAATTTGAGATGGCGGTTACATTCGATACACGGGTTTGGGGTTGCGCCGTTTTGATAGGCTTCGATAAACTTCCCGATCACACAACGGGAGAACTCCTCCTGCAAATCAAAGACGTGGAACGGGATTTCAAGCCGTGCCGCAATCGCACGTGCGTCCTCCACATCGTCGCTTGATCCGCAGGCGGGGTTTTGATGCAGAATCATGATTCCACCCTGCAAGTCGTAGCCTTGATTCAAAAGAAGCTGTGCGGCAACCGAACTGTCCACGCCGCCGCTCATAGCAATCAAAATCGAATTCATAACAAATACTCCTGTTTTGGTCTGTTTTAATCTTACCTTTCTTGCTTGAATCTGTCAAGCGGACATGATATGATAAACGTGAGGTGAGTATATGGCAACGATTCATCAAATCGATCCGAATTTTGAGGTGAAAACCAAAGTAAAACAAGAGGGCTTAGTATTTCGCAACTGTTTGGAAATACCGTTTTCCATCCATGGTCTGATGCGTGAGGGAGACCGTTTTTGCAGACTCCCGTTCGAGACGGCGAAAAACATCAGCCTCCCTGTGTCCTGGCTGTATGCGAATACCGCAGGCGGGCGGGTGCGGTTTCGGACCGACAGTCCGTATGTCGCCATTCATGCCGAATTCGGCACGCTTGGGAGGTTCCCGCATTTTGCATTTTCGGGAAGTGCGGGGTTTGACTTGTATGCAGACGGTTGCTATCAGGGAACCTTTATGCCGCCGATTGACCTGGAGGGCGGATACGAAAGCATTGTGAATCTGGACGGTGGGATGCATGAAATCACAGTCAACTTCCCGCTGTACAGTGAAGTGAAGGAGCTTTTTATCGGACTGGATGAGAACGCAAGCCTGTTTTCACCGAAAGAGTACGCAGTCAAAGACCCGGTGGTGTATTATGGGTCCTCCATCACCCAGGGCGGATGCGCTTCCAAACCCGGAAGCACGTATCAGAGTATTTTGTCCAACCGATTAGACTGCGATTACATGAATTTCGGATTCTCCGGAAACGCAAAAGGCGAGCCTGCCATGGCGGAGTATCTCGCCTCTCTTTCCATGAGTGCGTTTGTGCTGGATTACGATCACAACGCACCCACCCATGCGCATTTGGAAGAAACCCACGGAAGGTTTTTTGAAATCATGCGCAAAGCGCACCCCAATCTTCCCATCCTGATGATGACCCGTCCGGTGTATTTCCGTGGCGAGTGGGAGTTGGGATTTGAGAGAATTGTGCAAAACACCTATGAAACCGCCCGTGCGGCAGGGGATGAAAACGTGTACCTCCTGACAGGCGATCAGCTTATGGCGCTTGTGCAGGACAACGGTACGGTGGACAACGTCCACCCAACCGACAGCGGCTTCCTCAGTATGGCAAATGCAATTGAGCCGGTGCTGAGAAAGATGTTAGGAAGATAAAAGAGCAGGACGCCTTTGTCCTGCTCTTTTCCTATTGTGGAATGAATTGTCCGAAAAGGGAATAACTGCGGTGGGCGGGGTCAAACAAGTTGTTATACTGCAGGATGGCGAGGCGGTCGAGTGCGTTTTTCTCCGCACCGGCTGCATCCTCGAGCGGGAGATATCCTTGGGCTTCTTTGGAGTAGTAACCGTACGGGTTGAGTGCCGGGATAATCTGCTCCAATTCACGCAGGCTTTCGTAATACGGGGAAAGGGGAAGCCCGGCGGCAGTGAGCAGGCGATGCGGCAGGTAATTGATGCCGGTGAGCGGGATTTCTTCCGGGGAAATGTCATAATTTGCCCAGATGAAGAAGGGGACGGTGTATTGGGTCATTGTTTTCTCAAGACCCGAAAGTTTCCATGCCCCAATGGATTCGTAAAATTCCCCTTCCAGCCAAGGCTGGTGGTCCCCAAACAGGAGAAGAATGGTGTCCTCGGGGAAGTCTCGCAGCGATTCGATTAAAAACTCAAGTGCTTTGTCGGATGCGTGCAGGGTGGAGAGGTACTGCTCGGCGCGGGGGAACAGATCGGGATAATCGGTGAGGGAGACCGTGTTGACAAAGTCCTCGCCGGTATAATCATAGCCGCCGTGGTTTTGCATGGAGACCCCGAAGAAAAAGAGGGGATTTTCCCGTGGTGCTTTGATTTTCTCCAGCATGAACTCATACATTTCTTGGTCAGAGACATAGGTGCGGAGCAGGTTTTTCTGCGGATAGGAATCGAGGAAGGTTGCATCAACGAATCCGAATTCCGGATAGAGCTTCTTGCGGGACCAGCCGTTTGCATAATACGGGTGGGTGGCGATGCTCTCGTAGCCATAGGCATTGAGCAGGCGTGGCAAAACGAATATTTTGCCGTGGACAAATTGCTGGTAAGCCACTGAGGTGGGCGGCAAGAATGCCATGGTATGTCCGGTGAGAAACTCAAACTCCGAGTTTGCAGTATTTCCGCCAAAGACCGAGGCGAGCGCCCAACCGTGAATGGATTCGGATTTGAGCTTGTCGAAATACGGGAAAAACGGGGTGTTGGTGTTCACCTCGCCAAAGACACGTGGGTCGGTAAAGGCTTCGTTCATAATCACAATGATGTTGGGGCGCCGTGCGTCTTTCAGGTCGGGTGGATCAAAACTTCCGCCGAGCAGGTCCGCATCATACTCCTGCGGTTTTTTTACCGAGGAATCCCGAATACTGAGCAGAAAATTCAGATAATACCCGTTGACCACCGAACCACGGGTGTCCCACAACTCGGTTTTGATTGGGCCGATTGCTTTGGAAAGCGATACACACGCAATCAGGGCGACCAGCCCGGTGAGCGCACGGGTGCGAGCGGGTAGTTTCCAACGCACGGGCGGGAAGGTGAATTGCAAAAACAGCACCAGGGCAAATACCGCCCAACCGAAGAACATCTCGGACGAGATCACAGCGGTGTATTGGTCTGCGACATTCAGCGCAGTGGCAAAAGAAAACACATCGGAAGCGAGGAGTTCTTTGCCCCGGAACTGATAGACCAAACCGTTTGCGAGGGTAAGAAAGGCGAGTGCGACCGAGGCTGCAGTGACCGAAGCACGGGGCTTTCCGCAAAGCAGGAACAGGACGCCGCACACCACCAGCATGCACAGTGCATTCAGAAAGAAGAGATACGGACTTGTTTGCAGGTACTTTACACTGTTGATGACAGTGAGGGTGGAAAACCAGGTTGCAAGGAGCATGAGGGCACTCCACACTGCGGTGATGGCAGCGGAGAGGGGGCGGGAGGTGACCGTGATGCGCAAGCTGCCCACGAGGAGAAAGCAAACGCCGAGCACCGCACCTGTGATGGGTGCGGAATACTTTATCCCCAAAAGCCCTGCTGCGAGCCCCAAAAGCAAACCCAAGATTCCTTTTTTCCAGTCAATTCGAATGTTACACATGAGAAACTCTTTTCTTGTTCAGTATTTTTTGAATACGGGGGCGGTTGTAGCGCTGAATCACAATGAATTGCGCATCAAATAACATGGCGAGGATTGCGGTGATGAGAAAAACCGGAAACGCACCCCAAATCAGAGAAAACAAAAGCGTGGAAAGCGAGATCAATTCATTGATCCAGTGATCGGTCTCGGATTTTGCCATGGTATTTGCGATTTCTTCTAATGTACGGTCTTTGAGCGAGAATTCTTCGGGACGGTAAGTGAGCGCCTTGTCTTTCCAGACTTTCACCCGCAAGAGTCGGTACAGTGCAGGCTCGAAGCGCCGCTCACGAAACCATGCGTGGGTGTGACGGATGGGAAGGTGCGTGGTCACAACTCCAAACAGAAGCCGCACCCATAAATGGTATAGCACCGTGATGGCGGTCACACCTGTCCACAAAACCGCCGGGTGACGGAGAAAGGACCCGTAATACAGGGGAAAACAGATTGCGGCGATGACTGCGGCGCCCGCAATCACGAGATACATCAAAATCGCAGACCCGCTTTTCTTTGACTTGGACATGAAAAAACGACCTTTCTATTCATCGCAAACAACTCGAAGTTTGCGCTTGCATTCTTCATCAATCGCACGTCCCCATGGGGATTCGTCGATTCTTTTTCCCTCAAGAGATTTGGATTGGGTAATATGGATATATTGATAGTCAATCAGGCGTACGGTCGGGAAGCCGTCTTTTGGCATTCTTAAAGCAAAGATGAGCAGAAACGAAAAATCCGGTCCACGCAAGGGATACTCCAGCTCGCACTTGGCAAGCACGTTAAAAATATGGATTCCCTGAATGCTTCCGACAAAATAATCATCGTCAACGGTTTTGCACTGTGTCACGGTATAATCAATGTCATATGCTTTGGTGCCGCAAAACTCGAACAGTTTCTTCGTTTCACCGTTGTGATTGTTTTTGCAGAGAATCGAAAAAGCATCGGCGTGTTTGTCGGAGGATGCCGCCCCATTTACCACAGAGTCTTTTTCCATAAAAAACGAAAATTCACTGTTTTCAAAAAATGGGACTTTCTTGGTGGCAAATACCGTATTCGGTAAATTGGATTGTATCATACGGATTTGCCGATTGATATCGCTTTCCCCGTATAAAATCGCATATTGCACACTGCTCAACATCATCTCTAATCCTGCCGGCAAATCAATTTGCTCCAGAAAAACCGGGAGGAGTTTAATCTGCTTTGAGATGGCATAGTTGATTTCTGCTTTGACATACTGAGATGTAACCGAGTTTTTGGTAAGCATGATGACAACAATCTCGGAATTCTTCAAATGCTCCGCAAGATCGTCATTCCATGATTCTCCCGGAGTGAGACCCTCGTCGTACCAAATGCGACACATATTCTGCTTTAAGCCGATCACAATTTTTTCTACCACGTCTCGATCGGCGTGGGCATAGGAGAAAAAAGCATAAGGTTCCTTGCCTGTATATGCATTCATAGAAAAACTCCTGTCTTAAAAATCTTATGGACTCCGTTTGACCGTTTTGTTATAAAACGATTGATAAAGTGCACGCTATGTGCGACACAGCAGCACGCAGCACTCTACATGGTTGGTGTGGGGGAACATATCGACGGGTTGTAGTTTTTGAGCGGAGTAGTGTTTGGTAAGGGTGCGCAGATCCCGTGCCAAAGTCTCCGGGTTACAGGAAACATAGACGATTTTCTTGGGTGCGAGGGTGAGCAGTGACTGCAAAAACTCATTGGAACAGCCGGCTCGTGGCGGGTCTATAAATGCGACGTCGATGGGGTCGCAGAATTCCTGCATGAATGCGCCTGCGTCTGCACAGAAAAACCGTGCGTTTTTAATGTTGTTGCGTTTTGCGTTTGCAATCGCATCCCGCACCGCATCCCGGTTGGATTCCACACCGATGACCTGTTTTGCGGTTTTTGCGGCACACAGCCCGATGGTGCCGATGCCGCAGTAGGCGTCTAAGACCACTTCGTTTCCGTTGAGGTCCGCAAAGTCCAATGCGGTTTTGTAAAGCCGCTCGGTTTGGGTGGGGTTGACCTGATAGAAAGAGCGGGAGGAGATGCGGAAGGTACATCCGCACAGGGTATCTTCGATATAACCCGGGCCAAAGAGCACTTTTTCGTTGGGGCCCAGCATGAGCCCTTCAAAGTCACGGTTGACATTGTGAATCACGGTTGTGATTTCGGGGTGTTTTTCAAGCAGGGCACGGACAAAATTGTTCTTCCCGGGGAATACCGGGGTGGCGGAAACCAGCACCACCATAATCTCCCCGCTCTGAAACCCACGGCGCACCAGCACATGACGCAAAAACCCACGCCCTGTATATGGCTGATAGGGGAGCAGTTTGAAACTCGGCATGAGTTTTCGGATTGTGGCGATGATACGGTCGGACGCTTTGTCGGTGAGCATGCACGAATCGGTAGACACCACGGTATGCGACCCGGACTGATACACCCCTGAGGTAATGCGGCGTGCTTTGGTGAGCACAAACGCCATTTGGGTTTTGTTGCGATAATGATAGGGGTACTTCATGCCCAAAATGGGGGCAGGGTTACAAAATTTGCCCAAAAGACGGGAGACCATACTTTGCTTTTTGGCAAGCTGGTCTTCGTAGGGCATATGGAGGAGTTGACAGCCGCCGCAACGGTGGGCGACTTCACAAGTGGGTGTGTTGTTCATACTCAGCCTTCCTTTTTCTCGGTATGCATCATAGCCTCGGCATCAAACCACGGCACCACAAACGAGGTGCCTTTTGCACAGAATACCGAGGAGGCGGGATTTTCTAAATCCGAATCCGGGTCATAATTTGCCGCTGCGAGGACTTCTTCCCGATTGTGGCAGGGCTCATATCCGTCGAAGTGGGAGGTCAAAACCCCGGTGCCGTGTGTAAACGAGGCGAGGTCAAATCGAAATGCGGCGAGGGTGGCAGTGGGCGCACGACCTTTGATGCAGTCGTGCCCGCAAATTTCACACTCGGCGGCGCAAGTCTGAAGCTCGCTCATGGCACGGCCGAGGAATTCCGGCTCCAAATACAGGGTAAACGTTTCATACGGCTCAAGCAGAAGGCTCTCTGCATGGTGGAGTGCGGCACGGATGGCACGGTAGGTCGCTTCACGGAAATCTCCGCCCTCTGTGTGCTTGTTATGCGCACGCCCGTCCAGCAAGGTGACTCTGACATCGCAGAGCGGGGCACCGGTCAGGGTGCCGAGATGTTCTTTTTCGTAAACGTGGGTACGGATGAGGTTTTGGAAGGACTCGGCAAGCACGTCACGGGGACACTCGGAAGCAAAACAGAGCCCTGCTCCCCGTGGAAGCGGGTCGAGTCGGAGTTGGACTTCTGCATAGTGCCGCAACGGCTCAAAATGCCCGAAGCCGATGGCCGGGGCTTTGACGGTTTCACGATAGGAAACCGTGGGTTTGGTAAAGGTTGCGGAAATCCCGAACCGGGTTTTTAACAAATGCGTCAGAATCTCGATATGGATTTTTCCCGAAACGGTAAGCTCGATCTCGCCGCCTTTGATACAGACTGAGAGCGCCGGGTCCTCGGCTTCCAAAATGCGAAACGAGGGGAGTGAACGGACCGGATCGTCCACCACCGCACGGGTGCGCAGCGGCGCATAGGGCGGATCCCCGTCGGGCAAAAGCTCCCGAGGACCGAGTGCGGCAAACACCTCGCCTGCGGTGACTTTCGGTGTGGAAACAAACTGTCCGCCTTGATACAGACGCAGCTCATCCACCTGCTCGCCACGCAGAAACTCTTTGGTGCGCAGGGTCCCGCTCGTCGCTTTACAAAACGTGATGCGGCGGCCCTTGTCATCGTGGCGGATTTGATAGACGGTTGCGGCAAACGGTGCTGTTTCGTCAAATGAGGTTTGGATGAATTGGCTTACTGTGTCAAGACATGCCAAAACCCCGTCACCGTTGATGGCAGAGCCAAACAGCACGGGAAAACATTCCCCGTCGCCGAGGAGACGGGCGAGGGTTTTATGAAGCAACGATTCGGTGACCGAATCCGAGAAGTAGTGTTCGAAAAAGTCGGCATCCCGCTCGGCGGCAAATTCCGCAAGGTCTGCATCCCAATCCAAAACATCGGGCGAGAGGCGTGCCTTGAGCACCGAGAGGGTTTCCTCCCGGGAAAATCCGGCAAGGTCGGTTTTATTCACAAACAAAACGGTGGGGATTTTGTGCGTGCGGAGAAGATCAAAGAGGGTGAGTGTGTGTGCCTGCACACCGCCGCTTCCCCCAATAAGCAAAATTGCCGCATCCAGGATTGGAAGGGTGCGTGCGGCTTCCGAGAGGAAATCCGCATGCCCCGGAGTGTCGATGAAAGTATATTCGTCGCCGTGATACGAAAACCGTGCCTGACCCGAAAATACGGTGATGCCTCGTTCCCGTTCGATCTCGTGGGTGTCCAGGTGCGAGGTGCCCGCATCCACCGAGCCCGGGGTGCGTACCCCGCCTGTGAGGTACAAAAGCTGCTCGGAAAAGGTGGTTTTTCCGGCGTCTACATGGGCAAAAATTCCAATCGTCCGTTTCATGGAAACTCCTTTATTCGGTGAGGATTTTAATCGCTGTTTTGTATTTCTCGCCACGGGCACGTGCGGCATCGGTGACAACATCCAGCCGTGTCAGGTCGCTGTTGTGCGCAAGGTCTGCGAGTTTGACCGCACGGGCGATGGGATTTTTCTTGATGGCACGGACATAATCGAAATAGTCGGTTGCGTCGTCGTGCGTCATGAGGGTGAGTGCCTCGATGATCTCAGGCGGGAACTCACGGGCGAGATCGTCTAAGGTGATGTCGGTGTCTTCTGCCACATCGTGAAGGAGTGCCACACAAATCTCCGCTTCATCGGTCATTTGCTCAGCGAGATGGATCGGATGATAGAGATAGGGCATTCCGTTTTTGTCGGTCTGGTCTTTGTGTGCGTCAAATGCGATTCGCATCGCTTTTTTGGTGAGTGCGGTATACAGCATACGATCATTCCTTTCGACAGAGCAGAGCCACAGATTCGACATGGTGGGTTTTCGGGAAGAGATCAACCGGGGTGACCTCGATCAGTTCGTAGGGTGCGGTGTCACACAGGATGCGCAGGTCCCGTGCCAGTGTTGCAGGGTCGCAGGAGACATAGACAATGCGATGGGGCCGCATGGTAGCGATAGCGGAAATTCCGTCGGGCGTGAGTCCTTTGCGGGGCGGATCTACCACCACCACATCGGGGAAGGTTTCGGCTTTGGCAAGTTCTTCCGCCGCCTCGGTTGCATCCGCACAACGGAAGGTGACGTTTGTCATCCCGTTTCGTGCCGCATTTTCTTTGGCGTTTTCAATCGCTTCCGGGACCACCTCAATGCCCAGCACTTCTTTTGCGTGTTTTGCGAGACAGAGCGTGATGGTGCCGGCACCGCAGTAGAGGTCTAAAGCGGTCATTGTGTCATCCAGTGCGGCGTATTCCAACGCTTTTTGATACAGCCGCTCGGCCTGGTCGTGATTGACCTGATAAAACGCTTCGGGCGCAAGGGAGAAGCGCAGACCGCACAGGGTATCCTCCACATTGGGATTCCCCCAAACCGTGCGGGTGGTTTTTCCTAAAATGACATTGGTATTTTCCGGGTTGAGGTTTAAGACCACGCCTGTGAGTTCCGGGTGGGTCGAGCGGACCGCTTTCACCAGTTCGTCCAAGTACTTGGGCTGGGTTTTGCAAATCAGGCACAACACAGCACCAAACTCGCCCGAGCGCACGAACACATGGCGCACCACGCCTTTCCCGGTCCCCTCGTGATATGCGGGGATGCGGCAGGCGGTCATCCACTCACGCACGGTTTTGGTCACCGCATTTGCAAGGGTGGTTTGCAAAAGACAGTCCTCGGTGGGGATGACAGTGTGGCTGCGCTGACGGAAAAAGCCCGAGACGGGCAAGCCGTTTTCTTCTGCGATGGGGAATTGGGCTTTGTTGCGGTAGCGTGTGGTGCGCTTGTCTTTTATGATGGGAGAAACGGTGAGCGAAAAACCGCCGATACGGGTGATGGCGTCCTGGACCCGTGCGGTTTTGAAATAGGATTCTTCTTCAAAATCCATGTGCCACAGCACACAGCCGCCGCACTTGGGAAATACGGCACAATCAGGCACGGCACGGTGCGGGCTGGCGGAGAGGAGATTCACCACACGGGCATAGGCGACCCGCTCGGTGACTTTGAGGATTTGCACCTCGGCGGTCTCCTCACGGAGAAGCCCGGGGACAAAGACCACACGGCCGTCGATTCGGCAAACACAATGCCCCTCTGCGGTGTATCCTCCGCCGGTCACGGTATGGATGGAATTTTTCGCAAGTTTCTGCATATGGATTCTCCCAAAACACTTGTAAATTTTCTTTGTTAAGCATATCATAAAAACGGAAAATACGCAATGAATAGTGCGAAATTCAAAAAAGTGTGATATACTAAGTTCAGACTACTCGAAGGGGGCGCCGTGCATGACAGCGCGCTATGAAACTTTTATCAAAAAATTCAACGGGAAACGGGTCGCCGTGTTGGGGTTTGGCGTGAGCAACACCCCGCTGGTACGCCTGCTTTTGGAAGCGGGAGCGATTGTGACCGTGTGTGACAAGCGGGAAAAAAGTGAGTTTGACCCTGCGGTGCTGGAGGAATTCTCCGCAGCCGAAATGCGGCTGGGCGGCAATTACTTAAACGGACTGGATCATGATGTGATCTTCCGCACTCCGGGAATGCGCCCCGACCTGCCGGAGATTGCAAGTGCGGTGGAAAACGGGGCAGTCCTCACCTCCGAGATGGAAGAGTTTTTTGCCCTTTGTCCGTGCCCCATCATCGGGGTGACCGGAAGTGACGGCAAGACCACGACCACCACAATCATTTATGAACTCCTCAAAGCCGAGGGGAAAACCTGCTATGTGGGCGGGAATATCGGGACTCCGCTGCTCGCCCGTGCAGGTGAGATGGAAGCGGACCATATTGTGGTGTTGGAGCTTTCTTCGTTCCAGCTGATGACCATGAAAGCATCTCCCGAGATTTCGGTGGTGACCAATATCGCACCGAATCATTTGGATGTACATACCTCGATGGAAGAATACACCGAGGCGAAAACCAATTTGTACCGAAACAGAGCCGACGGACGTGTGGTGCTCAATCTCGATAACGAAATCACACGGGAGTTGGGTGCTGAGCTTTCAGAACGTGCATGCTTCTTCTCCCGAAAAGAGGATGCGTATGTGTGCGTGAAAGACGGAGCGATTTACCGTGGAGACACCCGTGTGCTTGCGGTGTCCGATATCCGTATCCCGGGGCTTCACAATGTGGAAAACTATATGGCAGCGATTGCGGCGGTAGAGGGCTTGGTCTCGGATGAAACCGTGCGTCGTGTGGCGAGAGAATTTGCCGGTGTGCGGCACCGTATGGAACTGGTGCGGGAGCTTTCCGGTGTGAAATATTACAATGACTCAATCGCTTCCAGCCCCACACGCACGATTGTGGGGCTGCGGGCATTCCCCCAAAAGGTGATTTTGATTGCGGGCGGCAAGGACAAAGGTGTGCCGTTTACCGAGCTTGGCGTGGAAGCGATCGAGCACTGCAAGGCGGTGGTCTTAAACGGCCCCACCATGGACGTGATTTACAAGAGCATTGTTTCCGCACCCGGATATGACCCGGCAAAACTTCCGGTTTACCGCTGCGGCAGTTTTGAAGAGGCGGTAGCGTGTGCGCATAACATTGCACAATCGGGCGATATTGTCACCTTGTCTCCCGCTTGTACCTCGTTTGACCGATTCAAAAACTTCGCTGAGCGAGGAGATTATTTCAGAACATTGGTAGGAGAGTTTACCGAATGAAGTATTTAGAACAACTGCAGCGCTTGTGTGCAACCCCGGCGCCGTCCGGGTTTGAGGCGCATGCTGCCCGTCGCATTGCCTTGCTCCTCGAACGCTTTGCGGACGAGGTTGAAATCGATCCGCTTGGGAATGTCATCGGGGTATTAAAGTGCGGGAAAAAGAATGCAAAAACCGTCCTGCTTGATGCGCATATCGACGAGATTGGGCTCATCGTTTCCGGACACAAGGACGGATTTCTGCGATTTGAGACCCTGGGTGGCGTGGATCTTCGTATCTTGCCGGCACGTGAGGTGCAGGTGTGTACAGACGAGCCGTTGTTTGGTGTGATTACCTGTTTGCCGCCGCATCTTTCCACCGCAGCCGAGATGGAAAAAGCGATGAAAAAAGAGACCCTGTTCATTGATGTGGGACTCTCGCAGGAAGAAGCGGAACAACGCATCCCGGTGGGAACCCCTGTGGTCTTTGCGTCTTCTTGTGCAAGCTTGCAGAACAAGTGTATCACGGGTCGTGCGCTTGATGACCGTGCATGCTTCTGCGCCATTTTGCGTGCGCTTGAGTTGTTAAAATCCGCCAAGCGGAATGTGGATGTGGTCGTGGTCGGAAGCGTACAGGAAGAATTGGGCTGCCGTGGTGCAAGGTGCGCAGGGTACACGGTAAATCCCGACTATGCGATTGCGGTGGATGTCACCCACGGAAGCACACCGGATTCCCCCAAAAGCAAGACCTTTGATTTGGGGAGCGGGACTGCAATCGGAATGGGTCCGAATCTGCATCCGGGGCTGACCAAACTCCTTATAAAACTTGCAAAAGAAAAGAAAATTCCACACAGCATTGAGGTGTGTGAAGGGCATACCGGCACCAATGCTTGGGTGCTTCAGACCGTGCGTGAGGGCATTAAGACCGGTTTGCTTTCGGTGCCGCTCAAGTATATGCACACTCCGGTTGAGACCTTGAGCGAAAAGGATTTGGAAGCGACTGCAAAACTGCTTGCAGCTGCAGTGTTGGCACTCGGAGAGGAGGGTCGCCGTGTTTGATTTGTTGGAACAGCTTTGCAATCTCCCGGGTGTTTCGGGAAATGAGGATGCGGTGCGAGCCTTTGTCCGAGCATATGCAAAACCCTTTGCTGCCGAGATGCGGGAGGATTCCATCGGGAATCTGTTTGTGAAAAAGAAAGGGAAAAAAGAACGAGAAGATACCCTCATGGTGTGTGCACACATGGATGAGGTGGGAATGATTATCAAGGGAATCACCGAGGACGGGTATTTGAAATTTGCAACCGTCGGCGGTGTGGACCGTCGCATTTTGCTCGGAAAACGGGTATGTGTGGGCAAAAAAGGCATCACAGGCGTAATCGGATCCCGTGCCGTGCATCTCATCGGTGCGAAAGAGCGGGAGGCTGTGCCGAAAACAGATGAGTTATACATCGATATCGGAGTGAAAAAGCGCCTCCAGGCTGAGCGGTATGTATCCCTTGGCGATGTTGCATGGTTTGAACCGAATTTCCGTAAGTTCGGAGACGGGCTGATTTGCAGTAAGGCGATTGACGACCGAGTGGGTTGTGCGGTCATGCTGAAACTCCTCAGTGAGGAGATTGAATACGACACCTGGTTTGTTTTTACCGTGCAGGAAGAGGTCGGACTTCGAGGTGCGACCACTGCGGCGTATACGGTAGACCCTGACCGAGCTTTGATTCTGGAGGGGACAACCGCGGCAGACCTTCCAAGTGCGAACGGGGCTCGCAGAGTTTGTGAGGTAAACAGGGGCGTGGTCATCGGACTGATGGACGGTGCCACCATTTACGACCCCAAACTGTTTGCGACCTTGCGTACCCTTGCGGAGGGAAATGGCATCCCGTGGCAAACCAAAGAAATGGTTGCGGGCGGGACCGATGCAGGTGCGGTTCAGAGAAGCCGTGTGGGTGTACGCTGTGCCAACCTTGCCGCACCGGTGCGATATTTGCACGGGCCTGCGAGCGTGACGAGTGTTTCTGCCATCGAGGCAATGCTCACCCTCGCTCGGATGTATGTGAATTTGGAAGGAGAATCGGCATGAGATACTTGGAGGAATTGCTGAAGGTCCCTGCACCCAGCGGTGCGGAGGGGGCTCGCCGTGAGTTGATCGAGAAGCTTGCCGCCCCGTTTGCGGATGAGGTGATGACCGACCCCCTCGGAAACCTGATTGTGCATAAAAAAGGCGCAGGAGAAAAAGTCATGCTCTGTGCGCATATGGACACCATCGGCATGATTGCAACCCGTGTGGAAAACGGATTTGTGCGATTTGCGGCACTGGGCGGGCTGGATGTGCGTGATTTGCAGAATATCCCGGTGGTATTTGAAAACGGGGTAGAGGGCGTGCTGTCGTACGAAGGCAAGACCCCGGCAAAAGAGCGCAGACTGCACCACTGTTTCATTGATATTGGAGACGGGAAGGTTTGTGTGGGCGACCGTGCGAGTTTTTCGGGCGGGTTGAGAAACCTCGGGACCAACCTGATTTCCGCACCTTATCTCGACAATACGTTGGGTTGTGCGATTCTGCTTGAGGTACTCTCGGAATTAAAAGAGTGCGAATACGACGTGTATTTCGTTTTTACCGTGCAGGAAGAAGTCGGGCTTCGGGGCGCAAAGACCGCAGCGTTTGGGATTGCACCCAAGTTCGCAATTGCGGTGGATGTGACCGACAGCGGAGACCTGCCCGAGACCGATGTGGTGATGGAAACCAAGCTTGGAGCGGGTGCCGCCATCAAAATCATGGATCAATCGGTGGTGTGCCATCCGAAACTGGTGGGAGCACTCAAAGCCTGTGCCGAGAAAAACGGGATTCCGTATCAGTCCGAGGTTTTGGTTGCAGGCGGAACCGATGCAGGTGCAATCCACCTGAGCGGTAGCGGTGTCATCACGGGCGGCGTGAGTATCCCCACCCGCTATATCCATTCCCCGTGCGAGACCGCAGACAAGCGGGACTGTGATGCGGCGGTCAATCTCATTCGCTCGGCATTGGAGCAAGCGATACTCATCTAAGGAGGGAATCTCATGAACCTGCTGCATTTGAAGTATGCGGTTGAGGTGGAAAAAACCGGATCCATCACACAGGCGGCGGAAAACCTGTTTATGGGTCAGCCGAATTTGAGTAAAGCCATCAAAGAACTGGAAGCGTCGCTTGGGATGCTGATTTTCAAACGCACCTCCAAAGGTGTGGTCGCCACCCCGAAAGGTGCCGAGTTTTTGGAAAAAGCACGGGCGATTCTGAGCCAGATCGAAACCCTGGAGCAGGACTACCGTCCCCATCAGGAGGACCGTGTGTCGTTCTCGGTGTGTATTCCCCGTGCCAGTTATATCGCCTATGCGTTTGCGAATTTCATCAAAGGGCTGGATTTGGGAAAGGAACTCGATGTCAATTTCCGTGAGACAAGCTCGGTGGAGACCATCGGCTGTGTGGCTCGTGGGGAATTTGACGTGGGCATCATCCGATACAGCCGGCAGTATGAAAAATATTTCATGAATCTCATGATTGAAAAGGGACTGCAGCATGAGCCGGTGTGTTCGTTTGAAAAGGTGATTCTGCTGGATCGCAATCATCCCCTGGCAGGGCAGGAGACCGTCTGCGAGCAGGAACTTTCCCCGTACATCGAAATTGCCCACGGAGACCATGCGGTGCCGTATCTCTCTTTCTCTGAGATGAAAGAAGAGGAGCCCGCACTTGGGGTCCGCAGAATCCATATCTATGAGCGCGGCAGTCAGTTCTGTTTGCTCAAACGTGTTCCGGGAAGCTTTATGTGGGTGTCTCCCATGCCCGATGAGGTGCTGGACCGTCACGGGCTGGTGCAACGCCGCTGCCCCTCGGCACAGCGTGCCCACCGAGACCTTTTGGTGTATCAGAAGGACCACAAACTCAACGTCTACGAAAAAGCGTTTTTGCAGGCGGTATTTGATGTGCGTGACGGGTTGGGAATGCACGAATAAAACGGGTTTGTTAAGAAAGTGTCAAAGTATGTCTGTTTTTATATACAGGCATACTTTTTTTATATTTCACAAACAAAATCATTTGTGTTAAATTCTTAACAAGAGGAAAAACTCTGAATAATACAAAATTTGGGAGGCATACTATCATGGCAAGATTTACTTTACCGAGAGACATTTACTATGGCGCAGGCGCAATGGAAGAACTCAAGAACATTTCCGGCAAGCGTGCAATCATCGTGGTCGGCGGCGGCTCCATGAAGCGTTTCGGTTTCCTGGACAAAGCGGTTTCCTACCTCAACGAAGCAGGGATCGAAGTAAAGCTCTTTGAGAACGTCGAGCCGGATCCCTCGGTCGAGACCGTTATGCGCGGTGCGGAAGCAATGCGTGAATTCCAGCCGGATTGGATCATTTCCATGGGCGGCGGTTCCCCGATTGATGCTGCAAAGGCAATGTGGGCTTTCTATGAATATCCGGAAACCACCTTTGAGCAGCTTTGCATCCCGTTCAATTTCCCGACCCTGCGTCAGAAGGCAAAATTCATTGCGATTCCGTCTACCTCCGGTACCGCAACCGAAGTAACTGCTTTCTCGGTTATCACCGACTACGCAAAGGGCATCAAGTATCCGCTCGCTGACTTCAACATCACCCCGGATATTGCGATCGTTGATCCGGCACTCGCTGAGACCATGCCGCAGACTCTGACCGCACATACCGGTATGGACGCTCTGACCCACGCAATCGAAGCGTATGTTTCCACCCTGCACACTCCGTTTACCGATCCGCTTGCACTCAAGGCAATCAAGATGGTATTCGAGTATCTGGAAGCATCTTACAACGGCGACATGAACGCACGTGAGCAGATGCACTACGCACAGTGCCTCGCAGGTATGGCATTCTCCAACGCTCTGCTCGGCATTGTTCACTCCATGGCACACAAGACCGGTGCTGCTTTCTCCACCGGACATATCCCGCACGGCTGTGCAAACGCAATCTATCTGCCGTACGTCATCGAGTACAACGCAAAGAATGCAGAAGCACGTTATGCAGACATCGCTCGTGAGATCGGCTTGACCGGCGCTTCCGATGCAGAACTGACCCAGGCACTCTGCGACAAGATCACCGCCTTCAACCGCACCCTCAACATCCCGACCACCCTCAAGGAGTTCGGCATCAATGAGGCAGAGTTTAAGGAAAAAATCGCAGACATCTCGGCCAATGCGGTCGGCGATGCTTGCACCGGCTCCAACCCGCGTGAGATCGACCCGGCACAGATGGAGAAACTCTTCACTGCGATCTACTACGGAGACAAGGTAGATTTCTAAATTAAAATTTTATAGGAGGCTCATCAATGAAAGGTTACGCAATGCTCGGAATCGGCAAAACAGGCTGGATCGAAAAGGATCGCCCTGCGTGTGGCCCACTCGATGCCATTGTCCGCCCCATCGCAATCTCCCCATGCACTTCTGACATTCACACGGTTTGGGAAGGTGCAATCGGAGAAAGATGCGATATGATCTTGGGTCATGAAGCGGTCGGTGAGATTGTGGAAGTCGGCGCACTTGTCCGTGATTTCAAGGTTGGTGACCGTGTCATTGTCCCGGCAATCACCCCGGATTGGAGCAAGGTGGAATCCCAGGCAGGGTATTCCATGCACTCGGGCGGGATGCTTGCGGGTTGGAAATTCTCCAACTTCAAAGACGGTGTATTTGGTGAGTTCTTCCATGTCAACGATGCAGACGGCAACTTGGCACTGCTTCCCGATGGGGTGGACCCGGCAGAAGCGGTTATGCTCAGCGATATGGTCCCCACCGGATTCCACGGCGTAGAGCTTGCAGACGTCCAGTTTGGGGACACGGTTGCGGTCATCGGCATCGGCCCGGTCGGGCTCATGTCGGTTGCAGCGGCAGCACTGCGTGGCGCATCCCACTTGATTGCGGTCGGAAGCCGTCCGAATTGTATTCAGGTCGCAAAAGAATACGGCGCTACCGAAATCGTCAACTACCGTGAAGGCGATATCGTGGAGCAGATGATGGGGCTTACCCACGGCAAGGGTGTTGATAAAGTGGTCATCGCAGGCGGTGACAACGACACTTTCATCCAAGCGGTTCAAATGCTCAAACCCGGCGGCACAATCGGCAACGTCAATTACCTGGGCGGTGGCGATTATGTCCGGATTCCACGAGTGGAGTGGGGCTGCGGCATGGGACACAAGACGGTCGCAGGCGGCTTGATGCCGGGCGGACGTCTCCGCATGGAGAAGTTGGTCAGCCTGCTTGAAACCCGTCGTCTGGACACCGGAAAACTTCTGACCCACAAACTTCATGGCTTTGATAAGGCAGAAGAAGCGCTCATGCTGATGAAGGAAAAACCCAAAAACCTTATCAAGCCGGTTGTCATTTTGTAACAAAAACAGCCAACTGACCCGAGGTCTTCCGACTCCGGGTCAGTTTTCCTGCTGAAAAAGAGGATAAAAATCAGAAAACCCCTTGAATTTTCTTGGGGGTTGGTCTACAATAGAAATTGATACACTGTCGAAAATCGACAGAATCAAAACTGAAAGAAAGATGTGAGAGACTTGTTTAAGATTGTGAACAAAAAAGTTCTGAATCCCACAGTCACTTTGCTTGAAATCGACGCACCTCGTGTTGCTAAGAAAGCAGAGCCGGGTCAGTTCATCATTCTGCGTGTAGATGAAAACGGCGAGCGTATTCCGCTTACCATCGCAGATTTTGACCGTGAGCGTGGAACTGTGACCATTATTTTCCAGCTGGTGGGTGCAACTACAAAAGCACTCGGCATGATGGAGGTTGGCGATGCTCTGGCAGACTTTGTCGGTCCGCTCGGCACCCCGTCTCACACCGAAGGCTTAAAGAAAGTCGCAGTCATCGGCGGCGGCGTGGGCTGTGCAATCGCATACCCGGTCGCAAAGAAGCTCCATGAGCAGGGCACTGTTGTCCACTCCATCGTGGGCTTCCGTAATCAGGATCTTGTTATCCTGGAAGATGAATTTACCGCAGTCAGCGATATCATGAAAATCATGACCGATGACGGCTCCTACGGCACCAAGGGCTTGGTTACCGATGCACTCAAGAGCCTCATCGACAGCGGCGAAGAATATGACGAAGTCATCGCCATCGGTCCGGTCATTATGATGAAGTTCGTTTCCAAACTCACCAAGGAATACGGCATCAAGACCACCGTCAGCATGAACCCGATCATGATCGACGGTACCGGTATGTGCGGCGGCTGCCGACTCACCGTTGGCGGCGAGACCAAGTTCGCTTGCGTGGACGGTCCGGATTTCGACGGCCACTTGGTGGACTTCGATCAGCTCATGAAGAGAAATATGATGTATAAACCGTTTGAGCAGGAAGCAGACTGCAATCTCTTGAAGAAGGGGGAAAACGCAAATGCCTAATATGTCTTTGACCAAGGTCCCCATGCCGGAAGATGCTCCCGAGATTCGCAACAAAAACTTTGAAGAAGTTGCCCGCGGTTACACCGAAGCAATGGCACAGGAAGAGGCAGATCGCTGCCTGAATTGTAAAACCCGTCCGTGTGTTGGCGGATGCCCGGTCGGCGTTCCCATCCCGGAATTCATTTCGCTCATCAAAGCAGGCGACTTTATCGGCGCTGCAAAGAAGATCAAGGAAATGAACCTGCTCCCCGCAATCTGCGGCCGTGTTTGCCCGCAGGAAAGCCAGTGTGAAAAGCTGTGCGTGCGTGGCATCAAGGGTGAATCGGTCGGTATCGGCCGTCTGGAGCGTTTTGCGGCAGACTACCTGCTCGCACATCCGGAAGCAGCAGCTGAAAAGCCGGTCAGCAACGGCCACAAGGTCGCAATCGTCGGCTCGGGCCCCTCGGGCTTAAGCTGTGCTGGTGAGCTCGCTCGTCAGGGCTATGAAGTCACCGTGTTTGAAGCATTACATAAAGCCGGCGGCGTTTTGGTTTACGGAATTCCGGAATTCCGTCTCCCGAAATCCATTGTTCAGCAGGAAATTGATAACCTCAAAGCTTTGGGCGTTGCCTTTGAGACCGACTTTGTTGTCGGTAAGACCGCAACCGTCGACGAACTCTTCGAGGACGGCTTTGAAGCAATCTTCGTTGGTTCGGGCGCAGGTCTCCCGTCCTTCATGAAGATCCCGGGCGAAGAATTCTCCGGTGTTTATTCGGCAAACGAATTCCTCACCCGTATCAACCTGATGAAGGCGTATCAGCCGGATTCCACCACCCCGATCATGAAGCCGAAGAAAGTGGCTGTGGTCGGCGGCGGTAACGTCGCAATGGATGCGGCGCGCTGTGCAAAGCGTATCGGTGCTGACGAAGTCACCATCGTTTACCGCAGAACCGAGAAGGAACTGCCGGCACGACTCGAAGAAATCCATCACGCAAAAGAGGAAGGCATCAACTTCCATATGCTGGTCAGCCCGGTTGAAATCCTGGGTGACGAAAACGGCTGGGTCCGTGGCATTCGTTGCATCAAGATGGAATTCGGTGAGCCGGACGCAAGCGGCCGTTGCCGTCCTGTCCCGGTTGAGGGCAGCGAGTTTGAGATGGAGATGGATTGCGTGGTTATGGCAATCGGCAACTCTCCCAACCCGCTCATCAGCCAGACCACCAAGGGTCTGGAAACCAACCGCAAAGGCTGCCTCGTCCTGACCGACGAGGATGCGCTCGCCACCACCCGTGAGGGTGTGTTTGCAGGCGGTGACGCTGTCACCGGTGCTGCAACCGTTATTTTGGCAATGGGCGCAGGTAAGACTGCAGCAAAATCCATCGACAATTACATTCAGGGGAAATAATTGACTGACTGCCGCCGCAGCAGAAATCTGCGGCGGCAGAGTCTTGTTTTGAAAAAGATAGAAAAAGGAGTCTCAAAATGGAGAAAAACTTTGATTTCACCTTGGTCGACGAAATACTCGACCGCTATGGATGTAAGGAAAGCGCAATGATCGCAATCCTGCAGGACATCCAGGAGCATTACCGCTATCTGCCGCGCGAGATTTTCCCGCGTTTGGCAAAGCGCATCGGTGTTGGCGAAGCGCAGATTTACGGTGTTGCAACATTCTATGAAAACTTCTCGCTTGAGCCGGAAGGAAAGTATGTCTTTAAGGTTTGCGACGGCACCGCTTGCCATGTTCGTAAATCCATTCCGATCCTTGAGCGTCTGCGCTCGGACCTCGGCCTGCGTGAAGGTCAGACCACAACCGACGACGGAAATTTCACGGTTGCAACCGTTTCCTGCCTCGGCGCTTGCGGCTTGGCTCCGGTACTTACTGTCAACAACAAGGTTTATCCTGCGATGACTCCGGATAAAGCATCCGAGCTGATCGAATCTTTGAAAAAGGAGCTTGAAAATGCTGAAAAATAGAGAAGAACTGCAGCAGTTAAGAGCTGCCTGCCAAAAGGCGTTTGCCGCAGAAGAGAAGAAGATTCTGGTCTGCACCGGTACGGGTTGTGTTTCCAGCGGTTCGTTGGATGTCTATGCAGAACTCGTTCGACTCATGAAGGATGCGGGCATTGCTTGCTCGGTTGAACTTCAGAAGGATCCGCACGGGGATGAAATCCGTGTCACCAAGGGCGGTTGCCCGGGCTTCTGCGAAATCGGACCGTTGGTCCGCATTGAGCCGCAGGGCTGGCTTTACACCAAGGTCTCGGTTTCCGACTGTGAGGAAATCATTGCAAAGACCATCAAAAATGGGGAACTGATCGAGCGTTTGGCTTATAAGCTGGACGGCGTGGTATATGCAAAGAAGGATGAAATCCCGTTCTATCAGAAGCAGAAGCGCCTTGCACTGGAGCACTGCGGCGAGATCGATTCCGACTCGATTGAAGAATATCTGGGTGTCGGCGGCTATGTCGCATTCGAAAAGGCACTCTTTGATATGCGTGCAGACGAGGTCATCAACGAAATCACCGAAAGTAACCTGCGTGGCCGTGGCGGCGGCGGTTTCCAGACCGGTCGTAAGTGGTCCCAGGTGGCACGTCAGACCTCTCTCCCGAAGTACGTTGTCTGTAACGGCGACGAAGGCGACCCGGGTGCATTCATGGATCGAAGCATCATGGAAGACGATCCGCACCGTATGCTGGAAGGCATGATGATTGCAGGTCTTGCTTGCGGCGCAAGCGAGGGCTACATCTACGTCCGTGCCGAGTATCCGGTCGCAGTTAAAAAACTGAAAAACGCAATTGCACAGGCAGAGGCACTTGGTCTCTTGGGTGACAACATCCTGGGCACCGACTTCTGCTTCCATATGCACATCAACCGTGGCGCAGGCGCATTCGTCTGCGGCGAAGGCAGTGCACTCACTGCATCCATCGAAGGTAAGCGCGGTATGCCCCGTGTCAAGCCGCCCCGTACCGTTGAGCACGGTCTGTTCGATCAGCCGACCGTTCTTAACAACGTCGAAACCTTTGCAAACGTTGCAAAGATCATCGAAAACGGTGCGGAGTGGTACAAGGGCATCGGTCCGGAAAAGAGCCCGGGCACCAAGGCGTTTGCCGTTACCGGTAACATCAAGAACACCGGCCTCATCGAAGTCCCGATGGGCACCACCCTGCGTGAAGTCATCTTCGACATCTGCGGCGGTATGCGTGACGGTGGCGAATTTAAGGCAGTCCAGATCGGCGGTCCGTCCGGCGGCTGTCTGACCAAGGACGATCTCGACCTCCCGCTTGACTTTGACTCCCTCTCCCGTGTGGGCGCAATGATTGGTTCGGGCGGCTTGGTTGTCATGGACAGCAACACCTGTATGGTCGAAGTTGCTCGCTTCTTTATGAACTTTACCCAGAACGAATCCTGCGGTAAGTGCGTGCCGTGCCGTGAGGGTACCAAGCGTATGCTGGAAATCCTCGAGCGCATCGTTGCAGGCGAAGGCCGTGAGGGCGATATCGAGCTCCTGCTCGAACTGGCAGACACCATCTCCCACACCGCACTGTGCGGCTTGGGTAAGAGTGCTGCAAACCCGGTGGTCAGCACCATCAAGAACTTCCGTGACGAATACGAAGCTCATATCAAAGAGAAACGCTGCCCGGCAGGTGCTTGCGAAAAGCTCAAGAAGATTTGGATCGATCCGGATCTCTGTAAGGGCTGCTCCAAGTGTGCAAGACAGTGCCCGGTCGATGCAATCTCGGGCAAGGTCAAGGAGCCGTTTGTCATTGATTCTGCAAAGTGTATCAAATGTGGTGCATGTATCAGCGCTTGCGCGTTCCATGCAGTGAAGGAGGGCTAACTCATGGATAGCAAAAAGTATATGATTATTGACGGCATCAATGTCGAAATTGAAAACGAAAAGAATATTTTGGAACTCATCCGCAAGGCGGGAATTGATCTGCCCACCTTCTGCTACTATTCCGAACTCTCCATCTACGGTGCATGCCGTATGTGTATGGTTGAGAACGAATGGGGCGGCATGGAAGCAGCTTGCTCCACCCCACCGAAAGCAGGCAAAAAGGTGTTTACCAACACCGAGAACCTGCGTAAGTACCGCAAGATGAACCTGGAACTCTTGCTCTCTAACCACTGCCGTGACTGTACCACTTGTGAAAAGAGCGGGGCATGCCGTCTGCAGTATTTGGCAAAGCGTTTCGGCATTGAGCGTGTCCGTTTTGACAACCCGAAGGAACACTCCAAACTGGATGAGTCCTCGGTCAGCATCGTGCGTGACCAAAACAAGTGTATCCTGTGCGGCGACTGTGTCCGTATGTGTAAAGAAGTCCAGAACGTGGGTGCGATCGACTTCGCACACCGTGGCTTTAAGATGACGGTTTCCACCTCGTTTGACATTCCGATCGGCGAGTCCAACTGTGTTGGCTGCGGTCAGTGTGCAGCGGTCTGCCCGACCGGTGCAATCACCGTGAAAAACGACATCGACAAAGTCTGGGCAGCACTCCACAACCCGGATGTTCACGTCTCGGTTCAGGTTGCTCCGGCTGTCCGTGTTGCTGCAGGTAAGGCGCTCGGTCTTGCAAACAACGACAACGCAATGGGCCGTATCGTTGCAGCACTCCGCCGTATGGGCTTTGATGAAATCTTCGACACCGCAACCGGCGCTGACCTGGTTGTTTTGGAAGAATCCAACGAATTCCTGGGTCGTCTGGAAGAGGGCGGCAAAATTCCGCTCTTCACCTCCTGCTGCCCAGCATGGGTTCAGTACTGTGAGAAGAATCATCCTGATCTTCTCCCGCATCTCTCCACCGCACAGTCTCCGATGGAGATGTTTGCGGCAATCATCAAGGAGCACGACAAGCAGGCAGGCACCAAGAGTGTCCATGTCGCAATCATGCCGTGTACCGCAAAGAAATTCGAAGCAGCACGTGAAGAGTTCCGCAACGAAGACGGTCAGATTGTTGACTACGTCATCACCACTCAGGAGCTTGTCCGTATGATTCAGGAATCCGGTATCGTCTTCCCCGAACTCGAGCCGGAGGCAGTAGACCTTCCGTTCGGCACCCGTTCCGGTGCAGGCGTCATCTTCGGCGTCACCGGTGGTGTTACCGAAGCGGTGGTCCGCCGTGTTGCATCCGATAAGTCCCTTGCAACCCTCGATGCAATCGCATTCAGCGGTGTCCGTGGCATGAAGGGCGTGAAGGAAGCGATTGTTCCGTATGGCGATCGCAAGCTCAAGATTGCGGTTGTTTCGGGCCTCAGAAATGCGGAAAACCTGATCCAGAAGATCAAGGAAGGCGTACATTACGACCTGGTCGAAGTCATGGCTTGCCCGGGCGGCTGTGTCGCAGGTGCAGGTCAGCCGGTTTCCGACTTCAAGAACAAAGAAAACCGCGGAAAAGCGCTGTATGCAGCTGATAAACTCAGCAACATCAAGCGAAGCGAGGAAAACCCGCTCATGCTCACCCTGTATCAGGGTCTGCTCAAGGGCCGTGTTCATGAGTTGCTCCATGTTGAGTACAAGCCGAAGGAGGACTAAACCATGGTTTCTGTTAATGTTTGCATCAGTGCACACTGTCATCAGAAGGGTGCATACAATGTCATGCACACCTTCCAGCAGATGATTGAGGAATACAACCTTCACGGGAAAGTGGAAATGAACGAAGGGTTCTGCACCCGCCATTGCGGCGAAGGTGTGTCCATCACAGTCGACGGTGTGAGCGAAAACGTTCGCCCCGAAGCGGCACGTGACTTCTTCAAGACCAACATTTTGCCGAAAATCAAGTAAGTTCAAAACCGCTCAAGGAGACTCCTTGGGCGGTTTTTGCTTTTTCAGTTGATTTTTTTTCTAATTTTTGCGAAAAAGGTTGTATCTTGCGAAAATTTATTGTATCATATTAAATAGAGTAAATATGGTGCCAAAGTGCCCTTTGGTATTCGTTGACATTTCACGGTTGGGGCACTTGCCCCAAAAAACAAGGGAAATATCCCGGATATTTTCAGGAGGTAGTGAAAATGGGAAAGGTAAAAGTATTGCTGATCGGCGCAGCATTCAGCGCAGATCTGCACATGGACGGGTACTCCAGATGTACCGACATCGCCGAGATCGTTGCAATTTGCGATAAAGATCTCGACCGTGTCAAAGCACTGGCTGACCGTTACAATGTGACCGGCTATGTCGCATATGACGATATGTTCAAGGCAATCGAAGAGGTTGACTGTGATGTCGTCGATATCTGCCTGCCGAACTTCCTGCATGTGGAAGCTGCAAAGAAAGCATTTGCAAAGGGCAGACACGTCATCTCCGAGAAGCCCCTTGCAACCACCGTTGAAGATGCAAAGGAAATGCTTGATGCATCCATCGCAGCAGGCAAGAAGCTCTACTATGCAGAAGATTGGCTCTTCGCTCCGGCTCTCCAGAGAGCTCTCCAGGTTGTCGAAGAAGGCGCAATTGGCAAGCCCATGTTCGTTCGTGCACGTGAGTGCCACTGCGGCTCCCATTCCCCGTTTGCACAGACCATCAAGTATTGTGGCGGCGGCGCAATGGTTCACCTCGGTGTCCATCCGGTCTGCTTCATGCTCGCACTGAAGGAAAACCGTTGGACCGAACTCACCGCTATGACTTCCGGCGGTTTGGAAAACAACCTCCAGCACAAGACCATGGAAGGTGAAGACTGGGGCGCAGCGCTCATCCGTTTTGAGGACGGCACCACCGCTCTCCTCGAGGCAAACTATGTCACCACCGGCGGTATGGAAGACGTCATTGACTTCTATGGCGACAAGGGCTGCATCCATGTAGACCTCACCTTCTCCTCCGCTTTGAATGTATACTCCATCCCGGGCCTTGAATACACCGTTGAAAAGGCAGAAGTGACCACCGGTTGGTCCAAGCCGGCTGTTGACGAAAAGTTCAACTTAGGCTATGTTGACGAAATCCGTCACTTCATGACTTCCGCTCGTGACAACGTTGATGCAAAGATCGGTCTGCGTGGTGTGGACGGCTATGAAGCAATCAAGGTCATCAACCTGATTTACCAGTCTGCTCGTGAAGGCAGAACCATCAAGAACGATAACCTTTAATATATTTCCGCAGGAGGCATAAAAAGATGAAAAAGAAAATCCATAATTTTGATCTGCCGGTTGAAATCGGCGGCGTAAAGTTCAGAAACCCGTTCTATGTAGCATCCGGCCCGACCACCAAGAGCGTGGAACAGCTCAAGGTCATCGAAGAGTGCGGTTGGGGTGCAGCTTCCATTAAGCTCACCATCGATCCGGCTCCGTACATCAACCGTAAGCCGCGTTATGCGATCTTTAAGGACCGCAACGCTCTCTGCTTCACCGTTGAGAAACGTCTGACCTTCGAACAGGGCCTCCAGCTCATGATCGATGCAAAGAAAGAACTCAAGGGCGACCTCAAGCTGTTTGCAAACATCACCTATGCGGGTGACGAAGGTGCAGCAGGCTGGGTCAACATGGCAAAGAAGTTTGAAGAGGCAGGCGCAGACGTCATCGAGCTGAATATGTGCTGCCCGAACATGTCCTTCAACCTCCAGCTCTCCTCCGGCGACGAAAACGCATCCGCAAAGAAGACCGGCGCAAGCCTGGGTCAGAACGCAGAAGCTGTTTCCGAAATCGTCCGTGCGATCAAGAAGGAAATCTCCATTCCGCTCTTTGTAAAGCTGACTCCGGAAGGCGGCCAGATCGCTAAGGTTGCAACCGCTCTGTATGCTGCAGGCGCAGACGCTGTCGGTGGTACTTCCAACCGTATGGCAATCCCGCCGATCAACATCGAAGAGCCGAACCGTGCTCCGTATCACCTCCAGGACGAAATCTCCATGTCCTGCCACTGCGGCAGCTGGGTCAAGCCGCTCGCACTCCGTGATACATACGAAATCCGTAAGGTCAACGGTCCGGAAGGCAAGATCATGATGGCTGGCGGTATCCGCAACTGGCATGATGCAATCGAAATGTTCATGTGCGGTGCTGACATGATCGGTATCTGCTCCGAAACCCTGATCTCCGGTTACGGCTTCATCGGCGACCTCATCGACGGTGTCCGTGAATTCATGCAGTCCCATGGCTACAAGACCACCCGTGATATGCGTGACCTGATCGTTCCGCACGTCAGAAGCGCACAGGATGTTACCCTGTACCACGGCTATGCACACATCAAAGAAGAGCTGGCTGCTCCGTGTAAGGGCGCTTGCCCGGCACACGTTCCGGCTCAGGCATATATCCACAAGATCGCTCAGGGCGAGTACGAAGAAGCATACAACCTCATCGTTGGCGCAGCACCGCTGCAGAGCATCTGCGGTCTGGTATGTAGCCATCCGTGTGAACTCGCATGTACCCGTGGCGTGACCGGTCGTGCTATCCAGATCCGTGATCTGAAGGAATTTGCAATCGACCAGGCAAAGAAGAACGGCTGGAAGCCGAACACCGCAAAGGCTGAGAACAACGGCAAGCGTGTTGCTGTCATCGGTTCCGGTCCGGCTGGCTTCTCCGCAGCATGGTACCTCGCAAAGGCCGGCTATGCTGTCACCGTATTTGAAAAAGAATCCTACCTCGGCGGTATGATGCGCTTCGCAATTCCGGATTTCCGTATGGATAAGGGCGCAATCGACGCTGAATTCGCTCTCCTCGAATCCATGGGCGTTACCATCAAGACCGGTGTGGTCTTCGGTAAGGACATCACCGTTGAAAGCCTCAAGAAGGACGGCTTTGATGCAGTATTTGCAGGCATCGGTGCTCAGGTCGGCACTCTGCCGGGCGTCCCGGGCGAAGATGCAGACGGCGTGATCTCCGCTGTTGACTTCCTCAAGGAAGTTTACGACGGTAAGAAACCGGTTGTCGGTGAACGTGTTGTCGTTCTCGGCGGCGGCTTCACCGCTGTTGACGCTGCTCGCAGCGCACTCCGCCTTGGTGCAAAGGAAGTTTACATCGCTTACCGCCGTACCCGTGATGAAATGCCGGCAACCGGCGACGAAATCGCTGAGGCAGAGGCAGAAGGCGTTAAGATCATGTACCTGGTCAGCCCGGTTGAAATTGTCAAGGACGGCTCCAAGGTCTCCGCTATTAAGATGAGCACCCAGGTCCTCGGCGATGCTGATGCAAGCGGCCGCCGTCGTCCGGAATCCGTTTCCGATGCAATCTTCACCCTGCCGTGTGACTGCGTGATCTCCGCTGTCGGCCAGAAGCCGGATGCAGCAGCAACCGCAGAATTCATCTGCGACAAGAAGGGCATGATCGCAGTTGACCGTGACACCCTGACCAACGATAACTTCGTCTTCGCCGGCGGCGACGCTGTCGAAGTCCGTAACATCATCTCCGCTGTGGCTGACGGTCGCCGTGCAGCATACAGCATCGACAGCACTCTCACCGGCGGCAAGCCGACCGTTGAGTTTGTTGGCGAATTCCCGATCGTGGACGCTCAGAAGGTCCTGCATCGCAATCCGTACTTCACTGACGGCGAAGCAGTCAACCTCGAGACCGCAGAAGGTGCAGAACGCATCAAGAACTTCTCCACTTTCCGCCGTGTCATGACCGAAGAAGAAGCAATTGCAGAAGCATCCCGCTGCTTGCAGTGCGGTTGCGGTGAGGGCTGCCAGCTCTGTAAGACCATCTGTACCGACTTCGCTCCGTTCATCATCAAGCCGGATGCTGTTCAGATCAATTCCGACAAGTGTGTTGCTTGTGGTATGTGCTACAACCGCTGCCCGAACGGCAACATCGAGATGATCGACACCCACGAAAAAGTTTAATCGAAAGGAACTCCAGTACCATGAATATGTTTTCTTTGGAAGGCAAAATTGCGGTCGTAACCGGTGCAGGCGGCGTCCTGTGCGCTGAGATCTCCAAGGGTCTCTCCAAGGCAGGCGCAACCGTCGCATTGCTCGACCTCCGCCTGGATATGGCGGAAAAGGCTGCAGAAGCAATCCGTCAGGAAGGCGGCAACGCTGCTGCATTTGAATGCAACGTGCTTGACCGTGAGAGCATCGAAAAGGCAAAAGACGCTGTGATTGCAAAGTTCGGTCGTGTTGACATCCTGCTCAACGGCGCAGGCGGCAACCATCCGAAGGGCACCACCAGCGACGAGATGTCCTTCTTCGACATCCCGCAGGATGCAGTGCAGTGGGTCTTCAACCTGAACATCCTCGGCACCATCATGCCGACTCAGGTCTTCGGCAAGCTCTTTGCTGAGCAGGATAGCGGCTGTGTGGTCAACATCAGCTCCATGAGCGCATATCATCCGCTCACCAGAACCGTTGCATACTCTGCAGCAAAAGCAGGTGTTACCAACTTCACCGAGTGGATGGCTGTCCACTTCAACCAGGAATATTCCAAGAATATCCGCGTCAACGCAATCGCTCCGGGCTTCCTTCTCACCCAGCAGAACTACTATCTGATGGTTGACGAAAAGACCGGCGGTAACACTCCGCGCGGCGAGAAGGTTCTGAATAAGACCCCGATGGATCGCTTCGGCGAACCGTCCGAACTGGTCGGCGGCGTCATCTTCCTCTGCTCGGATGCGGCTAAGTTCGTAAACGGCGTTGTTCTCCCGATCGACGGTGGCTTCAACGCATATTCCGGCGTATAATTCAAAAAAGATAAAAGGGCAGGATTCCTGCCCTTTTTCTTTTCCAGTAGGAGAGAGTTTTTATGACCATTTATGAGAATGGCAAAATCCATACCATGGACGACAGCCTTGCGGTGGTGGATTCCATTGCAGTACAGGGTGGGAAGATCGTTGCACGGGGAGCGGAAACACAACTGCTCGAAGGAGATCGGGTTGACCTTGGCGGGAAAACCGTGATTCCGGGTCTGATTGACACCCATCTGCACCTGTTCACCTCGGCAGAAAGCGAAGCGGACGGAGAACTTGTCATCCCCACCTCGATTTCTGAACTGCTCACCCATCTCGCTGAGCAGGTGAAAACCCTGCCGAAAGGGGAATGGGTGGTGTATAAAAACACCTACCCGCTCCGTATTGATGAGCTGAGATATCCCACTTTGGCGGAACTCGATGCAGTCGCCCCTGACCATCCGGTAGCGGTGGATGGCTACTATTCCCAGCAGCTCAACTCGTGCGCACTGGGGAAAATCGACTTGGACCACCTGCCGATGGGCGGAAAAGTCGTGCGTGATGAAGCGGGGAATCTGACCGGTGTCTTGTGCAACTGCAACTCGGTCTTTGCACCGCTTGCCGCAAAACGGGAACACTGCTCGCTCGAGGATGCAATCGCAGGCCTTATGCAGGAGTACAACCGTGTTGGTATCACTGCGGCAATCGAAGGGATTGGAAACTTCGGTGAAATTGAAGCGGTGCAGAGCTTGTGTGACGCAAACCGACAGACTGTGCGGATGCGCTATACCCTGATTCCGCCGCTTACCGACCGGGAGGCGTTCCTGGAGAAAATCAAAGCACTTCGCTTAGACCCGGAGTTTGGTGCGGTGCGATTTTTGAAAAATGTAGTGGACGGCGGCATCCTGACCGGAACTTCGCTGATGCAGGCGCCGTTTTGCAACAAAGAAGAAATTTTCGGTCTCCATGGTATGGGGGATGCTTGGTGCGGAAACCACGTGACGAAGCACGACCTCTTAGTGGATACCATAAAACTTGCCCAAAGTGCAGGGCTGCAGCATGCGGCACACTGTGTGGGTGACGGGGCGGTGGATGCACTGCTCAAAGCATACGAAGAAGTTGGGGATACCGAGGGTCGCCGTCATGCAGTGCTGCATGGGGACTTCCTGGACGATGCCCTCATCCGCCGTGCAAAAGCGGTGGATGCGCAAATCCTGTTCCAGCCTGCGTGGCATTACATGGATGCGCCCAACGTGGGCAAAATCCTGCCCGAGACCGAGGCGGAAAAGTTGCAGCCGTACCGCAAGATGCTGGATTCCGGCGTCAAGGTGGCGGCAGGCAGCGATCACATGGTGAAGTGGGACGAACGCTCCTCCTGCAACCCGTATGACCCGTTCCTGGGCCTATACAACATGGTGACCTGCCGTGCCCGTGACGGAAAAGCCTACCGCCCGGAACAAGCGGTCACCCGTGAAGAAGCACTCCTGTGCTACACCCGTTATGCCGCCCGTGCCAGCTTCGACGAGAATCTCTACGGCTCGCTCGAGGTTGGAAAACAGGCAGACTTTGTGGTGCTGGACTGTGATTATTTCACCTGTGAAGACGAGAGAATTGCAGAGATTCGCCCGACCATGACCGTGGTGGGTGGAAAAGTGGTCTACCGTGCATAAAAAAATCATATAGTGCCATTGAGGTGGCGCTATATGAAACGAATTTATCTGGTTTGTATTCTGGTGGCGGCGCTGTTTGGCGTCGCCCCTTTTTTTGCTGCAAACGCAAAGGAACATTCGGTGGTCCTCCCGATTTTGATGTACCATCAAATCTCGAAAGACCCGTCCCGCTGGGGGACTTATGTCATTTCACCCGAGGAACTGGAGGCAGATTGCGCACTTCTTTCCGAAAACGGGTTTGAAACGGTGAGTATCAGCGATTTAATCGCATTCACCCATGGCATCAAGCCGCTTCCGAAGCACCCGGTCATGATTACCTTTGACGACGGCTACGAGAGTGACTATGTCTATGCTTACCCGATTTTGAAGCGTTACGGCTTTTGCGCAGTTTCCTCCACGGTGGGAAGTTACACCGAACTTTATTCGGGTGACGTGGAAAAACACATCAATTATTCGCACTTAAACTGGGAAGAGATGCGGGAAATGCAGGAGAGTGGGGTGTTTGAATTCCAAAACCATTCTTACAACTTACACAATTACAGCAACACCCGAAAAGGATGCCGCAAAAGTGCAACCGAGAGCGTGTGGCAGTACAACAAACTCATCCGAGAGGATATCGCACATTCTCAGCGTCTGTTTTTGGAGCATCTCGGACACACGGCGGCGTGTTTTACATACCCCTTCGGCAGTGTGGACGACCGCCTGCGGGAGCATATCAAAGCGGAGGGATTCCTCGCATCGCTCGGGGTGTATGCAAAACTCAATTACTTGCAGGGCGACCCGGAGGAGCTCTTTGACCTCAATCGATTTAACCGCACCCACGGCTATGACATCCGAGGGATTTTAGAGGAAGCAAAAGCCCCCGTGTCATAGAGACGTTGAAAGGATCTTTTGCGCTGAAAGTGCATCAAAAAAATCAGGCAATACGCCGGTATTACCTGATTTTTGTTCTTTCAAGCGAGTGCTCCCTATGCTCGACCGCCGAACACGGGCGCTCGGGTTTTCAGTAAGGATTCAATTCCGAGTTTCACACCGGCTTCGTCACAAGTGGCAGAAACAAAATCCGCTGCTGCTTTTACCTCGTCGGTTGCGTTTCCCATTGCAACCGCATACCCGGAAACCTCAAACATACTCAAATCATTCGGGCTGTCGCCAAATACCGCCACATTTTCCGGACGAATCCCGAGCAGTTCACACACTTTGCGGAGTGCTTCGCCCTTTGAAGTGCCGTGTCCCGGCATGATATCAATGAGATTCTGGCCGGAGGAGACGATGGAAACCGTGCCGTCGCCCCACTCGGAGAGTAGCTCTGGCATAATGGAGAGATCATTCGTTACGAGGATTTTCACAATGTTTTGGAAACCCGGGAGTTCACAAATCGGACGGATGGGGACTTGGAATTTTTCCGGGACGGTTTTGTTGTAGTTGGAAAATTTGAGGATGCGGCTGCTCCCCTCGCTATGGTAGACATATTCGTTGGAGTAAAGCAAAAAGTCAAGATTCCGTTCGAGGCAGAAGTTCACCATGCCTTCGATTTTTTTCGGCTCAAAATACTGCACCGACAAAACCTCACCGCTTTTTGCGTCGGTAATCATTCCGCCGTTGCAAGTGATGACCGGGGTGTCAAGCTCCAACACCGAAACATATTCCCGGATTTGCAGGTTGGTCCGTCCGGTTGCGATCACCAGGCGGATGCCGTGCTTGCGCAGGGAAAGCAAGGTGTCACGCACCGCATCGTCGAGCTGGTTTTTTGAGTTTAACACAGTGCCGTCCAAATCACAGGCACAACAAAGGAGTTCCATCACATTCACCTCGGGAAAATTATAACGACAATCGAAATCGGCTTCAATGAACGCAAACTGTTTTTGCCTTTTCGACATCTTACATTCATTCTATCGAACATTCGGGTAAAAATCAATCTTTTGGTGATTTTTTATAAAATTTGGAGATTCCCTCTTTTCAATATCGAAAATATCATGTATAATAAAGTCACGATTTTAGTGATTGAACAGAAAATTTAGTGATTATTTGGTGAGGTTTTCGATTGTGGAATTCAAACAAACCGATCTTCCGGCAGCACTTTCCAAGGCAACCGGCCGCTTCCGTGCGATTTCTTATCTCAGCGGTGTGCTGGCAATTGCCGTAATAGTCGCCTTCCTTGCGCAGCCCGTGCATGAGCTTTGGATGTTTGTGGCAACTGCGGCGATTCTGTTGGGCCTTTTGGTTGTCACCATGCTGTCCTTCCGCCCGGTCAAGCGGTTTTCCCGTGATCTTGCCCGGGTTGCAAGCCTGCTGTGTCAGGATGGATTCTATGAACTTTCGGGGGATCTTTATCGCACTGTTCAGCACAATATGGAATCCAAGCAGGAACTTCAGCACCTGCTTGTGAAAACACAGAAACAGAAACTCTCGCAGACGCTGCAATCCCGTATCCGTGACACCTATGCGGTTGCCGAGCAGGCGGAGCGCCGTTTGGATATGGAAATGCCGTATGTCATGGTGCTTGTGCACGTGGATTTTGGCGAAGCATTTTTGAGCGATGTGCAGGAAATCAGTAAAACAACCTTCTTCCTCAAAGAACTTATCTCAATGTATGTCAAAGATTTGGCTCCCGAAGTTGCTTCGTTCCAAATCGAGAGCGACCAAATCGGGTTTGTGGTGGAAAGTAATGCCAATGTAGAGCAGATTTTGGATGTTTTGCAGGAAAAACTTGCCAGTGAGACCGAGTATGCGCACTTCACCTTTGTTGTTTCCGAGGCACACGCCCAACGTGAGCCGCTCAAAACCGTATACGAGAGTTTGCGCTCCATCGCTCGCTACCGAATTCCGGGTGCGAAATCCCGTGTCCTCTATGAGGGCGGCGAGCGGTCGCATGCAGCATGGGAGGCGCTGAGCGAAGAACTCAAGGGCGAGTTGGTTTCGACACTTCAGAATGAGTCGGTTGAAGCCTGCAAAGAGTATGTGTTCGGTCTGCTGGACCGCTGCGTGGAACACGGAGGCGGAAGTGCACAGTTGCAGTTGTTGTGCGCTGAAATCAGTGATGCGATTGACAGGATGTTTTCCGAATCGCAGGAGGGGATCCCCGAAGAAGTGGGGCGCCTTGCCGATTGTTTGCTGTTTGCGCAGGTGGTCACTCCGGCACAGTATAAGAAAACGGTTGGAAACTATATCGCAAATGCAGTGTCCTACTTGCGGATGCAGCGCAGATACGAGGACCACATCATTGGCTACATTCTTGATTATGTGGAAAAGCATTATCCGGAAGATATTTACCTCAATCTGTTTGCGGAAAAGCTGCAACTCACAGGGGCGTACATCTCTGCGTATTTCAAAGATAAGATGAATGTCAATCTGAGCGACTATATCAATCATTTCCGGATCAAGCAAGCGATCCGCCTGATGGAAACCACAACCCTCAAAAACAAGGAAATCGCCGAACAGGTGGGTCTCCCGAACGTCAACACCTTCATTCGTTTGTTCAAAAAGCACATGGGTACAACCCCGGGAGAATATCGCAAACAGACGGTTGGAAGCAATCAGTGAAGATTGTTACAAAATTATGAATATTATTCTTTGGCGTGAAAAGACAACAATTTTTCAAAGTTGTGCGTTTTTTTGAAACTTTTGTCGAAAAAAGTTCTGTGCAAGAAAAAATGTCATCAAAAATTTAAGTAATCTTCATTTTTTTAGATTTTATAATACTTCGATATAAAATCAAACAAATAAGACTACATTTTGCACAAATTATCAGTTATAATCATAGTGCGGTTTTTCTCCGCTTCCTGCAGATTCCACATACGGATCTGTGAGAATCGGAGAAATTGCAAATACAAAATCTTGTGCTGTTTTGTTTGCAGCTCCAAGCACGGGAATGTTTGGAAGTGCAAATTAAAATAGGATAAAGAAAAGTCTCAAGAGGAGTGATTGTTTTGAGTAAAGCGAATAACGCACCGACAGAAATGTTGCCGGTAACTCAAGCCAAGAATCGTCGCTGGGTCGAATTCAAAAAGAACAAATACCTGTTCATTTTGTCTATTCCGACCATCTTGTGTTTGATTCTGTTCTATTATCTGCCGATGTACGGTCTGGTCATTGCGTTCCAGGATTACAAGCCGTTCCTCGGTATCATGGGCAGTAAGTGGGTAGGTTTTGACCAGTTCTCCCGTTTCTTCAACTACGCATTCTTCTGGCGTATTTTGAAGAACACCCTTCTCCTTTCTGTTTACAACTTGCTTTGGGGTTTCCCGGCTCCGATCATTTTGGCACTCTTGCTCAACGAAGTCCGCAACCAGAAGTTTAAGAAGTTCGTGCAGACCGTTTCCTACATGCCGCACTTCTACTCCACGGTTGTCGTCTGCGGTCTGGTTACCATGTTCCTGGCTCCGACCGGCGGTCTGATTACCCGTGCGCTGTCCGTCTTCGGCATCAGCCACAACTTCCTTGCAGACGCAAGGTGGTTCCGTACCTTGTACATCGCCTCCTCTCTTTGGCAGAGTACCGGTTGGGGTACCATCATTTACCTTGCGGCACTTACCAACGTTGACCCGCAGCTTTACGAAGCAGCATATGTTGACGGTGCTTCCCGTTGGCGCTGCCTGTGGAGCATCACCATCCCGTCCATCGCTCCGACCATCATCACCCTGCTCATTATGAACATCGGTAGCATGATCAACGTCGGCTTTGAACGTGCGTTCCTCTTGCAGACCCCGGCTACTTACGAAACTTCCGAAATCATCGCAACATACGTTTATAAGGCCGGTATCGTGAACAACAGCTTCAGCTACGGCTCCGCTGTCGGTCTCTTTAACTCGGTCATCAGCTTGATCCTGATCATCACGGCGAACAAGATCTCCGCGAAGGTCAGCGAGACCAGTCTGTGGTAAGGAGGAAACGAAAATGGTAGAGAAAAAATATACACTTGGTTGGTTTATCCGTTCCCTCGTTCTTTGGCTGGTTGCGGCTATTATGCTGCTTCCGCTTTTCCACATCGTTTCGGTTTCTCTTTCTTCCAACGTTGAAGTTTTGAAGAACACCATTACTTTCTGGCCGAAGGGCTTCTCTCTGGAAGCTTATAAGTTCATTCTCGGAAAACCGCTCATTTACAACGCATATAAGAACACCATCATCTACACTGTGACCGGTACTTTGGCAGCACTGTTTGTCCTGACCACCGGCGCATATGCACTCAGTAAGAAGCGTTGCCCGTTTGCAAAACCGGTCAACTTCCTGATCATGATCACCATGTTCTTCGGCGGCGGTATGATTCCGACTTACCTTGCTGTTAAGTGGTTGGGCTTGCTCGACACTCTGTGGGCAATCATCCTTCCGACCGCTTTCTCCGCTTGGAACTGCATCATCATGCGCTCCTTCTTCGCTTCCTATCCTGCGGAAATCGAAGAATCCGGACGTCTTGACGGTCTGAACGACATCGGCGTTCTTTGGTATCTGGTTCTCCCGACCTCGACCGCAGTTTTGGCAACCATCGGTTTGTTCTGCGCAGTCGGTATGTGGAACAACTTCTTCGGTCCGTTGATTTACCTCTCGGACGAAAGCAAGTATCCGCTCCAGATCGTCCTCCGTCAGTTGATCCTGCAGAGTATCTCCGACGGTATGGAAACCGGTCCGTCCCTCAACATTGCAGAAAACTCGATCAAGTACGGTACCATCTTGGTATCCATCATTCCGATCATTGCGGTTTATCCGTGGCTGCAGAAGTACTTTGTTAAGGGCGTTATGATCGGCTCCATCAAAGGCTAAAATTCAAGGAAAATCGGCATGGCAATCCCCATGCCGATTTTTTATAAATAATGGTTGCAGAAATATGCACAGTCGTGTATAATTATGTTTAACCAATGATTTTAGGAGGTTCTTATCATGAAAAAATTTCTCGCACTGATTCTCGCACTCACCATGGTGTTCGCACTCGCAGCTTGCGGCACTGCACCGGTTGAAACCCCGGACGCTGGTGCTCCGGAAGCAGATGCACCGGCTGGAAAGCTGGTCATGGGCACCAACGCTGCATTCCCGCCGTATGAATTCAAAGAAGGCGAAACCATCGTTGGTATCGATGCTGACATCGCTGCAGCAATCGCAGCAAAGCTCGGCATGGAACTCGAAATCAAGGACATGGCATTCGAATCCCTCATCCCGGCTGTCGCAGGCGGCTCTGTTGACATCGTTCTCGCAGGCATGACCGTTACCGACGAGCGTAAGGAATCCGTCAACTTCTCCGAGTCCTACGCAACCGGCATCCAGTCTGTTATCATCGCAGCTGACAGCGCAATCGCTACCATCGACGATCTCACCGGCAAGGTCATCGGCGTTCAGACCGGCACCACCGGCGACATCTACTGCTCCGGCGATTACGGCGAAGAAGCAGTCAAGCGTTATGACAACGGTGCTCTTGCTGTTCAGGCTCTCCTCAACGGCCAGATCGACTGCGTAGTTATCGACAATCAGCCGGCACAGGCATTTGTCGCTGCAAACGAAGGCCTCAAGATCCTCGACACTGAATACGCTGTTGAAGATTATGCAATCGCAATTGCAAAGGAAGACACCGAGCTTCTCGCAAACGTCAACGCTGCTCTTGCTGAACTCAAGGCAGAAGGCAAGATCGACGAAATCGTTTCCAAGTACATCAAAGCTGAGTAATCCATTCTGGAAACAAACCGAGAGGATGGCGATTTGCCATCCTCTTGTTTTCGAAGAGAGGAATTGCAGTAAATGAACTTTATTACATTTGCAAAATGGTTGGAATCCGCACCGCAGTGGATTGTGTCCCTGCCGGAATGGTGTTCCAAATTTATTTACCAGTTGTATCAGACTTTCGTGATTGAGGATCGCTGGAAACTCTTCCTTGGCGGTCTTGAGATGACCTTTATTGTCACCATCGGCGCTTTGATCTTAGGCGTAATCATCGGTATGCTTGTGGCAATCATCCGCTCCAGTCACGATCTTTCCCGTGGAAAACCGAATATCATCTTGCGGATTCTCAACAAAATCTGTAAGATTTACATCACCGTGCTGCGTGGCACTCCGCTGATGGTCCAGCTCCTGATCATGGGCTTTGTCATCATGGTCCCGAAAACCAATCTGGAAACCGTGTTCTGCGGAATCCTCACCTTGGGGATCAACTCGGGCGCTTATGTCGCCGAGATTGCACGCTCCGGGATCATGTCCATCCCGGCAGGTCAGATGGAGGCAGGCAGAAGTTTGGGCTTAAACTATGTCCAAACCATGATCAGCATCATTCTTCCGCAGGCATTCAAAAATATCCTGCCCGCACTCGGAAACGAGCTGATTGCGCTTCTCAAAGAGACCTCGCTTGTTACCACGATTGCGCTCACCGATGTCACCAAAGCGGCGCAGGTGGTCACCAGCCGTACCTATGATGCGTTTGTTCCGTATATCAGCCTTGCTGTGATTTATTTGGTTTTGGTCATGGCGCTCACCAAACTTTTGGGTGTTTTAGAGAGGAGGTTGCGTGCAGGTGATCAGCATTAAGGGACTGAAAAAATCGTTTGGCGACAACCAAGTGCTCTGCGGAATCGATCAAGAGATCAAAAAGGGCGAAAAAGTCGTCATCATCGGCGCTTCCGGCTCGGGGAAATCCACTTTCCTGCGTTGCTTAAACCTTTTGGAGCAACCCAATGGCGGACACATCTATTTCGATGGGGTCGACATCACCGACCCGAAAAACGATATCAATAAACTCCGTCAGAAAATGGGCATGGTGTTCCAGCAGTTCAACTTGTTCCCGCATAAGACGGTGAAAGAAAATATCATGCTTGCCCCTGTCAAACTCGGGCTGATGACAAAGGCGGAAGCCTCTGCAAAAGCCGATGAACTGCTCGCACGAGTCGGGCTCTCCGATAAGGCGGATGCCTATCCGGAGCAGCTCTCCGGCGGTCAGAAGCAGAGAATTGCGATCGTTCGAAGCCTTGCTATGAACCCGGAAGTCATGCTCTTTGACGAGCCGACCTCCGCACTCGACCCGGAAATGGTCGGCGAAGTGTTGGAGCTCATGAAAGAACTCGCAAATGAAGGCATGACCATGGTGGTGGTTACCCACGAAATGGGCTTTGCCCGTGAGGTGGGCACCCGTGTGCTCTTTATGGACGGCGGTCTTGTGCAGGAGGAAGGCGCTCCGCAGGAGTTCTTCTCCAACCCCAAGCACCCACGCCTGAAAGACTTCCTCGCAAAAGTACTGTAAAAAACGGTGGCAAAAAGCCACCGTTTTTCATTGGAGTTGATCGTATGATTCGGATTACAGAAGAACAGTTTGATGCGGCGTTTGCCATCATGGAAGCAAGCTTCCCAACCGACGAATACCGCCCATATACAGAACAAAAAGCCCTCTTTTCCCGGGAAGAGTATCGGATGTACGGGATGGTAGAAGCGGGCGAAATCTGCGCATTTGCTGCGGTTTGGGAGCTGGGAGAAATTACCTTCTTGGAACACCTCGCAGTAGCGGAAACCCACCGCAACCGAGGCCTGGGCGCTGCACTTCTGCAGGACTTGGCGGCGTGTGCAAACGGAACGATTTGCTTGGAAGTTGAGCTTCCCGAAACCGACTTAAGCCGCCGCAGAATCGGGTTTTATGAGCGATGCGGCTTTTCGTTTAACGAGTATGACTATACCCAACCCCCGATTTCCAAGGGGAAATCTCCAATCCCGCTCCGGATCATGAGCCACGGTGGCCCGCTTTCCGAAATGGGATTCCACCATGTGCGTGACACCCTGTACCGCACGGTTTACGGTGTCAAATAACCGCAAATTGTTGCTTTTTGCGGAATGTTTTGTTATGATAAACACAGAAAACTGCAAGAGATTATGATACACAGCGGTTGTAGGGTATTCCGGGAACAATCACAACGGCGAAATCGGAGGGGATTGAATGCGTGAGAAAATCTATCAAATGGTGCATCGGTACGAGCGGAATGCGCTGAGCGTTGCATACAAATGGTTTATGATCGTTGTCATTGCGGTAAGTCTTCTCCCGCTCACAACCAAAGAAACAACCCCGGCTTTTGCCGTAATCGACATGGTGTGTCTTGTCATCTACAGTATCGACTTTTTTCTGCGATGGATTTCGGCGGATTACAAATTCGGCGTACACAGCTGGACTTCCTTTGCACGATATCCGTTTCGCCTGATTTCCATCATCGACCTGCTGTCGATTTTTGCACTGCTGTGTCCGTTGATCGGATGGTCACAGGCGGTTGTGCTGAAGGTGTTTCGAATCGTGAGAATCTTTCGGTATTCCAAAACCACCCGCACCATTCTTGAGATTCTGAAACGCTCCAAAAAAGCACTCCTTGCGGTGGGGTCCCTTGCGGTGGGCTACATCCTGCTCTCCGCACTGGTGGTGTTCAATGCGGAGCCGCAAACATTCGCCACATTTTTTGATGCGGTGTATTGGGCGACCGTGTCGCTCACAACCGTGGGTTACGGAGATCTTTATCCGGTCACCGTGGTTGGAAGAATCGTTGCCATGACATCTTCGTTCTTCGGGATTGCCGTTGTCGCACTCCCCGCCGGTGTTGTGACTGCGGAATACATGAAATCGCTGCAAGAAAAGGAATAAACGTGATGGAACAAAAACAATTGTATGTCATTTCGGAGACGGATACCGGTACCCCGCTTCTGGAGAGAGACGGGAGGGTTGCACTGATTTGTGATGATGAACGGATTGCAACCTTAACCGTGCGAATCTATGCGCAAAAGTATCCCAATCGTTCGATTGGTGTGACCCCGATTCTCAATCCTGCGATGTTTTTCCGTCAGATGTCGAATTCCAATGTGACCCAATTTATGTTAAACGGCGGCGGTATGCTTCTGGGTGCCTCGGATTTTGGTATTCCCGAGCCCGAGGAAGCCCCGAAGCCCAAGCAAAAGCCTGCCCGCCCGAAAAAAGAGAAACCGAGCAAAGAGGAAAAACAGAAAAAGAAATGGGCGGCGAAAAGCGTCCGACAGCGAAGAAGGTCTTACCGCTCGAAGCGGGTTCCGTTTGGAACAATCGTGGTTCTTGGAGCGATCTTTTTGGCTCTGATCGGCTTCTTGGCCGGTAACGACCAGGAAAAAGAAATTCCGACCCAGAATACGATTCCCCGTCAAGAGATTGATTTGGAAAAAATCAATGAAATAATCAATGAAACCAATGAAACAATCAAAGAAATCAACGAAAAGTATGGAAGTGGAAGCTTGCCGCAGTCCGGGGAGGAGACCGAGCAAGAATCTGTGTCTGTTCCATCACCTCCGCTTCCGTCCGGAGTTGAGGTGCAATATGATCCGAAACTGAATCGGTACACAACCGACGTGCCTTACTTCAAAGGCGGGGCTTCCGGAAACGTTTATCTCAGCGCATTTACTCGTCTGTCCGCCCTCGTGCCCGCAGGATATACCTGGATGACTTCGGATGAGATGAACACCCTTCTGCAAAACGATTCGTATCAGTTGGATTGGGAGGTTGCAGTCCGAGGGAAAACCGATCGTGACAGGCTGGTGGGTCTCTTCACGGTTGCGGTCGATCCGCAAATTGATTTTGAAGGTGCTCTTGCGGTGTTGAAGGCGATCAACAAAGACTATTTGCTGGATGAAAGCAGCACGGGCAGTACGGTTTGGTTTACCAATCAGGGGCTGAAGGATCCGAATTTTAAAAAGCTCAGAAAATACAACGGGGTGACCTTCAACGGTCCGGCACGGGAAACACGGGAGATCGCATTCCTTCTGCTCGGTGACCGGCTGGTCTGTGTTTTGGATCAGTATGGGAAAGACGCCCCCGAGGAGAATCTTTCCATTTTCCTGGAAGTTGTAGAATAAAAAACGAGGGAACATTAGGCGGCTTCATATAGGAGACATTTGTCGAAAAGCGGAATTTCGTGCGGATAGCATCACAAAAAATGTTTTGGATCCGCCAGGATTCCGTCACATTTTTTACTCGCTCTCCATCCCGAAATTCTCTCTTTTCGATGCTTTGCAGTTTTGAAGCTGAACTTTTTTTGCAAAGACAAA
>JAFQME010000032.1 GCA_017421025.1 Oscillospiraceae bacterium
AGCACGTCCCGGAAAGGGGCACAAACAGTCCGGTGGACTGTTTGTGAGTGCGCGGGTAGATCCCCACCGTCTCCACCAAAAAGAAACAGTCCGACCATCGGTCGGGCTGTTTCTTTTTGCTGTTCGACAGAGGGGATCGAAAGGTGGCTCTTGGCGGGGTGCCGGTGGCACGCCGCAACCGCCGTGGCTTTTTCCGCAGAAAAAGCGATCCCCACCATGGGAAAAGTTTTTCGGAGGGATCGAACAGCACGTCCCGAATCGAACACGAAAAACACCCAAGGGGATTTCCCTTGGGTGTTTGTTTTGAGGATGAGGGGGAGGCGGGTGGTTTTAACCTACGACCTTGATGGTGATGGTTCTCTTTTCACCGTTTGCAGCGGTACCGGTGATATGGGAGACACCCGGCTTCAGAGCCTTGATGTTACCGTTCTGGTCGATGGTTGCAACGCCCGGGTTGCCAGAGGTCCACCATACCCACTTGTTTGCGGTCCACTTGGTGGTCTGACCAACCTTGATGCTTACCTTGCCTGCAAAGGACAGCGGCTTGGAGGCATTCGGGTCAACGACGGTAATCATCACAGTTCTCTTTTCACCGTTTCCTGCGGTTGCGGTGATGTGAGAAGTGCCTGCTTTCAGACCCTTGATATTACCGTTTTGGTCGATGGTTGCAACGCCCGGATTGCCCGAGGTCCACCAGACCCACTTGCTGGATTTCCAGTTGGTGGTTTCACCCACATTGATGCGGATCTTGCCTGCAAAGGTAAGCGGAATTTTATCGCTCGGGTCAACCACCTTCAAAGTGATGGTTCTCTTTTTGCCGGAATCGGTTACAGTGATGTGGGAGGCACCTCTTTTTGCTGCCTTAACAACGAGACGCCACGATTCATTCGCAACAATGTTTGCAACACCGGGGTTTCCCACTGCAAAACTTTGTCCGCCATAGAAAGCAATGTACTCACCAATGTTCGCAGTGATTTCACCGGAGGCGAAGCCTTTCCAAGTGTTGGCATCTCTTACCGGATATGCAGCACTGTCAACATCGATATAGTATTCGGAGTCGTATACGATTTCGTTTACATTTGCAGCGGATGCGTTGGGGCTGGTTTCAATTACCCAGGAGAACAGGTCTCCGAGACTGCTGCCGGAAATGGTGCAGAGCATGACGGTCAAAACCAATACCGCAATCCCTTTTTGGAAACGTTTCATGATTGTTTCTCTCCTTCTATTTTGTATAGTATTTTTCCGAGGGGGGACAGGTTGTCGATCGCCTCGGAAAACAAAGACGTTGCTTCCGCACGCAATGTTTCGTCTTCACAGGTTTCCATTGCGTCGTACAGATATGAGTTATACGGCTGTTGCTTGAGATAATTTAGTGTGCTTCGCCAATCCTCCTCATATTGTTGCTGCATAACGATCATATCCAACGGAAGTACGTCAATTGTTTCGATAAGGGTTTGGAATGTTTCTGCTTTACCGGTCATTTGCAACGCTTTTGCATACCAAACGGTTGCTTCAAACGAGTGGTTGAGCAGGAATGAGTGTTCGTAGGCGGAGACAGCGTGAGAAAAACGCTGCTCTGCAACCTCCATCTTGTATGTTTTGATGGCGGAAAGCCCGCAGGCAAGGGTGATGAATGAGATGAGCAGAACAACCGAAACCGACACCCGTGCCGCAACGGGGAACCGGATGCGTTGTTTTCCTCGGTCCTCGCCTTGTGCCAGAATGATAGCAAGAAGAAATCCGATGCACAAAAACGCAAACGAAAAATCCAGCAGCCCGTGCAGCAGGAGCACTGCGACACAAATCGGATATACTTTGTGCTCGAATTTCATCGAGAGAAAGCCGCAAACCGCAGAAGCGAGAAAGAGGCAAAGCCCGATGATTCCGGAAGCTGCACCGATGCTCATGACACTACTATGAATTTCAATCGTGTTATAAAACCCGGTTTGATACAATTGCTTCTGTGTTTCCCATCTCCCGGCACCGATTCCGAACAACGGGTGTTTCAGCATACAGAGAAAGGCATCGTGCATCTGCAGCAGGCGCTCCACAAACGTCCCCATACTTTGTATGACACGGTCTTTGAGCAGAAATGCACCGAGTGCAAGCACAACCACATACACCAGGGTTTTCTTGAGACTTTTGCTGAGGATGAGTTCTGCAAGAACGGTGAGTGCAATCGCCCCGACCGACTGGGTCAGAAGAAGCGCAGCCAAAAAGAGATAGCGAAGAGCACGGGGTGCCTTGAAATTCCCGTGACCTGCAAGCAGGAACATCACACCGAACAGGATGCCGGTGGTGTTTGCATAGTGCAGCGGGAAATCAACTCTCGGCAGACGCATGGACGACAGAAGTTCCACAACGCCCATGATGACGGCGATTCCGGCAAGAACCAGCGCAATCTTGATCACCGTGTCAAGGAGTTTGGCTGAGTTTTCTTTGTCGGTTCCGATGACCAGAAAAAACAGGAACATCAGAAGCGGAAGCGCAGCCCTTGCGGTAAAATCAATATCAAAGCCCGGAATGACTGCACAGACCAAATACCAAACGGAAAACAGAAGAAGCGAGAGATCGAAGTGAGAGATCCGGCTCTTCGATTTGACCAAACACAGGGAAAGCAATATCCCGGCGAGGACGATTCCGCCTGCGAAATACCCGCCTTGGTTGAGTATGGTAATTGCAGTGATCACAGATAGAATCACATAACTGAGCGGTTTCTCAAAAAAACCGAGTTCCTGTTTCTGTTTCATAGCTCATTTCCTTACTGAGAGGTTCCATCCGCTTATCCTGCATTACTTGCGGCGATTTTGACTTTGCTCCACAGGTTACTGAGGATTTTGCGGATTTCTTCGTTGTAGGTAAAGACCTCGTCATTTGGATTTGTGGTGCGGTATTCGTAAGCGTTGATGCCTTCGAAATCTCCGCCCGGACCGTAGAGGTCTTGGAATACCTGCTCGTTTGTTGCGGTATATCCCACATAACTCGAGTTATCGTATGCACCGTCATAGGAGGCGGCGAAGTTGATAAACGCATGAGCAAGTTCCGGGTTCTTGGCATTTTTCGGGATGACCATACCGTCCGACCACTGGTTGGTGCCGCTCTCAGGCAGATAGAAGCCCATATCCTCGTTTTCCGACATGATATAGGTGGCATCACCCGAGTAGATGAGACCGAGCGCTTTTCTTGCCTGCGCCATGTTATCGATGATTTCATCGGTCACGATTTCCGGTTCCATGGTCCGCACACAACTCAGCAGCCATTCGTACGCACGGTTGATCTCATCTTGGTTTTCGGTGTTCATGGAATAGCCAAGTGCTTTGAGCGCCATCATGAAGCTGTCACGCTCGGAGTCGTAGAGGTAGATGTCCCCACGGTATTTTGGGTTGAGGAAGATGTTGTATCCGTCTCGCTCCAAATCCTTAAAATCCACTTTGGTGGTGTCGTAGACAATGCCCACCATACCGCAGAAATAGGGGACCGAGTATTCGTTGTTCGGGTCATAGGGGAGACCTTTGAGATGGTCGGAGATGTGATCGAGGCAGGTGATTTGACTGCGATCGAGTTTCTGGATGAGATCTTCCTGAATCAGGCGCTCGATCATATAGTCGCTCGGGACCAGGATATCATAGGAAGCACCGTTTGCCACCTTGATATACATTTGCTCGTTGGAATCAAAGGTTTCCATAATCACGGTTGCGCCTGTGAGCTCTTCGAAATCCGAGAGGATGTTCTCACCCGTATATTCGCCCCAGGTGTAGAAGTATAGGGTTTCCCCCTCAAACGGCAAATAGCGCTCATTTCCCTTTTGCAGGGAGAAGAAGCCGACCGTGATGGCAAGCACCAGCGCAATCGCAACCGGTGCAATCCAGCGCCGATGTCCGATTTCGGCTTTCTTTTGACGCTTTGCCGCAAGCAGCGGGAGCAGGTTGATGAGCAGGAGCAACACCGTGATGATGACCACGACCAAGGTGGAAATCGCATTGATGCTCGGGTTGACACGCTTGCTCATGGTATAGACCATGATGCTTAAGTTTTTGACCCCACCGCCGGTGACGAAATACGAGATGATGAAATCGTCAATGGACATGGTAAACGCAATCAGTGCGCCCGACACGATGCCCGGAGCGATTTGCGGCACGATGACCTTGGTCAGTGCCTGCCACGGAGTAGCACCCAAATCCATCGCCGCATCCGCAAGGTTGGGATCCAGGGAACGGATTTTGGGCATGACCGAGAGCATCACATAGGGAATACAAAATGCGATGTGTGCCAGCAGCATGGTAATGTATCCCTTTTCCACCTGAAAGGTGATGAAGAGGAGCATAAACCCGATTGCGGTTACAATTTCCGGGTTCATGAGGGGCAGGTTGTTGACCTGCGCCATGACATCCCGCACAATGCGGCGGGATTTGCTGAGTCCGATGGCTGAGATGGTACCGACCACGGTGGAAATTGCGGTTGCAAGCAGTGCCACCGAGAAGGTGGTGTAAAGCGCCTGCATCATATCACGGGATTCCAGCATGTGCTGATACCAGCGCAGGGAGAAGCCGGAAAATGCGGTCAGCGATTTGCCTTCATTGAAGGAGAATACAATCATGTACAGGATGGGGAGGTAGAAAAAGACCACCAAAAGCCCCATCAGCACTTTGCCGAAAATGCGTTTTGACTGCTTCATGCTACTCCTCCTTTCCGCCACGGTTGCGGTTTTCCACTTTCCGCACCGCCATCATCATGAGCATCATGATGACCGCCATAATCATGGAAATCGCACTGCCGAAATTCCATTCGCCAACCGTAATAAACTGATTTTCAATCAGGTTACCGATCAGGAAATACTGCCCGCCACCGAGGAGTTTGGGGATGAAGAACGAGGAGACTGCCGGCAAGAATACCAGTGTGATCCCGTTGATGACACCCGGAAGCGAAAGGGGGAGGGTGACTCTGCGGAAGGTGGAGGCAGGGCGTGCGCCCAGGTCTGCACTTGCTTCCAGGAGCGAGTGATCCATTTTACACAGCGAGGTGTTGATCTGCAGAATCATAAAGGGCAGGAAGTTATACACCATGCCGAGCAGCACCGCACCCTCGGTATAGAGAAGTTCGGCGTCTTGAATTCCGAAAAAGCCCAGAATCTGCGCAATGAGACCGCCCTCACTCAAGAGACCGATCCATGCATAAGTACGCACCAGCATATTGATCCAGGTGGGCAGTGTGATGCAAAGGACTAAGATGTTTTGCATTTTCTCGGAGGAGCGGGAGATGAAGTATGCCGCAGGATATCCGAGCAGCAGACAAATCGCCGTGGTTTCCAGCGCAATCCACAAAGACCGCCCCAAAACGATGAGAAAATCCGGGTCTGTGAAGAATTTTTGATAATGCTCCAGGGTGAGCGAGAACGAGATGATGGCATTGCCGTGACGAGTGAAGGAATAGAGCGCAATGAGCGCCATCGGCAAAATCAGCATCAAAGCCGCCCACACGATATAGGGGAGCGCAAGTTGTGAAAACCGTTTCATTTAGAATACCATCCTTGACATGACATGGATATCCTCGGGGAAGAAGGTGAGTCCCACTTCCTTGCCCACCTCGGAATAGTCCGTGGTGTGGATCTTGAATTCCCGACCGGTGGTCCAGAATGTGATTTTGTAAACCCCTTCCTTGACGTCCTCGGGGGCAAAGTCGTAATCCACCGCAAGATCCACGCTGACATCTTCGTCTGAGAGTTTCCAACCCTGTGCGCTTGCCCAGGTTTTCAGGTCGGTATCCAGCGCCTGAGATTCCAGAATCTCATCCACTGTCTTAAAGAAATTAAATGCCATCACGCCTTCGTTTGCCTTTTCGTTTTTGACAAACGGCTGGTTGACCACGAAAATGGTGCGTTCAATGGAGGTTCCCGATGCGGTGGTGAAGGTGACCGGGTACTGACCCAACTCTTCTTTGAGATCATATTCGATCTTTGCAATCGAGATATAGTCCTCGGTTTCGGTATCCCACGCCTGTGCATTGGAGCGGGCGATGATTTCTTTGTCGTCCAGCGCCTTGACATCCTCGAGGTCCACATAGAAGTTGGAGGCACTGATTTTCTCGGAGCCGTCTGCACTTGTGACATCCTGATTGCGAATCACGCTCATATCAACCGTCACACTCGTGCCCGGAACGGTTTCCACAATGATTTCATAATGCACACCCTTAAAGAGTACGCTTAAAACCTCGCCGTTCATTTTCCCCTGTCCGACTTCCACAATGTCGATGTCTTCGGGGCGGATGACCACATCCACCGGCTCGTTTGGCTTAAAGCCGACATCCACACAGTCGAAAGTGATGTCGTCAAAAATCACTTTGCGGTCCTCGGGCATGATGCCGGGGAGGATGTTACTTTCGCCGATGAAGTTTGCAACAAATCGGTTGGCGGGCTCGTTGTAAATATCCTCCGGGCTTCCCACCTGCAGGATTTCGCCGTCTTTCATGACCACGATTTTGTCCGACATGGTGAGAGCCTCTTCCTGGTCATGCGTGACGAAGATAAAGGTGATGCCGACCTCTTGCTGAATCCGCTTGAGCTCGTACTGCATCTCCTTGCGGAGTTTTAAGTCCAGTGCGGCGAGCGGCTCGTCGAGCAGCAGCACCTTCGGCTCGTTGACCAGTGCACGGGCGATGGCAACACGCTGCTGCTGACCGCCTGAGAGCAGGGTGGTGTTTTTGTTCTCATATCCCTCAAGCCCGATGAGCTTTAACATCTTCATGACCTTTTGGTCGATGACGTCTTTACTCATCTTCTTGATTTTGAGCCCGAATGCAATGTTTTCATAAACACTCAGATGCGGGAACAACGCATATTTCTGGAACACGGTGTTCAGCTCACGCTTATACGGCGGGAGTGCGGAGATTTCTTCCCCGTCAAACACCACGTTGCCTTCGTCCGCATCCAAAAACCCGCCGAGGATGCGAAGCAGGGTGGTCTTGCCGCAACCGCTCGGCCCGAGCAGGGTGACAAATTCGTTTTCGAAAATATCGAGATTGACGCCTTTTAAGACCACCTGACCGTCAAAACTCTTCACAATATTGCGGAATTCAATCAGTTTCTTTTGCTCCATTTCTCACTTCTCCTTAAAACCATGGGGGCGTGGTCACCCAAAGTACCTTGGCGTCGCTTGCCCCGTGATTGTATAGATAATGGGTTTTCGATCCGTCGAAATAAAAGGTTTCGCCGGATTTGAGTTTCATTTTTTTGCTGCCTCGCACCAACGTCACCGTGCCTTTGAGTACATAGCCGAATTCCTCGCCTTTGTGGGAGGAAAGCTCCATACTCTTGGCGTGTGGTGATAAAGTGAGCACGATCGGCTCCATTTCGTTTTTTTGCGCATTCGGCACTACCCACTCAATTTTGTAGTCCTCACGCTCATCCTCGAAAAAGTCCTGAGAAGAGAAAATGATCTTCTCCTCGGGCTCTTCGTGGAAAAAGTCGGACAAATTGGTGCCGAGCGCCTCTAAAATGTCCACCAAAGTTGCAATGCTCGGGGTGGTGAGATCCCGCTCCACCTGGGATAAAAACCCTTTGGTCAACTCGCTTCGGGAAGCGAGATCACCGAGCGTCAGCCCGTTCAGAAGCCGCAGCTCCTTGATTTTCCTGCCGATGTCCATAAAACCCCTCCGGTTTTCTTATACTGAACTTTTTGTTTGAAACTATGTTGAGGACTATATTATACCACTTTCCAAAAAGTTTGCAATAGTAAAACCACAAAAAGTTGACAAGTTTCACAAGCTGTGTTAAGATGTGAAAAAATAAATAAGACATGCAATCGTCCTGCGTCGAGCAATCGGCAAAGGATAAAAGGAATCCGGTGTGAATCCGGGACTATCCCCGTAGCTGTATTTGCGCAAGGTGTCTGCCGTGAGACGAAAGTCGGTCATTGGCGAAAGCTGAGAAGGCTGTGCAGACCCCGTTTGAGCGCATGAGTCAGAAGACTTGGTTGTGTGCGAGCGCAAAAGCGCGGTAAAAAGACAGAAAAGCAGACGGCTGTGGTGCGCCCATTTCGCACCGCAGCCGTTTTGTTGTTTTTCTGCTCCTTTTGTGCACAACCATCAAAATAAAGGAGGTTTTTATCGTGAAAAAACTACTTGCACTCATTCTTGCGCTTGTGCTTGCACTTGCGCCCGTGTCTGCGTTTGCATCTGATGCAGACCAGACCACCTACTTTGTATCGGTGTATACCGGTACGGTGACCAACCAATCCGACCCCGCATATGAACTGGAAGTGCAGGGGGCGGAGGGGATGACGGGGACCGAGGTCCTCAGAGCCGCTTTGGAACAAGCGGAGATCCCGCATGTGATCGAAACCACTGAGTACGGAAACTATCTCTCCTCGCTGGACGGGATTGCCGAACTCGAACATGGAAAACTCTCGGGTTGGCTGTGTGCGATCAATGGGGATCGCTTTTCCAACATGGGACTGGATACCGTGTTGGAGCCGGAATCCGTACTGGAAGTCCACTATTCGGTCACCGGCGGAGAAGATGTCGGTGCGACCTGGGGGAGTGAGTCCATCCTCACCAAACTGAGCCTTGGCAGAACCACAGTCAAACTGAGGAAAGAAACCGACGATACAACTTACACAACCTCGTATTTCCTCGGGGGAAAACCGATGGAGGGGAGCGGGAGTGAGGACGACCCCTTTGTGATTCGTATGACCCTGCCGTATGGGAGTGATTTGGAACACCTCACCCTTTCCTGGGAATCCTCGCTTCATCCGTGTTATGCGGAGTTGGTCGGCGAAGAGACCGAGGACTTTTCCGAGCCCGTCACACTTGTCTTGCTTTCTGCAACCGGCGGCGAAACCTACTACACGGTAGAAGCCTCGCTGAAAGCTCCGAGCGGTGGTGGCGGAGGCGGCGGTGTTTCCCGTGCCCCCGAAAAAGAAACAAAGCCGTTGGAGATTGCCCCGTATCTCAAAGACCTCACGCTTTCCGGATTTGGAAGTGAATGGGCAGCAATTGCGCTTGCACGTGGAGGGGCAGAACTTCCGCAATCAGCATGGGATGCCTATTTTGCAAGCGTCTGTAAGACTGTGGCAGAAGCAAACGGTGTGCTCAGCGACCGCAAATACACCGAGTACAGCCGTACCGTGCTTGCACTCTCGGCGCTCGGAGTGGACCCGAAACAGGTTGCAGGATTTGATTTGACCGCACCGCTCTCAAACAAAGAAGCGGTCCTGCGTCAAGGCATCAACGGTGCAATTTGGGCACGTCTTGCACTCAAAACCGTGGGGCAGGACGCATACCTCGATGAAATCCTGGCTGCGCAAAACAAAGACGGAGGCTGGAGCCTTTCCGGTGAGAACTCGGATGCCGATCTCACCGCCATGGCACTTGTCGCACTCCGAAACTCGGGAAAAACGCAGGCATTGGATGCCGGCATGAAATTCTTAGAGAAGGTGAAATGCACCTCTTGTGAGAGTGTTGCACAAGTTCTGATCGCACGTGCTGCACAGGGTCGTTCCTGCGATCCTGCAGAACTGCTCGCTTACCGTACCAAGGACGGCTTCTCCCATGAAATCGGCGGCGAAACCAACCCCATGGCGACCGAACAAGCGGTGTTGGCACTGGTTGCGGTCTCCCGTGCCGAGAATGACTTGCCGTTTTTGTATGACATGAGCGGGGAGGAACGCAAGGTTTGTTCTTTCTATGACGGAATTGACCATGCAAATCAAACCGCCATCGAATCCCTTGGTAAAAGAGGGTTGATCACCGGCTTCCCGGACGGACGCTTCCTGCCTGATGCGACTATGACCCGTGCGGAGTTTTGTGCACTTCTTTGTCGTGCATTGAATTTGTCCGGCGGCACCTGTGATTTCCCGGATGTCAGCAAAGAGGCTTGGTATTATGATGCGGTGTGTGCCGCAACCGCCTCTGGAATCGTCAAAGGCAGAACGGACGGACGCTTTGATGCAGCTGCGTCCATCACGGTCCATGAGGCGCATCTCATGGTGGCACGTGCGGCGGAGTATTTGAATGTCGAATGGGAGACCGCAAGCGAAGAATCACGTGCAGTCCTGCGCTGCGAGGTTGCTCAGATGATTTATGATCTTTTGGAGATGACACATGCGTAAACTCCTGCTGCTTTGTGTGTTTGCACTTTTGTGCGGATGCACACCGAAAGAATCGGTACAGAGTTTGCCGCCGGTTGAGGTACAACCTCCGCAGGTGGTTGAGGAAACACCGGTTGAGGTACAACCTCCGCAGGTGATTGAGGAAACACCGGTCGAGGTACAACCTCCGCAGGTGGCTGAGGAAACACCGGTTGAGATGCAACCTCCGCAGGTGAGCGAGGTTGTGACGCAAAAGCCTGAGGAGGAAACAGCGGTTGGGGCAGAGCCGCCTGCGGCTGAGACCTGCACGTTTTCCATTTCCTGCAAGGCACTTTGCGAAAACAGGACAGCACTCGATGCGGACAAACACGAACTTGTGCCGGAAGACGGCTGGATTTTACCGCCCACCTCGGTGGAACTTGAGGAGGGGGAGAGCGTGTTTGACCTGTTGCAGCGGTTGTGCCGCACCTATGGGATTTTAATGGAATTTACCACATCCCCCGTCTATCAGACCGCATATATTGAGGGGATTTCCAATCTCTATGAGTTTGATGCGGGGCCTTTGTCGGGTTGGGTGTATTCGGTCAACGGGGTGACCCCGAATTACGGGTGTTCGGCATACTATCCCAAAGCCGACGATACCATCTGTTGGGAATACAAAGTCGAATAAAAAAAGAGGAATGTCAACTGACATTCCTCTTTTTGTTTGTTTTGCAGAATGAAACCGCAAGGGGGATGAAAAAGAGAAGCAAATAATAGGGGAGCAACTCCAGCCCGAAGGATTTGGTGAGAAATCCGAAGAGCATCGGCACCAAGAGAATCCCGGTGTTTGCAGAGGCGAACTGAATCCCCATCACAGAGGCACTTGCACGCTCGCCGAAAAATTGCGGGGTGAGATGCACCAGATTCGGGAAAATCGGCCCGTTGCCCAAACCGACCAAAAAGAGTCCTGCGCCGGAAAGCAGTACGGAGCCGGGCAAAAACAGCAGCCCGATTGCACCGAGTACACACAAAAGCCCAATCTGCACAATCCGTCGGGGGGATATTTTGGTGGCAAGGATACCGGATAAGAATCGCCCGGTCGTGATGCCGACATAATAAAGTGTGACCATTCGTGCAGCAGCTTCTTTGGACAAGTGCTTTGCTTCTACCAAGAAAGTGCTGCCCCAGTGCCCGCAGGTGAATTCAATTCCGCAAGAGGTGAAAAACATCAGAAGCACAAATCCCAGACCGGGGAGCTTTGCGGTTTCGGAAAGCCGCATGAGATCTTGCGATGACTCGGTCTGCTCGGTGCTGCCTCCCACACGCTTCCAAAGCGGAGTGGAGAGGATGAGAATCAGGGTGATGACCAATTGAATGAAAAATACTGCGAGATACCCTCGACGCCAGCCCACATTTGAAATCGCCATGGACATAATGAGCGGTCCCACCGTGACCCCGACCCCGTAAGAACAGTGCAGGAAATTCATGGCGGATGCGCTGTAATGGAGGGCGACAAAGTGATTGAGTGCCGAGTCGATTGCGCCTGCGCCCAACCCAAGCGGGACAGCGCACAGACACAAAAACCAAAGGTTGTTGGAAACCGAAAAACCAAAAAGCCCGATTGCGGTGAGCAGGGTGCTGACCACCGAAACCGAAACCGCAGAAAAACGTGAATTGATCTGTCCGCTCAAGAAACTGGATACAATGGTACCGATCGAGAGGATGATGGTCACGAAATTGGCATACGAGATGGGAATTTGAAAATCAGAATAAATGGCAGGCCAGGATGCGCCAAACATGGAGTCGGGAATCCCGAGCCCCACAAAGCCGCAAAAGATGACCAGCATGAGTAGTGTTGCCATGTTTTACCTCCCGGCCACATCGGTGAAACTTTCGGCGAGCTCTTCCGCACTCATTTCATGCGGAAGTGCAACCGAGCGTAATGCGTTTAGGATATCCGCTTGGGTGTAGGGGACACCTTCGAGGGCACGGCACATGGGGTCTGCATCCCCGAAAAAGTCTCCGAACACCTGTACTTCGCGGATGATTCCGTGTTCGACTGCGAGGTTTGCGCCAAGACTTCCGCCGGCAAACCTGCGGGAGCGGGTGATGGTGAATTTCGGCGATTTTCCAAACAGGACCTCCCAGCCGCAAAAACGCTCTTTTGCGATGCTTGAGATGGTTTCGATTTGGGCATCGGTGAAAGAAACCACACCGTCGCACAATGCGTTTTTCAAATGGACGTCCAAACCGTCTTCACACACCGCTGCAGGCAAATATGGTTTCAAATTGATGACGTGTTCACGCACCGAGGCAACACCGTTTGCACGGATTTTCTCGGCAGGTGGGTTGATGGCACAAGCCATACGCTCAAAATCCGAGTCGATCAGCAGCGTGCCGTGGTGCACGGTGAAGCCGTTGTGATGAAACTGCGCATTTCCGGAAAACTTTTTCCCATACAAGAACAAATCGTTGCGTCCGGAATGGGTGACCGGAAGTCCCCATGCATTGAAAAGCTCCACAAGCGGTTGGGTAAACGCTTGGAAATTGATTCCCTCGTCTGCGGATTTGGTCACCATGGAAAACATCAGGTTGTTTTCGTCCGAATAAATAGTGCCTCCGCCCGAGTGACGGCGTACCAAGCGGATGCCGTGCTCCTCAAGGTACGGGAGATTCACTTCCGCCTGCGCTACCTGGTATCTCCCGATGACCACGGTGGGGACAGTGCGCCAAAACCAGCAGATGTCCGCACCGCCAAACGGGTCAAATTCCGTGAGATAGTATTCTGCGGCAAGATGAAACGCCGCATTATTTCCCGAAAGTTCCAAATACTTCATCGTGTCACCTCGCACTTATGTTACCACAAATGCAGGGAAAGAACAAGATGTCCGGGAATTGACTTTTTTTGGTGGTTACAGTATAATGAAACAAACAATTTTGTGAGCAAAATCAAAGGAGAATTCTATATGAAACTTGGTATTGTCGTTCATGCACCTGTTTCATATATTTCTGTAAAACCTTATAAAACTCTCTGAATGGCTATAAACAAAGGATTGTCACAAGAGCAGAATTCTATAGATTCCCGCATAACTCCGTGTATCTCATAAAAAATTGGTGTCAGGAATGGTGTCAGGGTGTATATCAAATCATTTAAAGAGTTTGGCACAAATATAAGGATTGATTCTTAGCGTAAAATCTATAATTCATATTGTCGAACACACAACTGATGAGCGATGATTTTTGGATAGATAGCTAAAAGCCTACTTGTATTCGATAGTACTCATCTTAAGAAAATGACGATATATAGTATATAATTATATTTGCAAGAAGGTGTTACTATGAACAATTATGCTTTTGGCGAAAAAATATATTAAATGCGTACCAATATGCTATAAGCTACACCCTCTTGCTGAAAAAAGCGTGCAAAATGAAAGAGGAAAATGGAATGATAATAGATACAGAAATGACAAATAAGGCAATGGAAATTGTAAGTAAAGCACGTAAGAGGCAGTCAGCGGAAAGCGGGCTGCCGCACATGGTTCGTCCGAGCTCTGTTGCTTTGCAGATGAAGGATGAAAACACTAGGGTTGTTGCTCTTTTACACGATGTTGTAGAAAATACCGATATTACATTTGAGGATCTGCAAAAGGAAGGGTTTTCAGAACAAGTGATCGAGGCATTGAAAGCTTTGGTTTTTGATGAAACAGCTCCTTTAGAACACCCTGATACGTTTTATGGTTTTTATAATAAATTAAGCGAAGACGAAAAAAGAAAACACAGAAGAAGCGAATATATGGACAGACTCTTGAAAAATGATATTGCAAGCATTGTTAAATTATGTGAATTGGAGCAGAACCGTCGCATCACAAGACTTGATGAAATTACAGATGAAGACAGAACAGAGGAATACTACGAATGGATTCGTTTAAAAAGAGCGAATATAGAAAGACACGGTAATCACAATTATGATGAAATATTCCCCATACACTCATGGAACCGACATAAATTAGGTGAAGTTGTGATTTTTTTTGAGGGAGTATTAGAGGGTATTTTCAGACCCGAAAATAAGTATGATGCAGTAAATCACTATGAACAGCTAAAAAGTATATTTGAAGCAAGTGTGCGATTTGAAAAAATGAATATCGACGAAGGGAACAGATGGGTTTCTTACCTTTGGTGCAGTAAACCAATGTCTGACAGCGGGTATAGTTGCTTTAAGTCTGACAACGGAGCGATTTCTCTCGAATTCGATAATGTAGATGCTTTTGATCCGTTTAACTGTACTGCAGACGAGGAAGAATGGATTACACACATCTGTCTTTCAAATATTGAAGAAGGATTAATTAATGATATAGTAAGTGCACTTGAAACCTATTTTGGTTTCAAGGTGTTCTACCGTGTAAAAAGTAATAACTGTGATTACCCGACTATCATTTTTTCTGATGCTGAAATTGGCGAGAATGAGAAATGATGATATGTTTGAGATGAATGAAAAGGTCTTCGCATTTCGGGGACAGGCTTTTGGAGCATAATTATATGAGCAAAACATTTTTTATTGCTGATACTCATTTCGGAGAGGATAACATCCGTAGATACGAAAACAG
>JAFQME010000033.1 GCA_017421025.1 Oscillospiraceae bacterium
GGACGCATCGGAAGAAGTACTTGCAGACTTCACAGATGCAGACCAGATTTCCGACTGGGCATTTGACGCAGTCAAGGCAATGGTAGGAAATGGCTTCATCCAGGGAAGCGATGGCAAGATCAATCCGCAGGGCAACGCAACTCGTGCAGAAGTTGCAGTGTTCCTCGATCGCATCATCAACAAGTAACGCCTAACTGAAAAAGAGCGAGGAAAATTTCCTCGCTCTTTTTTGCGCTCCTTTCCCAAAATTCTATTGATTTTTGGTGCGGATGGTGTATAATTAAATCAAAGAGAAAAACGGATGCGCCGGGGGATTCTTGGCGCATTTCTTGCGCCACTCAACGGAGGGCTTTTATGTTACAGTTTGTTCGGACCTTTAATATGGTCATTTTTTGGGTAATCACCCTGACTTACCTCTACCAAATCGTATATTTGGTGGTCGGCTTGATTGCTCGCAACAAAAAATCGAATTATGTCCCGAAAAAATTGCATCGTTATGCTGCCATCATTGCGGCACGTAATGAAGAAGCGGTCATTGGGGAACTTCTCAAAACCTTGTGCGCACAGAAGTATCCCAAGCACCTCTTGGATCTCTATGTGATTGCGGATAACTGTACCGATGCTACCGCCGATGTCGCCCGTGCAAACGGCGCCACCGTAGTGATTCGAAACGATCTCCAAAAAATCGGAAAGGGTTATGCGCTGGATTACTTCTTCCATCAGCTTGAGGAGACCTACGACGGATACTTTGTTTTTGATGCGGACAACTTGGTAGACGAGAATTTCGTCATGGAAATGAACCGTGTTTTCGATCAAGGTTATGCTGCAGTCACCAGTTACCGTAACTCAAAAAACTACGATAGCAACTGGCTCACAGCAGGCTATTCCCTGTGGTTCTTGCGTGAGGCGTGCTTCCTCAATCATCCTCGTATGCTCCTTGGTACCAACTGTGCCATCTCGGGAACCGGGTTTTTGATCTCGCATAAACTCATCGAAAAGCATGGCGGCTGGCCGTTCCACCTGCTTACCGAGGACATTGAATTCTCGGTCAACTGTGCGGTCGACGGCGACCGTATCGGCTATGCGGGGGGCGCAGTCCTCTATGACGAACAACCTGCAAGCTTCCGTCAGTCCTGGAATCAACGTCTGCGTTGGTCGAAAGGCTTTTATCAAGTCATTACCAAGTACTGCTGGAAGTTGATCGGCGGAATTCTCCGTGGTAAGAGAAATGCATTCTCTTGTTTCGATATGCTTATGACAGTTGCTCCGTCCATCATGCTCACATTTGTCTGCATCGCAGTCAATCTCTTTGTCCTGCTTACTTATGCGATGGAGCCGTTTACATGGGACGCCATCCGTCTCTATGAGGAAACCATCAACTCGCTTTGGACCACTGTGCGAAACTTCTACCTGGTCCTTTTGATGTATGGCGGGCTTACTCTGCTCAGTGAATGGAAAGTCATTCGCTGTCCGGCATGGAAAAAACTTTTGTATGTGTTTGCATTCCCGGTCTTCTTGCTCACCTATGTGCCGATTTCAATTGCGGCACTCTTCCAAAAAGTGGAATGGAAACCCATCAAACATAGCGTCAACAAAACCATGGACGATATGAAAGAATAAAAAAGTAACCCGACTCATTCGAGTCGGGTTGTTTTTGTTTCTAAAAAACTTTTCAGCGCATTGCAAAATGCCTGGCTTTGCTCTTTGGTGCGTTTGGGGGTTGTTTTGAATCTGCCGCCGGCACGGCGTACTTTGGCGGATGTGTGGCGAGCGAGCAAGAGTGCATCGATGTTTTCGTTGGTATAAAAATATCCGTCCTGATGGATGGGGAATGTCCCTCGAGCAAGGCACATGGCGGCAAGCCCGTAATCTTGTGTGACCACCACGTCGCCGGAGGCGATTAAATTCACCAAGGTGAAATCCACACTGTCCGCACCCTTGGAGCAGACCAAGGTGCGGGCACCATCTCGCTCGATTTGGTGTGCGGTGTCGCACAAAATCGTGCAGGGCAAGGAAAACGCTTTACAAAGAGCAATTGCTTCATCTACAACCGGACATCCGTCCGCGTCAATGTATATCTGCATAAAAACACTCCGTTTCTTCCTTTATTTTAGGCTATTATTCCGGTCTTGTAAAGATTTTTCCCGAATGATATAATTAGAAGAAGAATTTTACATGGGGTGAACGTATGAAAGACTTTTATTTGAAGCCAAAACTCTTTTCGGTCTTAAAAGGCTATGAAAAGGGACAACTCATCAAGGACCTGCTTGCAGGTATCATTGTCGCAATCATTGCGCTTCCGCTTTCGATCGCACTTGCGCTGGCATCGGGTGTTGAGCCTGCGTGCGGTGTGTATACTGCGGTAGCGGCAGGCTTTGTGGTTTCCTTCTTTGGTGGAAGCCGTGTGCAGATCGCAGGACCAACAGCGGCGTTTGCCACCATTGTGGCAGGCATCGTCGCAACCCACGGCATGGACGGGCTGTTTGTTGCAACCATCCTGGCCGGTATCATGCTCATTTTAATGGGTGTGTTCAAATTCGGTGGGCTGATTAAGTACATCCCGTACACCATTACCACAGGATTCACCGCCGGAATTGCGGTCACCATCCTGCTTGGCCAAGTCAAAGACTTCTTTGGCTTGCAGTATGCGGCAGGGGTCCGCCCGGTAGAACTTTTGGAAAAGATGCACGCAAACATCGAAGCCATCGGCACATTCAGTTGGCAGGCACTTTTGGTGGGTGCGGTCTCTCTCCTGATTCTGATTGTATATCCAAAATTCGAAAAACGTGTCCCGCCCTCGCTGATTGCCGTCGTGGTCGGCGCACTGATGGTGGCATTCATCCCGGGTTTGGGCGATGGGGTCTACACCATCGGTGAACTCTACACCATCCCGTCCGGTCTGCCGCAGGTCAACTTCGCAGGCATGGACTTCAGTATCGCAAAAATCACAGCAGTTTTCCCGGATGCGGTGACCATCGCAGTGCTTGCTGCAATTGAATCACTCCTCTCCTGCGTTGTGGCGGACAGTATGGTAAGTTCTCGCCACAACTCCAATGCAGAACTCACTGCACAAGGTCTTGGCAATATTGCATCCGTTCTCTTTGGCGGTATCCCGGCGACCGGCGCAATCGCACGTACCGCAGCAAACGTCAAAAACGGCGGACGTACTCCGATTGCGGGCATGGTTCATGCAGTTATTCTGTTGCTTGTCCTCCTCTTCCTTATGCCGTATGCAGGTCTTATCCCGATGCCCACCATTGCGGCAATCTTGTTTGTAGTTGCTTATAACATGAGCGAATGGCGCAAATTTGTCCGCACTTGCAAAACCGCACCGAAAAGTGATATCGCAGTCATGGTGGTCACTTTCGTCCTCACCGTGCTGTTTGATTTGGTGGTTGCAATCGAAGTCGGTATGATTATGGCAGCACTCCTCTTCCTCAAACGCATGAGCGATCAGACCGAAGTCACTTCCTGGAAATATATTGAGCAGGAGAATGACGAGGAAAGTATTGAACTGTGTGAAGTGCCCAAGCATGTGCGTGTCTATGAAATCAGCGGACCGCTCTTCTTTGGCGCAGCGGATAAGATGCTCGATATCACCTTTAAGGAATACACCAAGGTCTTGGTGCTTCGTATGCGTGCTGTTTCCGCACTCGATGCAACTGCGATGAATGCAATTGAGGAGCTTTACGATCGCTGTGAAAAAGCAGGACTCAAAGTGGTGTTCTCCCACGTGAATGAGCAACCCATGAAAGTTATGACAAAAGCAGGCTTTGTTGAGCGTGTCGGTGAAGAGTTCTTCTGCCCACGCATTGACGTTGCACTGAAAAAAGCGGCACAACTGTAAGAAAGGCGGTAGAAATCATGATTTCTCAGGCAAAACGTGAATTTATCGAATTTATGATGAGCGCAGATGTCCTTCGCTTCGGTGATTTCGTCACCAAGAGCGGTCGCAACACCCCGTATTTCGTCAATACCGGAAACTACAAAACCGGGCTCCAGAATTCCCGCCTTGGCGAGTTCTATGCGGCTTTGGTGAAAGAAACTGTCGGCGATGACTTTGATGCAATGTTCGGCCCGGCATACAAAGGAATCCCGCTTGCAACTTCAGTTTCGGGTGCTTTGGCTCGTGTGCACGGCATTGATAAACCGTTCTTTTTCAATCGAAAAGAAGCAAAGGACCACGGCGAGGGCGGCTCGATCGTTGGTTACAAGCCGAAAGACGGAGACCGTGTCGTTATCATCGAGGATGTCATCACTGCAGGTACCGCAATCCGTGAGACCATGCCGGTGCTGGCAGCTTGTGCAGATGTCAAAGTAACCGATATGTTCATCTCGGTCAATCGCTGCGAAGTTGGAACCACTCCCGGCAAGACCGCTGTCATGGAAGTGGGCGAGGAATTTGGTATTCGTGTGCACAGTTTGGTCACCGTTGCAGATATCCGTGAATATCTCTCTGAACTTCCCGAATATGCTGAACTTCTCCCGAAAATGGATGCCTACATGGCGCAGTATTGCGTGTTTTAATGGGAAATTTCTTTAACAAATCGAAAAATGAGTTGCAGTCACAAAACTGCAACTCATTTTTTGCCTATTTCAGGAACGTCGGTTCGGCATAGGATGTAGTCAATACTGACGTTGTAAAAGTCAGCCAAACGCAACAGCGTCTCGGTAGGTGGGATTCGTTCTCCGGTTTCATATTTGGAAAGAAGAGCCTGTTCGATGCCGGTTTTCATTTGCACAGCAATTTGGGTGTATCCTTTGCTTTTTCGAAGCAGCCTCAGATTGTTTTTCATCCAAACACCTCCAATGACATTATGTCATAATCCGTGCTTGACAAATATGACAATGTGTCATATAATGGTGCTATAGAAATTGGGTGAGGGGGTGAAACAATGGCAGTAGCATCTTTGGTTTTAGGTATTTGTTCCTTAGTTTTTCCTTTTATCGGTTTGGGCTGGCTTTCTTGCATCGTCGGTATCGTTGGTGTCATTCTTGGTGCATTAGGACGCAAAAATGTTGAGAAGAAAGGAATGGCAACTGCAGGTTTGGTCATGTCTATCATTTCGGTAGCATTAGGTCTGATCATGTGGTTAGCATGCGCCGCCTGCATCGGTGGAATCGCAAATGTCGCAGCAACTGCTGCATAATTAGAAAACCGCCTTGGAAGCAGGGCGGTTTTGCTTTTGGGTGATGATTTTGTATCAGTATTTATGCTTCGGAACTCTTTGTATTCCGACCTATGGACTGATGATGACGATTGGGATCTTCTTGTGCAGTTTTTTGATTTTGAAAAAAGCTCGGCAAATCAATTTGGGATTTGAAGAGATGATCGTTGTTATGGCAATCTCGTTGGGGGCAGCTCTATTTGGTGCTGGACTGCTTTATGTGCTTGTGTCTTATCCGAGTGAAGTTTTGCTTGACAAAATTGTAAATGGAGAATTTGACTTTCTAAGCGAGATAGGGTCGGTCTATTATGGGGGATTGATTGGTGGAATTCTAGGGGCAATTGTTGCGTTGCGGTGGCAAAAACTTGACGTAAAAAAAGTAGAGCAGTGCGTTGTGCCGTTCCTGCCATTGGGACACTCAATTGGAAGACTTGGTTGCTTACTTGCCGGTTGTTGTTATGGATTTGAATATACCGGACCTTTGGCGGTGAGAAGTGCTTTTGTTATTGGGAAAACTCTTTTTCCGATTCAAGGAGTGGAAGCACTGTTAAACTTAAAAATCATGGCCATCCTCCTTCTCTATATCCGGAAGAATCGTCCTTCATATCATATTCTTGCACTCTATTTGATACTTTATTCAATCGTGCGTTTTTCGCTTGAATTTTTCAGAGGGGATTTGATTCGTGGTTCTTTTCTCTTTCTATCTACGTCACAATGGATCAGTGTGATACTGCTTTTGGTCGGTATCGTTGTTTTGTGTAGAAAACAAGAACAATAAAAAACTGCTGTGTATCGTTTGGTACACAGCAGTTTTTACTTCTTATTCGAGTTCAAATGCGCCGGTATAGAGTTGATAGTACGTGCCACGCTCCGCAATCAAATCCTCGTGTGTGCCACGCTCAATGATACGTCCACGGTCAAGTACCATAATGACATCTGAGTTCTTAACAGTGGACAGGCGGTGTGCGATGACAAACACGGTTCTTCCTTCCATGAGCTGATCCATGCCACGTTGGACAATCGCTTCGGTACGGGTGTCAATGGAGGAAGTCGCTTCGTCCATGATGAGAACCGGAGGATCTGCCACCGCAGCACGTGCAATCGCAATGAGCTGACGCTGGCCTTGAGAAAGGTTTGCACCGTTTCCGGAAAGCTGTGTCTCATATCCCTCGGGGAGACGGGAAATAAAACTGTCTGCCCCCGCAAGCCGTGCAGCTTCGATACACTCTTCGTCGGTAGCATCAAGACGTCCGTAACGGATGTTTTCCATTACTGTTCCGGTGAACAGATTGGTTTCCTGCAATACGATTCCCAAAGAAGAACGCAAATCGGACTTGCGAATTTTATTGATGTTAATCCCGTCGTAACGGATCTTTCCGTCTGCAATGTCGTAAAAACGGTTAATCAGATTGGTGATGGTGGTTTTTCCTGCACCGGTTGCCCCGACAAACGCAACTTTTTGACCCGGCTCTGCGTAGACCGAAATATCATACAGCACCTGCTTTTCATCGGTGTATCCGAAATCCACCTCGGTCAGGCGTACATCACCGCAAAGCGGGATGTAGAGAAAACTTCCGTCCTCTTGCGGCTGTTTCCATGCCCACTTTCCGGTGTGTTCTTTTACCTCGGTAACCGTTCCGTCGGCTGCAATGTGCGCATTGACCAAAGTGACAAGACCGTCATCGGTCTCTGCTTCCTGATCCATCAGTTCAAAAATACGGTTTGCACCCGCAAGCGCCATTACAATGTGGTTGATTTGCTGAGAAAGCTGGTTGATGTTTCCGGTAAACTGCTTGGTCATATTCAGGAAGGGAATGACAATGCTCAACGTAAAGGGCATTCCTGAAATGCTGATGTTCGGCACATCGGTGAGCAGAAGCGCACCACCGACCACTGCCACCAAAACATAAAGGATATTGCCGATGTTTTGAATGATCGGACCCAAAATATTGGAATAGCAGTTTGCACGGTAACTATCGTCAAACAGTGCGTCATTTAATGCATCAAAGCCTTCTTGTGCATCCTGTTCGTGGCAAAAGACCTTGACCACCTTCTGACCATTCATCATTTCCTGAATATATCCCTCGGTTGCGCCCATGGACTTCTGATGTCGCAGGAAGTATTTGGCACATCCACCGCCGAATTTCTTGGATACATAAAACATCAGGGTAACACCGGCAAGGACCAAAAGGGTCATCCAAATGCTGTAATAAAGCATAATCCCAAGAACACAGATTACAACACTTCCAGCACGGATAATGGAGGGGATGGACTGAGAGATGAGCTGACGCAGGGTGTCAATATCATTGGTGTAATGACTCATGATATCTCCGTGCTTGGTGGAATCGAAATAGCGAATAGGAAGATTCTGCATTCCGTCAAACATCTTGCGACGCATCTTGGAAAGATAGCCTTGCGTGATAACCGCCATCAACTGGGTGTACAGTGCGGTTGCGGCAAGAGCCAGCAGATAAAGCACTGCAAGAAATATCACCATCGGAACAATTTCCTTTGCTGCGCTGGGCCAATCCTGAGCAGGCTGCCAGGTTTCAATTGCTGCAACGATTTTCTGAATCAAAACATCGGGGACAGCAGCTACCACAGCAGAGAAGAGAATGCATAGAAGTGTGACGGGAAACATCACAGGATATGCCTGGAACACCGTCAGAATCGTGCGTTTCAAAGTACCTTTTTTGACCGGGGGGCGTTTTGGCTTATTCATGCTCGGCACCTCCGTTCGTTTGCTGCTGATACACTTCTTGGTAAATCTCGGATGATTTTAACAGTTCTTCGTGTGTTCCGATGTCGGCAATCTTTCCACCGTCCATCACAACGATCATATCTGCGTGCATGACCGAGGAAACACGCTGCGCAATAATAAGTTTGGTAGTAGACGGGATATATTCCTCAAACCCGGCACGAATGAGAGCATCTGTTTTCATATCCACTGCGCTGGTGGAGTCGTCCAAAATCAAAATCTTCGGCTGTGCAATCAGCGCACGTGCGATACACAAACGCTGTTTCTGTCCGCCGGAAACATTGGTTCCGCCTTGCTCGATTTTGGTGTCATATCCGTCTGGAAAGGTCGAGATAAACTCATCCGCACAAGCCAAACGACAAGCGGCAACAATCTCTTCATCGGTAGCGTCTGGTTTGCCCCAACGTAGATTTTCCTTGATCGTACCGGCAAACAGCAGATTCTTTTGAAGCACCATTGCCACAGCACTGCGCAGAGACGTAATGTCATAGTCTCTCACGTCCACACCGCCGACCGTTACCGTTCCCTCGGTCGCATCGTAAAGCCGAGGAATGAGCTGCACCAGAGAGGACTTCCCAACGCCGGTGCCGCCCAAAATTCCAACAGTTGCACCTGATGGGATGGTCAGATCAATGTCGGAAAGCGCATATTTCTTCGCAGCAGAAGAGTATTTGAAACTCACATTGGAAAATACAATCGAGCCGTCTTTTACTTCACAAACAGCGTGTTCAGGGTTGGTGAGAGTGGGCGTTTCTTCCAACACCTCATAAATACGCTTCATGGATTCTGCCGACATGGTAAGCATGACGTAAATCATGGAGAGCATCATGAGTGACATCAGAATCTGCATTCCGTATGTGAGCATAGCGGAAATTTGTCCAACGTCTACGGTCGTCCCGCCGGAGTTGACCGCAAAATATGAGCCAACCAGCAGGATGAACAGCATGTTGAAGTACATGCAGAAGTTCATAAGCGGGGTATTGAGCGCTACAATTCGCTCAGCAAAGGTGAATTCCTTTGCGATGTCGTCGGAAGCCTTCCCAAATTTCTCTTTTTCGTATTCTTCACGGGAGAAGCCTTTGACCACACGCATCGCACGCACGTTTTCCTCAATGGATTCGTTCATGCGGTCGTATTTGCGAAAAACACGGCGGAATGCCGGCATCGCCTTGCGGCTGATAAGCAGAAGCCCGACTGCCAGAACCGGGATAACAACCACAAATGCCGCAGCCAGTGCACCACCCATGAGATACGCCATCACGGTGGAAAAAATCAACATGAGCGGGGAACGGATGGCGGTGCGAATAATCATCATAAAAGACATTTGCACATGTGCAATATCCGTGGTCATTCGGGTCACCAAAGACGAGGAGGAGAATTTATCAATATTCTCAAAGGAATAGGTTTGCACCTTGGTGAAAATATCGTGCCGCAAATTGCGTGCAAATCCGGACGAAGCTTTCGAGCATGTGATTGCTGCGATGCCACCGCAAGAGAGCGAGGCGAGTGCCATCACCACCAAAAGTCCGCCGAGTTGGAGCACCTGTGCCATCTCGGCACCGTCTTTGATGAGGTTGACCAAAGTCGCTGTAATAAAGGGAAGTGAGGTTTCAATCACTGCCTCCAGTGTGATAAACAAAAGCGTTAAAATCGTGGGAGTTTTGAATTCACGAACGCTTTGCATCAATCGTTTTAACATGGTTTCACATCCTTTTCATTACCTTATAGTATACTCCCAAAGAATGGAAAGAATCAAGTGAACAAACTGTGAATAACACCTCTGTCGTATGACAGAGGTGTTTGAATTACGGTTTTAATTTTTCAGTGAAATTGGAGAGGGTTTCTGAAATTTTAATCTGCTGGGGGCAAACTGCTTCACAACTGCGGCAGCCCACACAGGCAGACGGGCGTTTTGCCTCCTCCATTGCGCCAACCGCCATGGGTGCCAAAAATCCGCCGCCGGTAAAGACATGCTCGTTGTAGAGGTTCAACAGATTCGGGATGTCCAGCCCTTGCGGGCAATACTCGGTGCAATAACGGCATGCGGTACAAGGGACTCCGTTTGCCTTGCTCATGCGGTCTGCAATTTGCAATAAGGTGTCAAATTCATATTGGGAGAGCGGCTTGTCCTGGGAGAAAATGTTGCAGTTGTCCTCCAACTGTTCCATGTTGCTCATGCCGGAGAGTACAACCCCAACCCCCGGGACAGATTGCAGGAAGCGGAATGCCCAGCCGTGAATACTTTCTTCCGGACGGAGTTGTTTTAAGACTGATGTATCCGCATCCGAAAGGGAAACCAAGCGTCCGCCTCGAAGCGGTTCCATGACCCAAATCGGAATGCCCCGCTCGTTGAGTACATCCACTTTCGACTTGGCATCCTGGAAGGACCAGTCCAAATAGTTTAACTGTACCTGACAAAATTCCATGTGTTCGCCGTATGCGTCCAAAAACCGCTCGAAAATCGGCTGTGCACCGTGTACGGAAAAACCGAGATGGCGGATTTGTCCGGCCTTTTTGCGCTCCAATAGCCGGTTTACAATGGCAAGCTGCGGGTCGGTGTAAGAATCAATGTTGGTCTCGCAGACGTTGTGTACCAAATAAAAGTCAAAATACTCAACACCGCATTTTTCCAACTGTTTTTCGAAAATCTCATCCACTTTATCCACATTGGCAAGATCATAACCCGGAAATTTAGAAGCGAGATAAAAAGACTCTCTCGGATGGCGGGCAAGCGCTTTCCCCATCACAATTTCCGATTGCCCGTTGTGATATCCCCATGCGGTATCAAAATAATTCACACCAAGTTCGATCGCACGGTCGACCAAAGCGCAAACCGCATCAAGATCGGGGTTTCCATCTTCTCCGTCAATCACAGGCAGACGCATGGTGCCCAATCCCAACATGGAGAGAGACTTATCCTGAAATTCCTGATAAAGCATTGTTTCAACTCCTTTGCTTCTATTATAAGCGAAAGTTTGTGAAAAATCTACCGATTGTTAAAAAAGAAGCTTTTTTGGAACTCTATTTCTTAATCACGTTACACTCGTTGATCCCGTAATACGAAAAAGCGTCGATTGCAGGTTGGTTAATTTCCTCGCCGCTCATTACAATGGGGACGGCAGGAGGACAAGCGACCGATGCAGAGGCAAGCACCCTGCCGCAACAATCCGCAATCGGGAGGGTCTCAAACCGGGAAAAACTCGCTTCCCGAATAGAACAAACCGCTTTCGGTCGGGTAAAGACCGGTGCAGAAGTGTGGAGTGCTGGTTTTTTCTGAATCTCGCATAGAACTGTTTCCAGACGGGCAAATGTTTCATCTGTCGTTGCAATCGAAAGCATCAAAACAACAAAGTCAGGATCGAAAAACTCACAGATAATCTGCCGCTTGGAAAGCTCCTCTGCAAACTCGGCTCCGGTATAGCCATATGACTTGGTGGAAATGGTGAGTTTTAAGGGCTCGTTTCCAACGAGAACATATCCGTGTTCTGCAAGAGTTTCTTTCAGTCGCATGATTCTTTCTTCTGTTTCGGTGAGAGAAAGCTGCGCTAACATCGGATTGATGCGATCGAGCGACTGTAAAATCAAATAAGAAGGGCTGGTAGAGCCAAACAGCGCAAGCGCAGGCTTGACAGTTTCTGCAATTTTCTCATCACGAACATGGAGATATGCACCGCCAGTGAGTACCGGCAACGTCTTGTGTGCAGAATCACAACACAAATCCGCCCCCAAATCCATTGGATGTAAGGAGGGGGTTAGAAACTTCAAATATGCACCATGGGCATTGTCCACCAAAAGGAGCACCCCGTACCGTTTGCAAACGGCAGACAGTGCTGCGATGTCTAACGTGTTTCCTAAATAATCCGGGCTGGTCAAATACACCGCACACGGTGACTCAGCTTTGATTGCGGCCTCCAACGTATCTGCGGTGATTGAGCAGGTGAGGTAGGAGTCCCCATAAAGCCAGGAAACATCCAAATCCAAGAGTGCAGCAGCAGAAAGAAATGCCTTGTGCGCATTTCGCCCCGCCAGGATTTTACGGGATTTTCCGTGTGTCAAAGCGAGAAACAACATGGCACGGATTGCGTGAGAGGACCCTTCGGTGGAATAAAACGTATGCGAGCCGAAAATCGCACTTGCATTTTGCTCACTCTCCCGAATAATACCAGATGCCTCGTACAAACTGTCCGCACCCGGAATCTCGGTAATGTCACGGGCATACTCACTGCCGCCCAGCCCTTTGTGACCCGGCATGTGCATCCGAATTGGGTTTTGACGGAGATATTCTTCTACAAAATCAACAATCGGTGTGTTCATTCTCGGTCACCCGAAAAGGCACGGTTGACCGCAACCATAATGGCACATTCCATGCGCTTGCGGAACAGTTCACAACCGTATTGATACACCCCGCCAATCGAGCCGGTTGCGTGGTAAGCGTTTGCCGCACAACCGCCCGAACAGTATAGCTTTGCCCAACAGTCACGGCATTCTTTTCGGGAATACACGTTGCAGGAAAGAAACTCCTCTTGAATCTCGGTGCCTGAAACACCATTCCAAATATCGCCCAACTTAAATTTCTCGTCCCCCACAAACTGGTGGCACGGATACAAATCACCCGAAGGTGTTACTGCCATATACTCTGTACCGGAACCGCAACCCGAGATACGCTTGTAGATACACGGACCGCCGGTCAAATCAATCATGTAGTGATAGAAAGTAAAGGGGTCACCCTCTTGCTCTTTTTTACACATGAGTTCTGCGAGTTCTTCATATTGTTTGAGTACAATCGGGAGATCTGCCTCGGTCAGTTCGGACTCCTCGCCCGGGGCGCAAACGACCGGCTCCATACTGAGTTCACGGAAACCGAGATCCAGCATGGTTTGAATATCTTTCAGAAAATCCGGGTTCCGATGGGTGAACGTGCCACGCATATAATAGTTCTTGCCGCCACGTGCATTCACCAACTGTTGGAATTTAGGGACGATCTTCTCCCAACTGCCTTGGCCCGAATAGTCGACACGGTAATGGTCATGGATTTCTTTCCGTCCGTCCAAACTCAGTACCACATTGCTCATTTCACGGTTTGCAAAGTCGATGACATCCTCGTCAATGAGCACCCCGTTTGTCGTCAGTGTAAAACGGAAGTTTTTGCCCTTTTCCTGTTCAATGCTGCGTGCATATGCGACCAGGTCCTTGACCACATCAAAGTTCATCAGCGGTTCGCCGCCAAAGAAGTCCACTTCCAAATTGCGGCGAGACCCCGAGTGTTCCACCAAAAAGTCCAACGCACGTTTGCCCACTTCAAAACTCATCAGAGCACGCTCGCCGTGATAGTTCCCTTGGCTGGCAAAACAATAGGCGCAGTTTAGATTACAGGTGTGTGCAATGTGCAGACAAAGCGCCTTGACCACGCCTGCGGTTTTTGCTTTCAGAGCACCCGCCATAGGCTCAAAGGTATCAGGCGTAAAGAGTTTGCCGCTCTCTTTGAGGGCGACCACTTGCCCGTAGCAGTCATCCAACTCCTGCGTTCCGATTGCAGGATACTTTTCTGCCAAAACCCCAAGAATTTCTTCTTTTGAGCGGGATTCAAACATTGAGATAATGTCGTAGGCGATTTCATCCACCACATGGATGGCGCCGGAACATACGTCCAAAACAATATGATAACCGCCGAGTTGATACTGATGGATCATAAGATAAAACTCCTGTCAGATAGAGATAAAAAATGCCGCCTGCATGGCGGCATTTCAATTTTGGCAAATTACTTGCTCTCGTTTTCGCACTGCTGATTTGCAATGCCGCAGCTGGTCTTGCAAGCGGACTGGCAAGAGGTCTGGCATTCGCCGCAGCCGCCGTTCTTTGCGCTTTCGCACAGATTACGAGTTTCCAAAGTCTTGATATGTTCCATAATTCGATCCTCCGATAAATTGGTTTTCTTTTCATTTATTATCGCACAAGACGCCCTCAAAGTCAATACAAATTTATCGCAACCCCATGCACCAAATCACGAGTAAAGCTGTCAAGGTTACCAAAGTATCAATCGTAATTCCGTAAAACATTGGTTTGAGTCCGGCTTTCTTAAAATCGGTAATACTTGTCTCTAATCCAATTGCCGCCAAAGCAGTGACCATAAGGAATTTGCTGGTGTTTTTGATGACTCCGGATGCTGCAATGGGAATGAGTCCTGCACTGTTTATGATCGCAAGCAGCAAAAATCCGCCGATGAACCAAGGAATAATTTTTACAAGATTTACTTTTTTGCCGCCGCTAGCCGCTTTCAGTTCTTTTTGTTTCATGCGAGTTCCAACATAAGCAAATACCAAAACAGTGGGAACGATGGCAATTGTTCTTGTGAGTTTGACCATTGTGGCAAAATCACCTGCAATCTCGGAAAATGCATATCCGGACGCAACCACACTTGCGGTATCATTTACCGAAGTTCCTGCCCAAATCCCATAAGCAATGTCGGACAGTCCCAATGCTTTCCCCATTAGAGGGTACAGTGCAATCATCACCATATCGAAGAGAAAGGTGGAAGACATTGCAAACGCAATATCTTTGTCATCTGCATCAATGACCGGAGCAATTGCGGCAATTGCAGATCCACCACAAATGCCGGTTCCGGCAGAAATCAAGTTGGAAAGTTTCCAGTTAAGCCCAAATAGTTTGCGCACCAAATATCCTCCACCAAAACACATGGCAAAGGTAAAAAGCATCACAAAAAAGGTCATCTTACCAACTGATAGGATCGTCCCGACGGACAAGGATGCACCCAAAAGGATAATTGCCGTTTTTAAGATTCTTTTCGATGTAAATTTCAACGCAGGCTTGATCCACGCAGGATGAAAAAAACTGTTGATGATTGTACCCAAAAACAGTGCGATGATCGGTGCTCCCAAAAGACCTCCCGGAACCAAATGCTCTAAGAATACCGACACACCCGCCACCGAAAAGCAAAGTGCAATCCCTGCGAGAAAGAGAAACCGTTCTTTCATATCCATAATATCCCTCCTAAGTTTTCCTGCTTGATATTATCATAAAAATATGATAATATCAAATTATCATTTATTATCATGTGATAATATAGAATAATTGGAGGGGCCTCATGCTGGATTATCGGGTGAACACCTTTCTCACGTTGTACGAGGAAATGAATTATCATAAAACTGCAGAAAAACTGAACATGACCCAACCGGGTGTGACACAGCACATCCGGGTTTTGGAACAGTATTATGGGGTAAAACTCTTTGTGTATGATGGACGCACACTCTCCAGAACCAAATATGCAGATCATCTCAAACGGTATTTTGATAGTGTCCGTTCTGAGGAAACGCACTTGCGTGGAAGCTTTGTTCCGAAAGATACCATTCATTTGGCAGTCGGTGCAACCAAAACAATCGGAGAGTATGTCGTCGTTCCTGAAATCCGTGCTTTTGTGAAATCTCCAAACCATACATTGGATCTTACCATTGATAATACCGCAAATCTCTTACAGATGCTGGAACAGTCAAAACTTGATTTTGCGGTAATCGAAGGCGTGTTTGACAAGTCCCGATACGGATACCATCTCTATAAAAAGGAAACCTTCGTCGGTGTGTGTGCAAAAACCCACCCGTTTGCCAACAAAACCGTCACACTTGAGGATGTATTTGAAGAGGATATTGTGGTCCGAGAACCGTTTTCCGGTACCAGAAAACTTCTGGAGCAGGCAATTGCTGACCGTGGCTTCTCTCTTGAAAACTTCCGACGGTGCAGTTCGGTCAGTCATTTTTCCATGATTTGCGACCTGGTCGCAAATCAGAATATGATTACCTTTGCTTATACGCCCGTTGCGAAAAGTCGAGAGGACCTTACCACTTTCACCGTCTCAGACATGCACATCAGTGGAGAATTCAATTTTGTGTACTGCAACGAACGCATCGCACGAGAAAAAATCTCAAAAATATTTGAATAACAGAAAAAGGGCATCTGCATTTGCAGATGCCCTTTTGTTTTGGTGGAGACAGGGAGACTCGAACTCTCGACCTCTCGCATGTGAAGCGAGCGCTCTAACCAACTGAGCTATGCCTCCTTAGCCTTGCTATCATACCACAAACGAAAGCGTTTTGCAAGATATTTTTAGAGTGAAAGCAAAGTTTTTGCATTTTGGTACAAGATTTTCTCAAATTCCGCATCGGTAAAGGGGAGCGTGAGAAAATCATCCAGTTCTTCTTTCGGGTTCCACATTGGATAGTCTGAGCCGAATAACACACGGTCTGTACCGAAACGGCGGATGATGTCAAAATATTGTTGCGCAGAGAGGACAAAGCGGCAAGAAGAGGAATCTACAAACAGCTGCTCGTATTTCCCACAAAATGCATCCATCGCTTCTTCCCAAACCGACCACCCGCCAAGGTGAGCGGCAATCACAGTAGTGTGCGGAAAGGCATCCAACACCGGACGTACTTGCGCAGGGTTGGAGTACTGATAGCGGTAATCTCCCGCATGAACGAGAAAGGGCAGCCGGTCAGCACACGCCTCAAACAACTCCATACAGTGCGGGTCGCACAGCGCAAACTTTTGGATATCGGGATGGAGTTTGACCCCTTTGAGCCCAAGCTCTAGGAGATGCTTAACATCTCCCTCAATGTCCTCGCTTTCGGGATGCAGTGTCCCGAATCCTATCAAACGGTCTGGGTGCTCGGAGACTGTTTTCGCAATGAACTCGTTGATTGATTTCACTTGTGACGGCGTGGTTGCAACCGATTGTACCAAAGCACCACAGATGTTCGCCGTGTCGCAACACGCAAGCAGGTCGGACACCGTACCTTTGCACTTTGGTTCGTGAGTATCGTAAAACTGACCCGTTGCCATAGTTGCACGCTCGGCAATTTTGTCTGGATAAATATGGCAATGGAAATCGAAAACTTGCATGAATTATTCCTTCTCTTCCAAAACAGAGGTGCAGTGCGGGCAGCGGGTCGCTTCGATTGCGATTTCGCTGCAGCAGAACGGGCATTTCTTGGTGGTGGGTTCTTCTTCCTTGATCTCTTCCTTCTTCTTCAGATTGCGTAAAGCGGAAAGAACCTTAATCATGAGAAAGATGATAAAGGACATAAGCAGGAAGTTGATGACCGCAGTGATGAATGCACCGTAGCGGATCTCAACTCCACGCAGGGTGGCGACCATTGCGGTAAAATCGGTTTTTACAAAGGTGCCGATAAACGGAGTGATGAGATCTTCGTTTAAGGATTTGACAATTGCCTGGAATGCACCGCCGATGATAACCGCAACAGCGAGATCCATGACATTTCCGCGGGAGATGAATTCCTTGAATTCGTGGAAGAATTTTTTCATAGTGGGTACCTCCTAAAATTTTATCGCATGAGTGCGAATACGATGGGGAGCGAAACAAGGCTTAAGATACTGGTCACCAGTATCGCACCGAGCGCATACTCGCCGTCGGATCCGTTCTCTTTTGCAAACATCGCAATCGAAGTCATGGACGGAAGCGCAACCAAAGTAACAAGCGGACCGAGAAGACTTGCGTCCAAACCGATGAATTTCAAACCGTAATACAGTGCAAGGGCAAAGCCGATCATCTTGAACGGGACAATCAGATAATACTCAAGCCGTGAGAAAGACTCCTTCCAGTTCAGTCCGCCAAGCAGCGCACCTAAGTAAATAAGCGAAACCGGAGAAGAGGACTTGCCGATGGAAGAGACCGTGTCGTCCAAAACACTCGGCAACCCGAGATCAAATACAACCAAAATCACACCAACCACCAGCGCAATCATGGCAGGATTGATGAGTTTTTTCAGAATTGCGGAGAGTTTCACTCCGTGGAATTGCTCTTTCGGAGTGGTGAGATACACGCCCAAAGTCCAAAGAAGTACCTGGTCTGCAAGGGTGAAAAGCGAGTGGCACAAGAGCCCAACTCCCGGAAACACCTCGGCAATGAGTGGGGCGCCCATAAAGCCAATGTTGTTGAACGTGAAAACTCCTTGATACACACGTGCACGCTCGCCACGGAGCCGCAACATTTTCGACATCAAGACGCCGAATCCATACAGGAGCAGGATGACAGCAAATGCAATCAATACCACAGAAAAGGAATTGGTAAGATCTTCTCGGGTTGTATTCCCGACAAGGTTGCTGAGTACCAGCGCAGGGAGCGCAATTCGCATGACATATTTGGAAAGTGCATCGATGTTTCCCGAATGGAACAACTTAAAACGGTACCCCAAAAGACCGATGCAAAAGAAAAGTGCAAATTTCCCAAGCTGTTGCAGCAGGACTTCTAACATAATAAGACTCCTTTTTACAAACTGAGTTTATTCTACACGATTTTTCGCCTGCCTGCAAGAGAAAAACGCTCTTTGCCGAAGCAAAGAGCGTTTTTTGTTTGGCTTTATACAAGATACGGTGCCAACTTTTTTAAAAGTTCATCGCAATCCTCGCTGTAAAGACGCAGTTCAATCGGCTTTGTCAGGTCCAGACTGAGGATGCCCATAAAGGACTTCGCATCAATGACATATCTACCGGAAACGAGATCGACATCGTACGGAACCGCAACAAGCTGGTTGACAAAATCTTTCACTTTTGCAATGGTATCGAGCATGACATTTACTGTTTTCATGGTATCCACATCCTTTCTTCCATGCTGTAATTTTATTGTATCGCATTCTTTCTTGCATGGCAAGTGGATTTCCTGAAAATTCATGACTTGTTAAAAAATAGCGCACCCCAAAATTTGGGGTGCGCTGCTTTTAGTGCTCGTACTGATCGTTTTTCTTGTTGTCCTGACGGTTGTTGTCACGCTTGTTCTGCTGGTTCTGATTGTTCTGTTTGTTGTTCTGCTGGTTATTGTCTCGCTTGTTGTTTTCCTTGTTCATGGCATTTCACCTCATCTGTTTTTTCTCACATCTCGTATGAGCAGATTTAGTTTGTGCCAAACAGTTTCGACTTATTCGTCACACAAATTTTCGATAAAAATACATTCATATCCTGCGTCGTGAAGCCGCTTTGCGGTGTATAGGATTTTTTTGCGTAATCGGGCTGACAGAACATATATTCTTCGTAAAAATACTGCTCATGATTGGCGACTCCGATGAATTCCCATTTTTTTCCGATGCGTTCATCAAGTGCCTGCTCCAATGCGTCCTGTTCCAATAAATTCAAGCAAATTCCATTGGTAGGACGTTTGAATACAAGCCCGGTTTTTTCATCTTTGATGCCGCTGGTTTTGGTATAAATCGCATCGTAAGCCGCCACATCGTCCACATGATTGTATCCGCAAATGGATTTTTCAATTTCGGTTGCATTTGTATCTCGGGTAAATACCATGGTTTCCGGTTTGCGATGATAAAGCAGGCGGCCTGCGTGCCCGTACGGCAGGGAATTCGGGTCGCCGTTGTACTCACTTCTGACGCCATAGGTCGTGGAAATCGTTTTGATGCCCAAGTCTCGCAGAGCGCAACACCCTTCGTAACTCATGGGGAGCCAGTGCGGAACGATGGAATCGGTAAAACTCTTCTCACCCGCAAAACGCAAAACTTCCTCCTTAATTTTGAGAAAGTCCTCACGTACCTGCTCGTAGGATGCATTTACATACGGATAATCCGGAAATTCCTGCCGTGCATGAAAGGCAAGCTTCAACCAGTTTGAAGAAGCTTCCCACTCTGCTTTGTATCGGTCCGGCATTTCGGAGAGATTGAAATCATCATTTCCGTAATAATTATCGGTCGAGTAGAAAAGATTCAGCTGCGTTTTGAATCCGTATTTCTCCCATGCCTCTTTGAGCACCGCCAAAAACGGGCTGTCAAACAGAGAGTCTGGCTGCTTTCGAGCCAAATCACGAAAAGTCCAAATTACATCGTCAATAAAGAATAAACACTTTTGGGTCATCTCATCGCCTCCAAGGGCTATTGTACGGAGATTTCGTGTTCGTGTCAAGAAAACAAAAACTGCAAAACAAAATATTTGAATGGGGTTGAAATTGCATGAAAAAGTATGATACAATACAGTGATTAAGTATCTTGTGAGGTGTAAGAATATGTCAGGACATTCCAAATGGAAAAACATTCTTCATAAAAAAGAGAAGACCGATGCGCAAAAAGCAAAGGTATTCACCAAAATCGGCCGTGAAATGGCGGTCGCAGTAAAAGAGGGCGGTCCGGATCCGGCAAGCAACTCCAAACTGCGTGACTGTATTGCAAAGGCAAAGCAAAACAACGTCCCGAATGACAATATCAAGCGTATCATTGAAAAAGCATCGGGCGGAGATGGCGCAAACTACGAAACCATCGTCTACGAAGGTTACGGTCCGAGTGGTGTTGCGGTGATCGTTGAAACCTTAACCGACAACCGTAACCGTACCGCATCCGATGTGCGTCATTACTTTGATAAATATGGCGGAAACTTAGGTGCAACCGGGTGTGTTTCCTGGCAGTTTGATGACAAAGGGGTCATCCTGCTGGAAAAAACCGGTGCAGACGAAGATGAAGTGATGATGATGTGTCTGGAAGCGGGTGCAGAGGATATCGAGACCGACGGCGATGCAATCGAAGTTTACACCGCAGTTGAGGATATGGAAGCTGTGCGTGATGCGTTGGAAGCACAAGGTCAGACCGTTATTTCCGCTGAAAAAGACAAAATCCCCCAGACTTATATCACACTGACAAACGAAGATGACCTTAAGAATATGCAGAAATTGCTGGATATGCTTGAGGACAACGACGATGTCCAGAACGTGTGGCACAACTGGGAAGAATAGAGGGATCACCATGAAATATTTCGTCATGCTGGGCGACGGAATGGCAGACTATCCCATCCCGTCTCTCGGAGATCAAACACCGCTCGACGTAGCAAACAAACCCAACATGGACTTCCTCGCCCAAAACGGTGAGCAAGGGTTGGTGTCTACCCTGTATGAGGGGATGCCGTTTGGCAGTGATGTTGCCAATCTTTCGGTGTTGGGATACAATCCGAAGTCCTGTTACACCGGGCGTTCTCCGATTGAAGCACTCGGGCTTGGAATTCCGCTTGATGATACGGATACCGTGTTCCGTCTCAATTTAGTCAGTATTTCCACCGAGGAAGACTTTGAAAACAAAACCATGCTGGATCACAGTTCAGATAAGATTTCAAACGAAGAAGCCTATGAACTTCTCGATGCGCTCAAAGCCGAGTTTGAACGTGAGGACTTAAAAATCCATCGTGGTGTGAGTTACCGTCACATTCTGATTTGGAAAGGCATTGATTATAACTACAATATGATGCCGCCGCACGACATTTTAGGTCAGGGCATTGCAGCGTATCTGCCCGGTGGACCGTATGGTGCAGAAGTTCTTTCCATGATGAAAAAGAGTTATGAAATTTTAATGGCTCATCCGGTTAACAAGGCACGCATCGCAAACGGCAAGAAACCCGCAAACTGCATGTGGCTTTGGGGCGAAGGTACCAAACCCGCAATCGGGAACTTCAAAGAGAAATACGGCATCTCCGGTGCGGTCATTACCGCAGTGCCGCTCATCCAAGGCATTGCCCAAGGCGCCGGGATGAAAAACATTTCGGTTGACGGCGCAACCGGTGAGTACGATACCAACTACGCAGGCAAAGCAAAGGCTGCGATGGATGCGTTTGACGAAGGCTGTGAGTTTGTGTTCGTCCATGTGGAAGCGCCGGACGAATGTGGACACGATGCGGATTTGGAACTCAAGATTTCTGCGATTGAGCGAATTGATGCTGAAATTTTGGGCCCGGTCAAAGCACATCTGGAGCAGATGGGCGAGCCGTTTAAGATTCTGCTGATGCCGGACCATGCGACCCCGATCGCACTCCGTACCCATGTAATGGATCCCATTCCATATGCAATCTATACCAGCGGAAAGAGCGGGAATGGCGCCGCATACAGCGAGAAAAACGCAAAAGCCACCGGCAAATACATTGAATTCGGTCACGATTTGATGGGCAAATTCTTATCGTGTGAGGGAGAATAAGATTATGGAAAAGAAAATGGTTGAACAAATCACATCTATGGAAGTTGACTTTGCTCAATGGTTTACTGACGTATGCAAAAAGGCGGAATTGATCGACTATTCCTCCATTCGTGGTGTCTTTATCTACCGTCCTTATGGTTATGCCATTTGGGAAAACATCCAGCGTATTCTGGATGCTGAGTTTAAGAAGCAGGGCGTTGAAAACGTCTATATGCCGCTCTTGATTCCCGAAAGCCTTCTCCAAAAGGAAAAGGACCACGTCGAGGGTTTTGCTCCCGAATGTGCATGGGTCACCACCGGCGGAAGTGAGAAGCTGGAGGAGCGTTATGCCATCCGCCCCACATCCGAGACCTTGTTCTGCGAGCATTTTGCAAACGTACTCCATTCCTATCGTGAACTTCCGATGAAATATAACCAGTGGTGCAGTGTCATCCGTTGGGAGAAGTCCTCACGCCCCTTCCTTCGCCATCGTGAGTTTCTGTGGCAGGAAGGCCATACCATCCACGCCACCGCAGAAGAAGCAAAAGCGTTTACCGAAACCATGCTTAATGTGTATGCCGATTTCTGCGAAAACGTTCTTGCTATGCCGGTTACTCGTGGACGGAAGACCGAGAAAGAAAAATTCAACGGTGCCGAGGCAACTTACACCATTGAGTGCATGATGCACGACCGAAAGGCACTTCAGGCAGGTACGTCCCACTATTTCGGTGACGGATTTGCAAGACAATTTGATGTTGAATTTACCGATAAGAACAATAAAAAGACCAACCCCCATGAAACCTCCTGGGGCGTTTCCACCCGTCTCATCGGCGGCATTATCATGACCCACGGTGACGACAACGGTCTCGTTCTTCCTCCGAAGATTGCGCCGATCCAGGCTGTTATCATTCCGATTGCAGCGCATAAGGGAGGTGTCCTCGAGGCGGCAGACGAACTTTTGGGTACCCTTTCCGCAGCAGGTATTCGCACCAAGTGCGACACAAGCGACAACTCCGCAGGCTGGAAGTTTGCAGAGTATGAGATGAAGGGTGTTCCCGTTCGCATTGAGCTTGGCCCCCGTGATTTGGAGGCAGGTCAGTGTGTTCTCGTCTCCCGTGTTACTCGTGAGAAGAAGATTGTCAAACTCGAAAATATCGTAGAAGAAGTCACTGCGATTATGGATGAGATCCACAACGCCCTCTTCGAGAGAGCGCTGAAAAACCGTGAGGAGCATACCTACACGGCAACCACCTTTGAGGAAATGAAAGAAATTGCCTCAACCAAGGGCGGTTTTGTTAAGACCATGTGGTGTGGTGACCTTGAGTGCGAACTTAAGGTGAAGGAAGAGGCCGGAATGTCCTCTCGCTGTATGCCCTTTGTTCAGGAGGAAATCTCCGATGTATGTCCGATTTGCGGAAAACCTGCAAAACATATGATTTACTGGGGTGTGGCATACTGATGGAAAACAAAAATTTAACGGTCAGACAAACCCTTTCGCAAATCGTATCTTCTGCGTTTGAAGCGTGCGGATATGATCCCGAACTCGGTGCAGTCACGGTTTCCAACCGCCCCGACTTGTGCCAGTTCCAGTGCAACGGTGCATTGAGCGCCGCAAAACGTTATAAAAAGAATCCTGCCATCATTGCGCAGGAAGTTGCAGCAAAATTGCAGGAGGAACCCATCCTGGCAAAGGCAGAATTTGTCCCGCCCGGATTCTTGAACCTCGACGTTTCCGATGCGTATCTCATTGAGCGTGCCTGCAAAATGGATTCGGATGTGCGTTTGGACCTGCCGTGTGCAGAAAAGGCGCTTTCCATCGTGGTGGACTATGGCGGACCGAACGTTGCAAAACCTCTGCATATCGGGCATCTCCGTACCGCAATCATCGGGGAAAGCTTGGTGCGCCTTGCCCGTTTCTTGGGTCACAAGGTGGTCGGCGATGTGCACTTGGGTGACTGGGGACTTCAGATGGGCCTCATCATCGAAGGGCTCCGTGCGCAGAAACCCGAGCTCTGCTATTTCGATGAAACCTTTGGCGGTCCGTATCCATCGGAACCGCCTGTGACTTTGGATGACTTAAATGAACTCTATCCGGCTGCCAGTGCACGCTCGAAAACCGATGAGGAATTCAAAGCGGCGGCGCAAAAGGCAACCGGTGAACTCCAAAACGGTCGTCCGGGATTTGTTGCATTGTGGAAGCATTTCCTCTCCCTTTCGGTCACCGACCTTAAGAAGAGTTATGCAAAACTCGACGTTGATTTCGACAAATGGCTGGGTGAATCCGATGCCGCACCTTATGTGGACGAAATGCTCGGCATTTTGAAAGACAAGGGCCTTTCGTATGTCTCGGACGGTGCGCTGATTGTGGACGTTGCAAAAGAAGATGATGAGGAGGAAATTCCGCCCATCATCATCGAAAAGTCGGACGGCTCGCAGCTTTATGGCACCACCGACCTTGCAACCATTCTCCAGCGTGAGCGTGATTTCGACCCGGATGAAATCTGGTATGTGGTCGATAATCGCCAGTCTATGCACTTTAAGCAAGTGTTCCGTTGTGCGCATCTTGCAGCTCTCGTGCCGGAGGAGACTAAGCTCATGCATATTGGCTTTGGCACCATGAACGGCAAAGACGGCAAACCGTATAAAACCCGTGACGGCGGTGTGATGCGCCTGTCTGATTTGATTGCTACCGTGACCGATGCAGCACGTGAAAAAATGGCAGAGAGTGCAACTGCATCGGTTTTGAGCGACGAAGAAGCAGCTGCTTGTGCGGAAAAAATCGGTATCGCTGCGCTCAAAATCGGCGATCTCATCAACCACCGTACCAAGGACTATATCTTCGATTTGGATCGCTTCCTTGCAAGCGAAGGGAAAACCGGTCCGTACCTCCAGTATGCTGCAGTGCGAATCCATTCCGTGCTGGAAAAAGCAGAAGCCCAAGGCTTTACCCCAGGAAAACTCTTGCCCCCGGCGAGTGACACCGAGCGTGCGCTTTTGCTCTCGCTCTCAGGTGTGGGTGACACGCTGCTTCGAGCATTTTCGGATCATGCGCCCAACGGCATCTGTGAAGCGCTCTTTGACCTCACCGGTCTCTTTAACCGCTTCTATTATGAAAACAAAATTCTCACTTGTCCGGATGCGGCGCAGCGTGACAGTTGGCTGAAACTCATCTCGATTACCGAGCGGATGATTTCTCTTCTGCTCTCACTCCTAGCCATCCAAGTCCCCGAAAAAATGTAAGAAAAAAACGCCTTGTCGAAATCGACCGGGCGTTTTTTACGAGTCGGTGGATCGCAGATCAATCTTGAAGGGGATTATCATGACAGCACAAAAGAACTATAAAAAAACACTGATTGCTTGTTACCTCGGATTTGTAACACAAGCCATTTCCGCAAACTTCACTCCGCTTCTGTTTTTGACATTTAAGAGCAGTTACGGAATTTCACTGGAAAAGATAGCACTGATTCCATTGATCTTTTATCTGACACAACTGCTTGTTGACCTTGCGGCTACCAAATTTGCCGATAAAATCGGATACCGTACCTGCGTTTTGGTATCGCAGGTGGTGTCGGCGATTGGTCTTGTTCTCATGGTGTTTCTGCCGGAATGGTTGCCAAACCCATTTGTCGGGATCCTGATTTCGGTCGTTCTTTATTCCATCGGCAGTGGTCTGATCGAAGTTTTGGTCAGCCCGATCGTGGAAGCCTGTCCGTTTGAAAATAAGGAAGGGGTCATGAGCCTCTTGCATTCCTTCTATTGTTGGGGTGCAGTAGGTGTCATTTTCGGCTCGACACTCTTCTTCTCGTTATTTGGTGTTGAGAATTGGAAAATCCTCGCTCTGATATGGGCCATAGTGCCGCTCTATAATACCTTTAACTTCATCAATTGCCCGATTGAACGATTGGTGGAAGAGGGCGAGAGTATGGGGGTTCGGAGTCTGCTGAAAACGCCGATTTTTTGGCTTCTGATTGTACTGATGGTGTGTTCGGGTGCGTCCGAGTCAACCATGGCGCAATGGGCGTCTGCATTTACCGAGTCGGCACTCGGGGTCTCCAAAACAATCGGCGACCTCGCAGGCCCCGGTTTGTTTGCAATGTTCATGGGCATCTCTCGTATGCTCTATGGAAAACTGAGTGCGAAACTGAAACTGACCAAAGTCATGCTTGTTTGCGGGATTACAAGCATTGGTTGCTATCTCCTGGCATCTCTTTCTTCGGTTCCGGCGTTTGGACTTGCAGGCTGTGCACTTTGCGGCTTGGCAGTCGGAATTATGTGGCCGGGCTCCATCAGCGTTTCCTCACAGACTTGTCCGAAAGGCGGCACCGCAATGTTTGCATTTTTGGCATTGGCGGGTGATTTGGGCGGTACGATAAGCCCTGCGCTGGTGGGAAACATTTCTGAACTTCCGGGGTGCAGCTTGAAGACCGGATTGCTTGCGGCAACTCTGTTCCCGTTGGTTTTGGTTTTCTGCCTGCTTGTTTTGAGAAAAAAGCGTAAGCAAATAAAAAACTCCTGATCAAGCGATCAGGAGTTTTTTGCTTTTTACTTGGTTTTGAACTTGGAGAGCAGAGCGTTGATTTTGTCTGCCGGGTTGAGAAGCGGGCTGATGGATTGATCGTGGTTTAAGGTGTCGATGATGAGCGAGAGGAACTTGGACATATCCACATTGACATACCACGGAGCATTCAGCACTTCCGGAGTGCGGTAGTTTAAGTTGGTGGAGAAGACACGGGAAATAATGCCTTCCTCATATGCTTCGTTGAATGCTTCCACACCTTCGGTGAACAGACCAAAGGTAACCGCAACATTGATGCGCTTTGCGTTGCGACGCTTTAAGTCACGTGCGATATCGAGTACAGATTCACCCGAGGAGATCATGTCGTCTACGATGAGAACGTCTTTGCCCTCGACCGAGTCGCCTAAAAATTCGTGGCTGACAATCGGGTTGCGGCCGTTGACCAAACGGGAGTAATCACGGCGCTTATAGAACATACCCACGTCGAGTCCCAGCATACTTGCGAAATACAAGCTGCGGCTCATGCCGCCTTCGTCCGGGCTGATGACGATCATTTTGTCCTTGTTGATTTCAATGTCCGGATACTCTTTCACGAGTGCCTTGACAATCTGATAGGTCGGCTGGATGTTTTCAAAACTTCCGAGCGGAATTGCGTTCTGCACACGGGGATCGTGCGCATCAAAGGTGATGATGTTGTTGATGCCGAGATGCTCAAGTTCCTGAAGTGCCAGTGCGCAGTCGAGCGACTCGCGGGCGCTTCTCTTGTGCTGACGGCTTTCATACAGAAGCGGCATAATAACGGTGATACGGCGAGCCTTACCACTGATTGCAGCAATGACACGCTTGATATCCTGGAAATGGTCATCCGGACTCATCGGGCAATCCTTGCCAAACATTTTGTAGGTGCAAGTGTAATTGCTGATATCTGCAAGGATGAAAATGTCATGCCCACGAACCGAGTCACGCAGAATTGCCTTGCCTTCGCCGGATGCAAAACGCGGTGTTGCATGGTCGATCAAATAAGAATCACGCAAATATGCGGGGAAATGAAGCGGTACATGACCGTTTTCCACATTGAAACGACGCTGTTGAACCAAATTGGTGTCGACGAGATTCCCGAGTTCCCGACTCCCAATCAGTGATATAATACCAAGCGGAGCGTACGGGATTTTATCTTCCATGCCGGGCATGAACGAACTTGCCATAGTTACATTTCCCCTTTTGTATAGAATGTCACATCTGTATTACTATACTAACATAAAATCTAAGTTTCCGCAACATGGAAAAAGAATAAATATCAAAGGAAAATTTTTGTTGTTTCTATGAGAAAAGCACAGAAATTTATTGACGTGAGAGGGAAAGTGTATTATAATAACAAGGTCAGTTTTGACTGAAGGTTTGGGTGTGCTGGAGTAGCTCAGTCGGTAGAGCACATCACTCGTAATGATGAGGTCATGGGTTCAAGTCCCACCTCCAGCTCCAAAACTCAAATGATATGCAGGTGTTGCATAATGGTAGTGCCCCAGCTTCCCAAGCTGGTAGCGTGGGTTCGATTCCCATCACCTGCTCCAAAGAAAAAGGGGACTCGATGGAGTCCCTTTTTTCTTTGCTGTACACCCGTTTGGAGGCGTTTTTTCTATGGTTGTCCCGAACTACTATCACAAATTCAAATGCATCGCATCTGAGTGTCTGCACTCCTGCTGTATCGGTTGGGAAATCGACATTGACCCTGCCTGTGTGGAAACTTATCGCAAGGTGGAAGGGGAGTTGGGAGAACGCCTGCAAAAGAACATCGCATGGGACGAGAAGCCACCACATTTTATCTTGGGAGAAGCAGAGCGCTGCCCGTTTTTGAATGAGGAAAACCTGTGCGATTTGATTTTGCGTTTGGGCGAGGATAGCCTTTGCGAGATTTGCAGTGAGCATCCTCGGTTTTATCATGTTCTGCCCGACCGCACCGAGGCGGGGCTGGGACTCTGCTGTGAAGCGGCGGGACGGTTGATTTTGGGACAGTCTGAGCCTGTATGCTTGTTGGGTGCAGAAGAAGATGGTGATGAGGTGCTCCGCTTTCGGGATGCCCTGATTGCGCTTGCACAGGATCGATCATTGCCGCTCAAAGAGCGGATGCGAAAAATCCTGGATTTTTGCGAAAAAACACACCAAAATTTTGGGGATTTTGCGGAAGTTTTGCGTGATTTGGAGCGCTTGGATCCGGCTTGGGATTCTGTGCTTGATTTCTTGGGAAAACCTGCGAATATTTCCGGGTTTGACGCATTTATGATGGGTAGAAGTTATGAATATGAGCAGTTTTTGGTATATTTGCTCTACCGCCACGTTGCCTGCGCATTTGACCTCGCTGACGCAAAAACTTGGGGTGCATTTGCAGTGGTGGGGTGTGAAATTCTGTATCGAATGGGTGCTGCGATTTGGACAGAGACCGGCATGTTTTCCTTTGAAGATCAAGTAGAACTTGCACGGATGTTCTCTTCTGAAATTGAGTATTCCGAAGAAAACCTGGACCGTCTCTTTGAGCTCTTGTATTGAAATACCGGCAGTAGTATGATAAAATAAATTATTACAATGCAGCATGAAAAGCAAAAGGGGACGTAAGGCATGGGTATTCTGAGGCGTGTGAAAAATCGCATTTTGCGTAGAAAAGGAATGGTTTCCTACTGGCGCAGTCAAGGTGCCAAAATCGGTGAGGGCTGCGACATTCATGTAAATGCAACACTTGGATCTGAGCCGTATTTGGTTGAGATTGGAAATCATGTCAGAATCAATACCAATGTCCATATTTTGACTCATGACGGCGGCGTTTGGGTGCTCCGAGGAATGAAACCGGAATACGCAGATGCGGATTTGTTTGCCCCGGTAAAAATCGGTGACAATGTCCATATCGGTACCGGTGCAATGATTATGCCCGGCGTTACCATTGGGTCAAACTGTATCATCGGCTGTGATGCGGTGGTGACGCACGATGTTCCGACCGGCTCGGTAGCGGTGGGTGTTCCGGCACGTGTGATCAAAACGATTGAAGCATATGAAGAGAAAAACCGAGATCGTTTGGTACACACAAAGAGCATGACCTCTAAAGAAAAACGTGAATTTTTGACCAAGCGATTTCGCTAAAAGGGGATTCTTATTGTGAGTAGTGTGGCGCGGTATTTGGATCAAATTTTTGAATATTTTCCGCAAAAAGCAGATATTTTGGCATATAAAGAGAATTTATGTGCGCAAATGGAAGTTGTGCTGAAAGCGGAGTGTGCATCGGGAAAAACCGAGGAAGAGGCACTTTCTATTGCAATTGCATCTGCTCCGAGTTACGAGGAAATCTACGATGCGTTGAACATCGGTGTTCGCTCTCGTGAATGTGATTCCGTGTGGTATCGGAAGCGAGTAAAACTGATGAGCTTTTGGTATGCTTTGGCAATTGCGCTGTTTGTGGCGTCGCCATTTGGCATGATTGGGCTTTCGGTTTGGAAGCATGTGCATCATTTGGTTGCCGGGCTTGTGATTTTGTTTTTCTTTATCGGAGCGGGGATTGGGATTTTGGTTTATGCGATTCGAGAAAAACGAATCCTTTCCGAGTTGCTTCCCGAGAAAGCACCTGCACCTGTACGGATTTGGAGTTTGCTTTTGGGCGTTTTATTCTGTTTGTTCGCACTGGTTGGGTTGGTATTTTGCCTGCACACGCTTCATGGAAAAATTCTCTCTCGTGAATGTGCCAGCAGTTTGCTCGACCTTTCGGTCGGCGTGCTGTTTTTGGTTTGGTACAGTCAGCGGAAACACTGGAATTCCCGTTGAAAATATGCCGCATTTGCAACCTTGCAAATGCGGTAATTTTTTTCCAAAATAGACTACCAAAACGAACAAGTTTGTGGTAGAATATCATTGGGGTGAAGTACCTATGATAAGAAAATTGTTATTTGCTGTAATTTCGCTTGTTTTTCTATGCTCTTGCAGTCCGTATTCGGTGGAAAGTTTGTTTGCTCCGCCTCGTGTTCCGGAAGAATATGCAGGGCTGAATGCGGTGCTCAATGAAGCACGAATCGCAGGCGCAGAATATGTGTATCCTACCGCAGGAAATTACCGTCAGGCGGTCCAGCTGTTTGATTTGGATACCGATGGTGAGGATGAGTGCGTGGTGTTTTTGCGCAATCCGGCACAGAAGCCGGAAGTGCAGATTTATCTCTATGAATGTACCGATGGGAAGTTTTGGCTTTATTCGGTGGTGGACGGTCTTTCCGGAAACATCGAAAGTGTGACATATGCGGATGTTTTGGGTCGTGGCAATTACGAACTCGTCGTGGGATGGGAGCAGACCGGGAAAAAGACGATTGCCGTTTATGAAATGACCGAAGAAACATTCGCACAGCATTATGAAATGCCCTATCAGTACTATACGATCGCAGACTTAAACGGCGACGGTGTGGGTGATTTGAATCTCGTTGATTCCGGAACGGAGAACTTGGGGAAATTCTCCATGCACAGCGCTCGTAATGGAAGTCTGACTCTTGAAGCGCAAGTACTGCTTTCTGTACCGGTCACAGCGATTGAACGGATCGGTGCCGGGCAGAGCGATGCGGGCAATGCAATCTTTGTCACCGGAGCGACCGAAGCCGGGTTTGTCACCGATGTGATTGCGATGCAAGGGAAAACACTCAAGAATTTGGCGTTTGAAAATCCATTGCTTTGTAAATACCCCCTTTATTTTACAGATTTGGATGGGGATGGAACCATTGAGATTCCCCGCAGTGAGCAAGATCCGCTTGCATTGCCGACCGCACTTTGGGAACTTACCTGGTGTGATTATTCCGAAAGCGGAGCATTGCGGGAAAAACTGTACACTTGCTATTCGAGTGAGCAAAACTGGTATTTGAGCCTGCCTCTTGCATGGAAGGGGAAAATCAAAACCGAGTATAACAATACAAACGGTGCGATTGCAAAAGCAAAGTTTTATACCGAAACTTACACCCCGCTCTTTACGTTTGCTGCCATCAGCGGCGAAAAACGGGAAGCTCTTTTGGCACAAGAGGGGATGGTGCGGGTTGCAGAATCGGAAAATACTGTGTACGCTGTAAAAATTGAGCAGGATCAGTATTTGGGTGAGGTTTTAACGCCTGAATGGTTGGGCAATGCATTTCGCCGGAAAGAAAGCACTTGGGCGACTGCGAATTTTATTGTGAAGTAGAGGAGGCTGACCGATTTGAGTAACGGAAAGAAAATCCTTGTATTGGAAGATGAGCCGAGTATCCGCAGCTTTGTTGTAATCAATTTGGAGCGTGCGGGGTATGAAGTAGTGGAGGCAGATGCAGGCGAAGTTGCGCTGACATTGCTGAAAGAACAGCCGGATATCCGAATGGCGCTTTTGGATATCATGCTTCCGGATATTGACGGGTTTGAAGTGTGCCGCAGAATCCGGGGTACCGGGTCGAAAATCGGAATCATCATGTTGACTTCAAAAACCCAGGAGGTGGATCGTGTCACAGGCTTAATGACCGGTGCTGACGACTATGTCACCAAACCGTTTTCTCCCACCGAACTGATTGCACGTATTGATGCACTTTACCGACGCATCGGAGATACCGTTGCAGAGGATCCCGGTCGTTTGGTCAGCGGGCCGTTTGTCTTAAACACCCGGAACCGGACGTTGGAGAAAAACGGAGAACGCATCCGGTTGACACAGGTGGAATACACCATTATGAAGTATTTTATGGACAATCCGGGGAAAGCGATTTCCCGTGGAGATATGCTGACAGCTGTTTGGGGCAACGAGTATTTCGGCGAGTTTAAGATCGTGGATGTCAACATCCGCCGTCTGCGCCTGAAAATCGAGGATGACCCCGCATTCCCGACCTATATCCAAACGGTTTGGGGCTATGGGTATAAATGGGGCAACAGCTAAAAGGAGACAGAAATCATGGCGCGAAAACAAAAACTGCAGGGGATCCAGCGCAGATGGATGGTCAATAACCTCTCCTATATCGTTTTGGTGGTCGCTCTTGCGGTCGTCATTTATTCGGTTGGTATGGTGAATTACTACTACAACAATGTGCGTGAGAATATGACCAGTCGTGCCCTGCTCAATACTCGTTATTTCAACGACAGTATCACGAGTTTTGATTCGTTCTATCATAACGCACGCCGTCAGACCATGGAATATGGGGCGGATGGGCAAATTGAGCGTCAGGCACTCACCGCTGACGGAAGAATCCTGTTTTCTTACAGCGGGCTGCCGGCGGGGATGATGCCGGGAACGCCTGATATTGAGCGTGCAGTGCAAGAGAATAAAACCCAGAATTTCATTGGGAATGACCCGGTAACGGGGGAACGTATCATGAGTGTTTCCAGCCCGGTTGTGGCAGGTGGTGCACAGGTCGTGGGAGTGATGCGTTATGTCACAAGCCTTGCACGGATTGACCGTGAACTGATTACACAGTGCGGCATGGTGGCACTCCTTGGGCTTTCCATCATTCTGTTCTTGCTGATTACAAACGCATATTTCATCCGTTCCATCGTCACACCGCTGCGTGAGATTACTGATATCACAAAGCAAATCACAAAGGGTGGTTACGGAGTCCGAATCGACAAGAAATACGAGGACGAAATCGGGGAGCTTTGCAACTCGATCAACGAAATGTCTGCAGAAATTGCACGATCGGAAAAAATCAAAAACGAATTTATCTCCTCTGTATCACATGAACTGCGTACTCCGTTGACTGCAATCATTGGTTGGGGTGAAACCTTGACCGCTGTAGGGGCAGCAAACGAAGAGGATGTGCAAAAGGGGATTGGGATCATTCTGAAAGAGACCCGCCGCCTTTCCAAAATGGTGGAAGAACTTTTGGATTTCGCACGCATGGAAAGCGGACGGTTTACCCTCTTTATGGAGGAGATGGATCTCAAGGCAGAACTGGAAGAAACCCTGTTCATGTATGCTGAGACCTTCAAAAAACAGGCGATTGTTTTGGATTACACCCAAAACGACCACGACATCTTCATCAGTGGCGATCGTGAACGCCTAAAACAGGTGTTCTTTAACATCTTGGACAATGCGGTCAAGCACGGCAAAGGCGGAAAAATTGAGGTGGATGCGGATTGCGATAAGGAATACGCAACCATCACCATTCGGGACTATGGAGAAGGCATCCCGGAGGAAGAACTGCCTTATGTCAAGATGAAATTCTACAAAGGCACTTCGAAGGTGACCGGAAGCGGAATCGGGCTTGCGGTCAGCGACGAAATCATCAATTTGCACAGCGGTGAACTCAACATCGGAAGCGTCTATGGCGAGGGGACGACGGTTACCATTCGCTTGCCGCTTCAGAAGCGAGAGAGTGAGCCTGCTGAAACTAAGGAAGAAGGAGAAATCGAATGAATCAATCCTGTAAAAAAACCTCGATCGGCGGACAAGCTTTGATCGAAGGGATTATGATGCTCGGACCGGATCGATCTGCCATTGCGATTCGGAAACCGGAAGGCAACATCGACTGTAAGGTCGAGCCGTTAAAAACCCTGCGCAAACGCTTCAAATTTTTCCGAATCCCGTTTATTCGTGGGATCATCGGGATGTTTGATTCCATGCGCCTTGGGTTTGCGGCAATCAATTATTCCGCATCCTTTGCGGTAGAGGAAGAAGAGGTCGAGCCGAGTAAATTCGACCGTTGGGTGGAAGAAAAAATCGGCTTTGAACGTGCGGAAAAGATTCTTTTCGCATTGGCAGGGGTGTTCGGTGTGATTATCCCGGTGGTGCTGTTTGTGTTTTTGCCAACGCTGCTTGCAGGCCTTTTGGATGATTACATCGGCTCGGGAATTTGGCGCAATCTGCTGGAAGGTGCTGTGAGAATCACGATTTTCCTGCTCTTTATGTACTCCATGTCACACATGAAGGATATGAAACGTGTCTTTTCCTATCACGGTGCGGAGCACAAAACCATTTACTGTTATGAAGCAGGAAAAGAACTTACGGTGGAGAATGTCCGTTCTTTCCCCAAAGAGCATCCTCGTTGCGGCACCAGCTTCCTCTTTAGTGTTATGATTGTGAGTATTTTGGTGTTCAGTGTGGTGCAGTGGTCCAACCCGTGGATCCGCATGGCACTTCGTTTGGTGTTGCTTCCGGTTGTGGTTGGAATCAGTTTTGAAGTCAACCGCTTGATCGGTCGGTTTGATAATTGGTTTACCAAAATCATGCGTGCTCCCGGTGTTTGGTTCCAGGGCTTTACCACCTTTGAACCGGATGATTCCATGATTGAGGTTGCGATTGCAGCACTCAAGGCGGTCATTCCCGAGGAAGAAGGGGCAGACAAGTGGTAACCCTTTATGCACTGTACTTAAACTGTGCGGACACCCTCTCGGAACACGGAATTGAAAATGCACGGTTTGAGGCGCGGGAACTCACCCGTTTTGCCTTTGGGTACAGTTTGGAAGAATTCCTGCGTGAAAAACAAAGGATTGTGGAAGAAACGGCTTTGGACAACCTTGTTTGCCGCCGTGTACAAGGCGAGCCGCTGGCGCACATCATCGGTGAGTGGGATTTTTACGGTCTCACACTTACGGTGACACCCGATGTCTTAGTCCCGAGAAGCGATACCGAGGTGTTGGTAGATACCGCCTTGAAACTTCCGGGAACACGGTTTTTGGATTTGTGTACCGGGAGCGGATGTGTTGGTATTGCGCTTGCGCATGAGAGATCGGAGCTCTTCGGTGTGCTGTTGGACAATTCCGAAGCGGCACTCGAAATTGCGTGGAAAAATGTGAAACAGCATCGGCTAGAGTCGCAACTCTCTGCGGTGTTGGGCGATGTGTGTCATGCACCGGAGAAGGAACTTGGGAAATTTGACTTTATTGTCTCCAATCCACCGTATATTACGTTGCAGGAAATGCAGGAGTTGGATGTTTCGGTCGGATTCTTCGAGCCGACCGCCGCACTCTATGGCGGTGTGGATGGTTTTACCTTCTATGATGCGATTTTGAACCGATGGTTGGAAACTTTGAATCCGGGCGGTGCGATTGCATTTGAATGCGGATACCGCCAAGCCCGAGACCTTGCAGAGCGGATGCAGGGTGTTGGACTGTCAAACATAGAAATCATAGCAGACACTGCCGGGATTGAACGGGTAGTGCTTGGCTTTCGAAATTAGAAAGGGGTATTCAAACATGGATAAGAAAAAAGCACTTGAAACAGCACTTTCGCAAATAGAAAAGCAGTTCGGTAAAGGCTCGATTATGCGTCTGGGTGAAAATGCACAGATGGAGGTCGGTCATATCCCCACCGGCTCTTTGACCCTGGACCTTGCACTCGGAATCGGCGGTGTACCTCGTGGACGTATCATCGAAATTTACGGACCTGAATCTTCGGGTAAGACCACCGTTTCGTTGCACATTGTTGCAGAAGCTCAGAAAATGGGCGGCGATGCAGCGTTTATCGATGTAGAACATGCGCTTGATCCGGTTTATGCACGTGCACTCGGCGTTGACATTGACTCGCTCCTGGTCTCTCAGCCGGATACCGGTGAGCAGGCGCTTGAAATTGCAGAAGCATTGGTGCGCAGCGGCGCTTTGGATGTTGTGGTCATCGACTCGGTTGCGGCATTGGTTCCGAGAATGGAAATTGAGGGCGAAATGGGCGATGCGTTTGTCGGACTTCAGGCACGACTCATGTCCCAGGCACTCAGAAAACTTGCAGGTGCGATTTCAAAAAGCAACTGTGTCGCCATCTTCATCAACCAGCTGCGTGAAAAAGTCGGCGTGATGTACGGAAACCCGGAAGTTACCCCGGGCGGTCGTGCACTTAAGTTCTACTCCAGTGTCCGTATGGAAATTCGCCGTGTTGAAACACTGAAAAACGGCTCGGAAATGATCGGTAACCGCACCCGTGCGAAAATTGTGAAAAATAAAGTTGCACCTCCGTTCAGAGAAGGTGAGTTCGACATCATGTATGGCGAAGGCATCTCCAAAGTGGGCGAGTTGGTAGACCTTGCGGTCAAACTCGATCTCATGCAGAAATCCGGTGCATGGTTTAGCATGGGCGAAATGCGTGTGGGTCAGGGTCGTGACAACGCAAAGCAGTTCTTGCGTGATAATCCCGACATTGCTAAGAAACTTGAAGAAGATATTCGTGCAAATGCATATAAATTGCTTTCCCCGCAGGCGAGAAATGCCGCCCGTGCAGCAGGTCGTGCTCCGGTGGAAGAGACACCTGCAAAGACCGAGGGAAAACCTGCAGGGAATGGCATCCAAGTAGATGCAGATGATTTTGAAGGATGAGGATTCGGTCTGTTCGTCCGTTTCGTAATGACGTGTCCCGTGTGGTGGTGTATTTTGAAGATCGCACGTATCTCACGGTGGATGCCCTCGAAGCAAAACGCTTGAAACTTGCACCGGGCATGGAGATTGATGCGGAAAGCCTTCCGGCACTCAGTGAGGAATCCCGCCGTCATGCGGCACGTGTCAAAGCGGTGCAGATTGCAGGGAAACGAAGTCTTTCCCGTGCAGAGTTGATGAGAAAACTCGGAGAAAAAGGATTCTCTGAGGAGGATTCGGAGTCGGCGGCAGACTGGCTTTGCGAAATGGGCGTGTTAGATGATACCGCTTACGCTGAAATGTTGGTACGGCATTACCGTGCCAAGGGGTTTGGCGATTTGCGTGTGCGGGAAGAATTGCGCCGCCGTGGAATCGAGCGAGATCTTGTCGCCACGGTTTTGGAAGAAAACACGCAGAATCCTCAAGACGCAATTGTCACATTCTTGCGGCAAAAACTTCGTGGAAAAGAACTTGAGGAAGAAACCAAGCGAAAACTCGCCGCTGCACTCATGCGGCGTGGATATACCTTTGCGGACATTCAGTCCGGGTTTTCGGCGATAGAGAGAGGAGATATGGATTGATGGCGGAAAAAATCGGGCTCATTTCTTTGGGCTGTGCCAAAAATCTTGTAGACAGTGAACATATGCTTGCGGCACTTGATGACGCAGGATATGAAGTGACGGGCGAGATTGAAAACACGCTTGCTGTTGTAATCAACACTTGCGGATTCCTTGCTTCCGCACGTGAGGAAGCATTGGAAAATGTTGCAGAAGTCGCTGCCCTCAAGGAAGAGGGAAAGGTAGGAAAAATTATTGTAACAGGATGTCTTGCCGAGCGTGACCGTGAGTCCCTCTTTGAGCAAAACGCTGCAATTGACGCATTGGTTGGATGCGGCAGTTATCACAGAATTGCAGAGGTTTTGGAACGAGTGTTGAAAAACGAACGTGTCTGTGCCTTTGATGAACTGACGGCGGAGCCTTTGGAGGCGTCCCGTATTCTCACCACACCGCACTATGTTTCCTATCTCAAAATTGCAGAGGGCTGTAACAACCGTTGTTCTTACTGCGTGATTCCGTCGCTTCGAGGACCATATCGCTCCCGTGCGATGGAGGATATTTTAGAAGAGGCAAAAGGGCTTGCGGCAAGCGGAACAAAAGAACTCATTGTGATTGCGCAAGACACCAGCCGTTACGGGACCGACTGCTACGGTAAGCGCAGCTTGGCGGAGCTTTTGCAAAAACTTTGTGAAATTGAAGAACTTCAATGGATCCGTGTCCATTATCTCTATCCGGACGAGATCGATGATGAACTGATCGATGTAATTGCAAACGAGGAAAAGATTGTGAAGTATCTGGATATCCCGATCCAGCATGTCAACGATCGGATTCTGAGCGCAATGAATCGACGGGGCGATCATGCGTATTTGGACGGACTGTTTACCAAATTGCGTGAGCGGATTCCGGGTGTGGTCTTGCGTACCAGTTTGATTGCGGGACTACCGGGGGAAACCGATGAAGAATTTGAGGAGTTATGCGACTTTCTTAGTAAGCATAAACTGGAGCGTGTGGGTGTATTCCCGTATTTCCCGGAACCGGGAAGTGTTGCGGCAGACCTCCCCGATCAGGTGGAGGATGATGTGAAAGAACATCGGGTTGAGCTCATCTCCAATTTGCAGGATCGCATCATGGATGCGTTCAACCAAAGCCGAATCGGGAGTGAAGTCGAGGTCGTGGTGGAAGGTTATGACCGCTATGCAGAAGCGTTTTTTGGACGTACTTATTGCGACTCGCCCGAAATCGATGGGAAAGTCTTTTTCACCGCTGACGGAAAATGCACCGTGGGTGAATTTGTTACGGTCAGATTGCTTGAGGACATGGATGGCGATTTGATCGGGGAAAGAATCTAAAAAAGAGAGGGTTTTTCATGACAACTGCAAGTATTGTTACCATCATCCGAATCCTGCTGATTCCGGTGGTGATGGTCGCCGCAAAAAGCGGAACGGTTTCGGGAGATACCATTGCACTGATTATTTTTATTCTGGCAAGCATCACCGACGGACTCGACGGGTATATCGCACGCCATTACAACCAAATCAGCAATCTGGGGATCTTCCTGGACCCCTTGGCAGATAAGCTTTTGGTCACAGCGGCAATCCTGCTGTTCGTTCAGCGAGGAATCATGTCCGATGTGGCAGCTATGATTATCATTGCACGTGAGTTTATCGTGACTTCTCTTCGCATTGTTGCGATGGGTGAGGGAATCGTAATAGCTGCGAAATTTGCGGGTAAACTGAAAACGGTGATTCAAATCGTTGTCATTTCCCTGCTTTTTACTCCGTTTAAGGATATTGTCCTCGTGTCCGGGATCACACTCGGCACGGTCGGCATTTGGATCATGGTGCTTGCAACCGTGATTTCGGGTGCTGCATATTTCAAAAATACCGGCAAATTATTCGCCTCAAAGGAGAAATAAGATGAAACTGTTCAATTCCATGACAAGACAAAAGGAAGAGTTTGTTCCGGTCAGTCCGGGAGAAGTCAAGATCTACTCCTGTGGACCGACCGTTTACAACTTTTTCCATATCGGAAATGCACGTCCGTTTATTGTGTTTGACGTATTGCGTCGCTATTTCGAGTACAGTGGCTACAAGGTAACGTTTGTCCAGAATTTCACCGATGTGGACGACAAAGTCATCAACAAGGCAAACGAAGAAGGCGTTCCGTTTGAAGTGATTGCGGACCGCTATATCAAAGAATACTTCACAGATGCAAAGGGCCTTGGGATTCGGGAAGCGACCGTACATCCCAAAGCAACCGAAAACATCGATGCAATCATCGAAATTGTGCAGACCTTGGTGGACAAGGGCTATGCATATCCGGTAGAGGGCGATGTGTATTACCGTGCTCGCAAATTCGAGGGCTATGGAAAACTTTCCAAACAGCCGCTTGAGGATTTGGAAGCCGGTGCACGTATTGGTGTGGATGAACGGAAAGAAGACCCGATGGACTTTGCACTTTGGAAAGCTGCAAAGCCGGGCGAGCCGTCTTGGGATTCGCCATGGGGTAAGGGCCGCCCGGGTTGGCATATTGAGTGCAGTGCAATGGCAAATCGCTACTTGGGCAAGACCATTGACATCCATAGCGGCGGTGTGGATCTCACATTCCCGCACCATGAAAACGAGATTGCACAGAGTGAAGCTGCAAACGGCTGCCCCTTTGCAAATTATTGGATGCACAATGCATTCCTCAACATTGATAACCACAAAATGAGTAAATCTGCGGGGAATTTCTTCACCGTGCGTGATGCAGCGGGCGTCTACGGTTATGAGCCGATTCGTTTCTTCATGCTTTCCGCACATTACAGAAGCCCGATCAACTACTCCCGTGAATCCCTCGAACAGGCATCTGCGGCGCTTACCCGTATGTATTCGGCAAAAGAACGTATCTTGTTCCTGGTTGAAAACGGCGCAGATGGCGAGAGCTCGGAGAGTGAAAAGAATACCCTTTCTGCACTTGATGCATTGGAAGAAAAGTTCCGTGCAGCGATGGATGACGATCTCAATACCGCAGATGCGATTGCGGTGCTCTTTGAAATGATCCGTGCAATCAACAGTGAATTGGACGGCACACCGACTCGTGCGTTTGCAAAGGCGGCAGCTGATAAATTCTTCGCACTCACCGAGGTTTTGGGTTTGGTGCAGTCCGAACAGGAGGACGATTTGTCCAAGGAAGTGGAAGAACTCATTGCAGCACGTCAGGCAGCACGCAAAGAGAAAAACTTTGCAGAGGCAGACCGTATCCGTGATCTGCTGCGTGATATGGGCATTGTTCTGGAGGATACACCGCAGGGCGTGAAATGGAAGAAGGCATAAGCCATGAAAGTAATGGTCATTGACGGCAATAGCATCGTCAATCGTGCGTTTTACGGCGTGCGTCCGCTGACGACGCGGGACGGGCTGTACACCAATGCGGTGTACGGCTTTTTGTCCATTTATCTCAAACTCATGGAAGAGGAAAAACCCGACTCGGTTTGTGTTGCATTTGACTTGCGTGCCCCGACATTCCGTCACAAACGGTATGAGGGGTATAAAGCACAACGCAAGGGGATGCCCGAGGAACTTGCCATGCAGATGGAGCCGCTCAAGGAACTCTTGGATGCGATGAATGTTTGCCGCATCGAATGTGAGGGATATGAGGCGGACGATATCATCGGCACGATCAGTCGGATGTGCGCAGAGGGCGGGGATACCTGCACTGTGGTAACCGGTGATCGGGACAGCTTCCAGCTGATTGCAAACCAAGGCACAGAAGTGCTCTTGGTGTCTTCCCGTATGGGAAAAACCGAGACTGTGCGTTATGACCGAGCCGCAATTTATGAAAAATACGGACTTTTCCCCGAACAAATGCGAGACTTGAAAGGACTCCAGGGCGATGCATCCGATAACATTCCGGGAGTCAAGGGCATCGGGGAAAAAACCGCCATTGGGTTACTCAAAGAATTTGAAAATTTGGACAATCTCTATGAAAGACTGGAAGGGTCCGACTTGCGTCAAAGCGTGAAAGACAAACTCATAGCTGACCGTGAAATGGCGTTTTTGTCCCGTGAATTGGCGACCATCTGTCTGACCGCTCCCATTACATTCGATTGTGGATGTGCTACCTGCAGAGAATACAACAAAGATGCGCTCTATCGCATCCTTTCCCGATTGGAATTTCAAAAATATATTGCAAAATTCGGACTTACTCCGCCTGCGGACAGTGCAGAAATGCCCGCACAAACAAAGGAGTTCCGTGCGTTTGCGGGAAGTGTTGAAGAGCTCATTGATGCGGTATGTGCAGCAGACCTTGTTGCGGTATATGCATCTTCCGAGTTTGATGGGATTGCACTTGCCTGGGGAGAACAGTTCACCGCTCTTTGTATGAGTGAAGAGGGAGAATTTGCAACCCTGCTGCAAATCGTGTTCTCCAACCGTGTGAGAAAGGTTTGCCATGATGTGCGCTCACTCATGGTGAAGTTGCATCGAGAGGGGATTTGCTTTGGCGGATTCGCATTTGATACCGCACTTGCGGCATACCTGATTGAACCCTCTTCGGGGAAATATCCGCTTGATGCGGTGGTGGCAGAACACGCTCCTGAATACTCGGTTGACGAGAGTGTGCTTTTGGCAGACGATGCCTTTGCACCGCTTGGAGATCTTTCTGCAGCCAAGCAAATGATGGGGCTTTGTGCGCAGGCAATCCTCACCATGCAGGAACGCTTGGAATCTGCTCTTTCCGACCGTGGGCTGAACACGGTTTATTACGACATTGAACTTCCTCTTGCTGAGATGCTTGCGGAATTGCAAGTGCTTGGTGTTCGGGTGGACAGGGCGGCACTTCTTGCCTTGAGCGAGAGCCTGCACGCACGGATAGAAACCATCGCAAATGAGATTTATGCGGCGGCAGGCGAAGAATTCAACATTCTTTCCCCGAAACAGTTGGGGGTCATCCTGTTTGAAAAACTGGGGCTTCCGCCTGTGAAAAAAACAAAAAGCGGTTATTCCACCGACATTGATGTTTTGGAAAAACTGAGCAGTCAACATCCCATTGTTCCGCTTCTCATCGAATACCGGAAGTGTACCAAGTTGAAATCCACCTATGCAGATGGCTTGGCCAAGGAAATCTCGCAAAAAGACGGGCGTATTCACGGCAGTTTCCATCAAATGACCACTGCAACCGGGCGCATCAGTTCGGTAGAACCGAATTTGCAAAATATTCCGGTCCGTTCTGAAATGGGCGGTGAGGTGCGAAAAATGTTTGTCCCGAAGGATGGGTGTGTTTTGATTGATGCGGACTATTCTCAAATCGAACTCCGCATTTTGGCACATATTTCGGGAGACCCGGTGATGCAGCGTGCGTTTAATGAGGAACTTGATATTCATACTGCGACCGCAGCACAAATCTTCTCGGTGTCCAATGAGGACGTCACTTCTGAGATGCGCCGTGCCGCAAAAGCAGTGAATTTCGGCATCGTTTACGGAATGAGCGAACACTCTCTGGCGGAGGATTTGGGCGTTGGCTACTATGAAGCAAAACGCTATATGGAACACTATTTTAACCGCTATTCAGGTGTGCATACGTATATGCAGAGCATTGTGGAACAGGCAAAGCGGGATGGATTTGTTACCACCTTGTTGGGTCGCCGCCGCAATATTCCCGAACTTTTTTCCAAGAACTACAATTTGCGAGCGTTTGGAGAGCGGGTTGCGCTCAACGCACCCATTCAAGGCACCGCCGCAGATATCATGAAACTTGCGATGCTTGGAGTGCGGAAAGCGCTTGCTGACGCAGGGCTTTCGTCCCGAGTTATTTTGCAGGTGCATGACGAACTGCTTGTTGAGGCACCGAAAGAAGAGGCAGAGCGAGTGCTTGAAATTGTAAAGCGTGAAATGGAGTGTGCATACACCCTGGATGTTCCGCTCACCGTGGATGCGAATGTGGGAGAGACTTGGTATGATGCAAAATCTTAACATCCGCTGTATGGAACAGCGTGATATTCCCGCAATAGCGAAGTTGGAGCGGGAGAATTTCTCCAATCCGTGGTCAGCTGCCATGCTTGAGGAAGAACTTGAGACAGAGTGCTCCTGCTACTTTGTGGCAGAACTGGATGGTACAGTCATCGGTTATGGGGGGCTTCAAAACATTTTGGGTGAGGGGTATATCACCAATATTGCAGTGAGTTGCGACTTCCGCCGCCGTGGTGTGGCATCTGCGATTCTTGCACGAATGCTTGAAGAGCCATTGGAGTTTTTGAGTTTGGAAGTGCGGGCGGGAAATCTTCCTGCCATCGCACTTTATGAAACATTCGGGTTCAAACCGTGTGGTCGTCGGCGTGGGTATTATACCAATCCCACCGAGGACGCAATCATTATGACAGTCATGCGAGGTGAGAAGATATGACAACCATTTTGGCAATTGAAAGTTCCTGCGATGAGACTGCTGTCGCCATCAGCCGTGACGGACGGGAAATTCTGTCTTCGGTGGTGCTTTCTCAAGCGGAGATGCATGCACTTTACGGCGGTGTTGTCCCGGAAATCGCCTCACGCAAACACATTGAAAGTATCACTGATTTGACCAGAACTGCACTCAGTGAGGCAAATCTGACCGCAAAGGACCTGGATGCGGTTGCGGTGACATATGCCCCTGGGCTTATCGGTGCGCTTTTGGTGGGCGTCGGTTTTGCGAAGGGCTATGCCTATGCAAACGGTCTGCCGCTCATTCCCGTGCACCATATCCGAGGACATATTGCGGCAAATTATATTGCATTCCCGGAATTAAAGCCGCCATTTGTGTGTCTTGTGGCATCGGGGGGACATACGTTGTTTGTGGATGTCAAGGACTACACCAAGTTCGAAATTCTGGGAAGTACACGGGATGATGCGGCGGGGGAAGCGTTTGATAAATGTGCCCGTGTTTTGGGCCTTCCGTATCCGGGCGGTGCGGAAATGGACCGCCTTGCAGCACAGGGGGATGCCACCCGATACAAACTCCCACGAGCAAACATTCGCGGTGAAGAATTGGATTTATCTTTTTCCGGACTGAAAACCGCAGTGATCAATTTGGTGCATCATGCGGAGCAGGTGGGGGAAGAAATTGTGAAACCGGACCTTGCTGCGTGTTTTACCGATGCGGTTTGCGATGCGATCGTGCCCCGTGCCATTGAAGCTTGCCGACGTGCGGGACGCAAGACCTTTGTGATCGCAGGCGGGGTTGCGGCGAATTCGCATTTGCGTGCTCGTCTGCAAAAAGAAGCTGATCGGGCGGGCCTTACCACCTATTTCCCGCCGCTGTCACTGTGCGGCGATAATGCTGCGATGATTGCTTGCCAGGCATATTTTGAGTATCAGGCAGGAGTGCGGGCTGGACTCGACCTCAACGCATATGCAACGATGGCGGTAGACGAGGAGCCGAAACTATGACATTACAGAATCTGATTGATGAAGCACAAAGAATCGTGCTCTTTGGCGGCGCCGGACTTTCAACGGAATCCGGAATTCCGGATTACCGCAGTGTGGACGGGTTGTATCACCAAAAATTTTCCGATCCACCTGAAACTATTTTGAGCCATACTTATTTTATGCAAAAACCGCAGGAGTTCTATGCGTTTTATAAAGAGAAAATGGTGCATTGGGGGGCAAAACCGAACCCTGCACACCTGAAACTTGCGGAGCTTGAACGTGCGGGAAAGTCGGTTGAAATTGTAACACAAAATGTGGACGGGCTTCATCAAGCGGCAGGAAGCGGCACTGTTTGGGAATTGCATGGCTCCATTTATCGCAATTACTGTATGAAGTGCCATAAGCACTACACGGTCGAGTCGGTTATGGCATCGGACGGAGTGCCTGTGTGTGATTGCGGCGGAATTGTGCGTCCGGATGTGGTGCTGTACGAAGAAGGACTGGAGGACCGTGTCATCAGTGGTGCAATTCACGCCATTGAAACAGCAGACCTCCTCATTGTTGCAGGGACATCTCTTGCAGTCTATCCTGCAGCGGGGCTTTTGACCTATCGCAGAAAAAGCACCAAACTTGCCCTCATCAACCGTGAGCCGACTGCAGCGGATTCCGATGCGGACCTGGTGATTCACGGGAATGTGGGCGAAGTGTTGTCGGAGGTGACTGTATGAAAGAAAAACCGTATCAGCGGCCGTTGGGGGAATTGATTGGACGCTTTTTCCCTTATTTCAAAAAGTATCGATGGGTTTTGATTCTTGATCTCCTCTGTGCTGCGCTGACCACCGTGTGCGAGTTGGTATTTCCGCTGATCGTGCGGTATTTGACTGACCTTGCCATCAACGATATTGCAAGCCTCACCGTGCAGACGATTCTCACCGTGGGTGTATTGTATCTCATTTTGCGTATCATTGATACCGCTGCATATTACTATATGGCGGACATGGGGCATGTCATGGGTGCAAAAATCGAGACCGATATGCGAGCGGACTTGTTCCGTCATTTGCATATCCTCTCGTTTTCGTATTACGATAACACCAAAATCGGGCAAATTATGTCCCGCATCACGAGTGATTTATTTGACGTCACCGAGTTTGCGCACCATTGTCCTGAGGAGTTTTTCATTGCAGGGCTTAAAATCACGGTTGCGTTTGTCATCCTTTGCATGAGTAACGTTTGGCTCACTCTCATCATCTTTGCAGTGTTGCCGCTGATTTTTATCTGCGTGCGCTTTTTCAACCACAGAATGCGTGAAACATTCAAAGAATCCCGTCAGCAGGTGGGCGAAATCAACTCCCGTGTGGAAGACAGCCTGCTTGGTGTGCGTGTGGTCAAGTCATTTGCCAATGAAGAGGTAGAAACCGAGAAGTTTGACCGGGACAACAACCTTTTCTTGAAAATCAAAGGGAAAACCTACCGATATATGGCAGGATTTCACTGCACCACCCGTCTGTTTGACGGTATCATGTATATCACAGTTGTGGTTGCGGGCGGATTGTTTATGCTTGCCGGCAAAATTGAGCCTGCGGACTATGTTGCCTATCTCTTGTATGTCAGCACACTTTTGACCTCGATTCGTCGGATTGTGGAATTTACCGAGCAATTCCAGCGAGGGATGACCGGGATTGAACGATTCCTGGATGTCATGGATGTTGCACCCGAAATTGAGGACGCACCGGATGCTGAGGAACTGGTCAATGTTCGTGGCGATGTGACATTCGATCATGTGGACTTCCGATATTCCGAGGATGGAAAACCCGTTTTATCCAACGTAAGCCTTGCGGTCAAAGCGGGGGATAATGTTGCTTTGGTTGGATCTTCCGGAAGCGGGAAAACCACCTTGTGCAACCTCATCCCTAGATTTTATGAACTGACTTCCGGTAGGATCCTGATTGATGGGAAGGACATTCAAAACTTAAAACTTCATTCGCTGCGTGAGCAAATCGGGATGGTACAGCAGGATGTGTACTTGTTCTCGGGGACCGTGTGTGAGAATATCGAATACGGGAAACCGGGTGCAACTCGTGAAGAAATCATTGAAGCTGCAAAACTTACAGGCGCACATGAGTTTATCATGGAACTCCCGGATGGCTATGATACCTACGTGGGTGAGCGTGGCGTGAAGCTTTCAGGCGGACAGAAACAGCGTGTCTCGATCGCACGAATGTTTATTAAGAATCCGCCGATTCTGATTTTAGATGAGGCAACAAGCGCACTTGATAATGAAAGTGAGCGCATTGTGCAGGAATCGCTTGAGCGTCTCGCTGTGGGCAGAACCACATTCACCATTGCACACCGCTTGACCACAATTAAAAACGCCACCGTGATTCTGGTGCTCACCGAAGACGGTATTGTGGAGCAAGGTACCCACGACCAGCTCATGGAAATGAGAGGCGTGTATTATCACTTGTATCAGAACGCTGTGTAAGCAGAAAAGACCATCCAAAGGCGTCTTCACATAGGGAGAAATCGGTTTTGACCCGCCCTTTTTCCGCAAATACTGCATCAAAAAGCACCGATATCCGACAGGATAATCGGTGCTTTTCTTCTTTGTCTTTGCAAAAAAGTTCAGCTTCAAAACTGCAAAGCATCGAAAAGAGAGAATTTCGGGATGGAGAGCGAGTAAAA
>JAFQME010000004.1 GCA_017421025.1 Oscillospiraceae bacterium
GGTCGAAATGACTGCATCAACCACTGCATCGTCTGCGGTGCCGAGGAGTCCGTCTTCGCCTGCGCCGACGGTTTCACCGTCTTTGTTGACGTAGACATATTCGCCGTTTTCTGCCTTCTTGACCTCTGCGATGTCGTCTGCAGTGCCCGGGGTCTTATCCGGACCTGCTGCAATCAGGCTACCGTCGCTGCCGAGGTAGATGTTATTGCCCTGATCTGCCCAGGTGACTTCCGGCTCGTCGGAGCCGCCGCCTCCGCCACCGCCGCCTCCGCCGCCACCGGCAGAGTTGGAGGAACCTGCGAAGACTTCAACTTCAAAGTAGACAACATTGCTGAGGCTACCGTTGGAAGCCTTGATACCAATGGTATGAGTACCAATCTGGCTGGTAACCGGACCAAACACTACAGTGTTGTTCTCAGCATCCAAAACGGTGTTGTTCGGAACTTCGACAAGTTCGAAGGTCGGGATTGCACCGGATTTGGTCTCTGCCTTAAACGGAACGATCAAGGTATCACCGACGGTAACTACCTGATCCGGAATTGCAGTGAAGATCGGGCTATCATCTTCCGCATGACTCAGCGGGATCTCAAAGCCCTGACCTGCTGCGATTTCGTAGTTGTAGCCACCGGTAAGCGGATTGTTTGCATCCTTAACAGAAGATGCCAAGCAGAAGTCACCGATACCGAGGACAACCTTACCGTCAGCACGCTTGGTTGCGCTCTGGATCTTGTAGGAATGTGCCTTGCCGTTTACGAAGATGTAACGACCGATGATGTCATCAAGATCCATTTCCGCATTCGGGGTAACAATGATTTCGTTGTCGAAGGAGAGTTCACGGGTGAAGTCAGAAACCGTACCGGTGTAAGACGGAGTTGCGGTGGTGTCACCGATGAGAGAGCCGTCACAGACATAGCTGTAAACGACTTTGTCGTCTTCCATGCTGACCACACCGACAAAGCCCTTGAACTGAATCCGACCGTCAATCTGATACTGGACATTGTTGTTGGTTGCGTAGATGACGTAGTCCACACGACCGTTCTTCATGGTGACCTTAACAGCCTTTGCAGTGTCCTTCGCACCCGGGGTTGCACCGCCGGAACGAGTAATGGATACCTGCTCCTGCTTTGCAATGTACGGGTTGGTGTCGTACGGCTGGAAGACGGTGGTAAAGAGACTGTCGAGGTTCTTGCCGTGGCGGTCAACCAGGATGGAATTGACGTAATCCGGGTTGTCGCTGTTCTTCGGCGGGTTTGCCTTTGCAAGTGCAACTTCGGTGATATCGAAGTCGTTGAGCTGAGTCATCTTGAGATGGACATCACGGGTCTCGGTGAGACGGTCTCGGTGGTCATCGACCTTGAAGTCAACCGTGAATTCATTACCCGGGCTTGCCGCACGGGAAACATCATAGAATCCGTCGTAACCCGAGGTTTCCGCATAGTTCGGGTGATCCATCGGTCCGTACGGGACCAGCGCACCCGCATAGGTACCCATACTCTGCTTGACCAACTTGAGATCCGGGCTGGTCGGAGCTTCTTCACCGATGACGTGGAATGCGAAGGTGTGGCTGTCACCGCCGATGACACGGAAGAAGTCAACCGCATAGCTGATTTCTTCGTCATAGTCGACCATAACGGTGGTGCGGCGGTATTCATCGGTCTCCTGATAGACATTCGGAGCCTTTGCGTCCATGACCTGGACACGGCCGTCGTTATCACCCTCGAAGTGGAGTGCTTGACCGCCTGCAATATCGTTCTGTTCCTTGTCATTGACCTGAATGGTGTTATGAACGATGGTGGAACGGTCCCAATGCAGGGTTCTCGGAGTACCCGAAGTGGATTCCGGATAACCGAAGTCGGATGCAATCGCCATACCGTATGCGTCGATACCCAGATGCATGACACCCGGATGACCGTGGTTGGTGGAGCGGCCGAAGAACATCCAGAAGTCACGCTGGGTGTTGACCGGACGGGTCAAACCCTTCTTGTAAACACCGTCACGCAATGCATAGAAGCCGAAAGTTCCGGTCATTGCGGAGGATTCGTCAAACGGATACTCGCCGTAGGTATCGATAACCTTCTGGATATCCTTTGCAACCGTGGTTGCCGGAGTGTAGATATCCGCTTCAATACCCTCTGCCTTGTTGCCGTTTAAGAAGTAAATCATCTGTGCGATCTCGGGATCGCCGGTACGGATGAATGCGGTGACCAAACGTCCCATGGACATCGACATACCGAGACCTGCAACCGATCCGGAGTCACCGATCGGAGCGGTACCGTTACGGGTCAGCGTCATCGGGAAGTTTGTTTTCATGAGCTTGACGTACTTCGGATTCTCATAGAGGTTTGCCGCTGCATAACCGTCGTAGGATTCCAGAACATCCACAATGCCCGAGTAAGAGGAAACCCAGGTATCCGAGTAACCCGGAGCCGCTTCAACACCCTGACCGTCACGGTTGATGGTGCCAATGATGTCGCTTAAAACCTTACCGCCGGTACCGAGGACCCAATCCAAGGTCTCTGCAGTTTCCGGCATGCTGTCGAGAACGACCGCTGCTGCGGTTGCGGAACCCTGATGCATACCCTGGTTACCGTAGATCTGGTTTTCTACACGGACACCGTCAATAACCTCACGAAGGAGACCGTTTTCAATATTCTGACGGATGAGTTCCGGAGTGGACTTGTCGTTGCCGACACCGCCACGGAGCTCATATTCTGTGCCATGCTCGCCGCGCGGATCACCGAGGTTGTACTTAACCGCCTTGTTGTGCAGGTAGTTGACAACCCACGGATCGTCGAATGCCGGATACAGCATATCGTAGGTCTTACAAAGTGCGGAGGAGAGACCGGTTTCCCAAATGCCGCCGATTGCACGGCCACGAGCGGAGTTAAAGTCGGAGTTCGAGAAGAGCGGGAAGTACTCGGAAACATAGAGGTCCGGATACATATCCGCAATACGGTCCATCATGATTGCACCGATACGGCCGTAGCGCATATCGCCGGTCATTGCATATGCACTTGCCATGTACTGAACCGCATAGTCGATGTTCGGGCCGTACCACAATGCCCAGTGGTTGTAATATGCGATGTAGGTCTTGGTATTCTTTGCCTGGCCGTAACCGAGGAGGAGATCGTAATCTTCGTCGGTCACATAGCCTCGGCTGTCGTCAACACCCCAGTTGTGGATGCCTTCGTTCTGAAGGACACCGTTCTTGTCGATGTGTTCATCCTTTTCCGGATAAGAGACGTTGACAAGCAGGTGGGAAGCGTTCGCCTTTGCGTATTCGTAATCAAAGAAGCCGTGCTCGTTGATACCTGCGTTGTAGAATGCTTCAAAGTCGTTGGACGGGAAACGGCGCAAGCAGTTCGGGCACTGAATCTTCCACGGATAGTTCTTTACGTCAAACTTCCACGGATAGAAGTCGCCGGTTGCGCTGGTGACGTTCACGCCGCAGTAATGACAGTTGTACTTATCCGGATGCCAACGGCTACCCACGTCACAAGCTCTCGGAACGTCCTGGGAGGTGACCAGATTCCATACCCAATCCGCATCGTCGAGATAGTATGCGTAGGTGTTCATGTAGTTGTCACGGGTACGCTTTGCCCAGTCGAAGTTTTTGATGTTTTCCTTCGCAGCATCACGCTTTTCGTAGGTAATGTAAGTCGGTGCTTCCTTACCGTCTTTGATCTTGATTGCGACAGTTGCAGTTTTCTTCACGCCATTATGGTCTGCAGTAACCTCAATGGTTGCAGTACCCTTTGCAAGCGGAGAAACAAAACCGGTTTCGGAAACGGTTGCAAGAGACTCGTCAAGACTCTTGTAAGTCAGTGTGAGGCTTGCCGGGTCAAGTGCTGCACCGGACTTGGTCTTAGCGGAAACGCTGATCTGGGTGCCGTCCGAACTCGGCTTGATGGTGAGTGCGGAAGCGGTTGCAGTGAGGGTGTCAATCGTATCATCCTGCACAACCACCTCAAACGAAGCTTCAACCGAAACGTTGTTCATGGTGGCGGTGGCAGTAAGTTTGGTGGTACCGATTCCCTTTGTAAGCAATGCACCTTTTTCAACCACTGCGACTGCTTCGTCATCGGTGGTGAAAGTGAGAGCCAGGTCGGATTCCTTGACAAATCTGCCGTTGGTGAGTTTTGCAAGGACGTTGATGTCGCTCTGATTTCCTACAAAGAGATTCTGCTTTGCAAGGGTGATGGTTGCAGATGCAAGCACATCCTCGTCAACCACGATGGTCAGAGTCTTTTCGTACGGAGTTCCATCAACATCAGCAGTCAAAGTGAGTTCTGCAGCGCCTGCCTTAAGGGCAGTGATCACGCCGTTGTCATCAATGCTGATAACGTCTTCTGCACTGTTTTCAAGCAGGATGGTGTTATGCTTGTTGGACGCATGAGTGAAGAGTTCTTTCCAATACAGATAAGAGCCGTCAATGAGCTGACCGCCTGCTTTGAGCTGAGCGGTTTCGCCAACGCTGAGGTTGACACGGTCAGAACTTAAGACCAGCTTGGAGAATGCAGCCGGGTCGCCGTTTTTGACCGCCTGCACAGTAACCGGATCACTGTAATAGGTGGTGCCGTTGAATTCAACAACAGATCTCAGAACGATGGTGCCACGGTTGGTTGCACGCATGAGGTTCTTGGAGATTCTTGCTGCACCTTCCATTACCTCATAGGTGATCTTTGCACCGAGTGCTTCCAGATTAGCCGAGGTATTGTCTTTAAAACGAGCCTTGGTGGAAAGGGTGACGTTACCGCCTGCCTGAACCATCGCCGGGACAATGAGTTCCACCTTACCGAGTTCCTGGAAGCCGCCGACAGTGATGTCGGTGGTGGAGCTGCGGGTGGAGCCGTCCTGGTGCAGGACGTAGGTGGTAATGGTGGCCTTACCGCCATTACGAGCGGTGACTACGCCCTTATCATCCACCATCGCAACTGCGGTGTCGGAGGACTCGTGATAAACCTGCAGGATCGACTTGTCGATTTCCTGCTTGTCGATGCTGTATGCATGCCAGTCAATCTGAGTGGTCTCGCCTACTCCGATCTCTGCCGGGTCAGCCGAGGTGGTAACACGGCGGAAGAACTTAGCCGGAACAACCTGATACGGAACGTTGAAGATGATTTCTTCGCCGTCGTAGGTGTGACCGGTGACATTGAGAACCGCATTGCCAAGCGCATGACCATTGATGGTCATGGTTGCGTTTTCCACATCCACACTACCGGTTGCAATCTCCGGATGGTCGGAGGTAACGGTGAGGGTCTCAATGTTGGAGAAGTCATAGCTTTCGCCGTCATATTTTGCGGAAAGGTTGATGGTTTCGCTGCCGTTTTCCATAACGGTTGCTTCGTCCGCATCATGCTCGAGAGTGACCTTCAAAATCTGGAGGGTCTTGAGCTTGAATGCAGCGGTCGGCATCCAGGTTGCGGAGGATCTCGGGTTCGGATCGGTCATGACAAAGGTCAGGTAGTAATCACCTGCCGCCAAAACCGTATTGCCGAGCGGAATATCCACAAAGTAATCATAGGTATTTGCCCAAGTGTCAACCACACCGACCGAGTACCACGGTGCGGTGGGGTTCGGTGCATCCAGCGGAGCAACGAAGACTTCCGCATTCTGACCGGTTGCCGCCTTGGTCGCATTCATGATCGCCTGGAAAACACCCGAGCCTTCCATACGAATCTTAAACTGGACACTGCTGCCCTTGGAGCCGCGGATATCCATACCATAGGTGATACAGGACGGAGTCCAGTCAACCGCACCGTCGCCGGTGGTCTTGGAGTACATCCACGGGTCGGAGTACGGGCCATTCGGGTTGATGTCGCCCTTGTTGCCGCTGTCCATCTTATCAAAGTTGTCGATGCTGGTCGGATGGAATGCGGAGGTGGACCACGGGCCGTAGTAGAGCTTCATGAAGTTGAAGTTAAATACACGCGCGTGAACACCAACGTGTGCGGTTGCGGTTGCGGGTGTATCGTCCACAACGACCTTCAAAGTGACGTCGGTCTCACCGACCGTCTTTGCAAACAGAGAGAGCACGATGTTGCCGTCCTCGTCAAAGTCATAGGACGGGACAACCACGGTTTCGTCTTCTGCATAGAATTCAATGCTGTCAGCATCCTCGAAGGAGTAAGGCAGGCCGTTGAACTTCAAGGTTGCACTCGCTTCCTTGGTGTAGCCAAGCTCCACGCTGTCCGGCATGCCGACGAATGCAACGTCAGTCTGCTTATAGCCGGTTGCCCAAAGGACATTGACCGGGATGTTGAGCTGACCGATTGCATCGCCTTCCTTTGCGGTCACGTTGACCGCAGTGGCGCCAAGGTACTTGCCTTCGATTTCAATACGAGCGCCGTCTGCATCCACAACAAGCTCAGCGGATGCAATCGACGGATCGTTGACTGCAATTTCCAAAGAATCCAAATCGGATGCCTGGACAAAATTGCCGGAAAGCTGGAAAGAGAGCGAGGTGCTGTCGGTCTGGAACATTTCGAGTTCCACAGCATCTGCATTGATGTCGATCCACTTGCCGCTGGTCGGGTCAAGATTCAGCGCCGAAACCCAAGAGGTCGGCTCGTCCTGACCTTCCGCTACCTCATAGCAGAAGATGTAGTCACCGGCTGCCAGAGCGACCTTGTTCATGACCGCCTTCTTCTGGTAAGCAATCGCCGCGGTCTTGGTGTTGAACTGACCGATGAGATATTTCTCATCGCGCGGGTTTTCCACACCGAGCGGAGCGATGTACGCATTGAACTTACCGCCGTTGGTAACGCCTGCATAGGTGATGGTCGGGGTGAAGTATCCGCTACTGTCGATACGGACAACGTAGCCGCCCCATGCACCGGGCTTACCGATGAGGTACGGCCCGAATTCCGGGGTGTTTGCAGACGAAGCCTGCCAGCTGAAATCGGTGAGATCTCCGCCTTCCCCGTAATAGATGAACGGATCGGTTTTGTACTGCATGTAGTTGGGAGCATTCACTTCCCAACCCCATTCGGTCACCTCTTGCGGCTGATAGGCTGCGGTACTATAACTTCCGTGACGCAAGCGCATAAAGAAGAAATGGTACGCATCCGGGTCAGCCTGCACCGCCATACCTGCCGGCAGAATGCCGATGAGCAGGCACAGAGTGAGGAGAAGTGACAACAACCGAATACTCAGTTTTTGTTTCTTCATTTTCTTACCCTCCTGATAAAAAAATTATTTTGGTTTTCCGCCCCGCTTTTTGCAAATAAGGGCAGGTATCCATTCTTGATTTTATCATACCGAAAAAACGCTTGCATTTCTACATTCAAATGTTGTATTATAGATTCAGATGTTAGCATTTGTTCATTCTTTTTTCACAGGTTGAAGGAATGGTAAAAAGAGGACTGAGTTTATGTTTAAAAAACAGTTTCCCGAACTGGTTTTGATTTCATGTCATCACCGCGGTTTTTCGAAAAATATCAAGCACACGCCGCTTTCGCATCCGCACATTGTATTGGAATACTGTCTTTCCGGAAAGGCAATCCTGTCAATCCGAGGAAACACCTATTCAGTCAGTGCAGGACAATGTTTTGCGGTGTTTCCAAACACCCCATATCTCCTCACGCCCGACACTCCCGATGAGTGGGATTCGATCTGTATTGAGCTTTCGGGCACACAAGCAGTCTCCCTGCTTTCCGCAACCGGTGTCACAGATACCTCCCCCATCTATCCGTGGCAGGAAAACCGTACAATCAAACAGCACTTCGTTTCTTTGTATTCCGATTCCAGTTGGAGCGAACTGGGAAATCGTTTGGGCGAGCTTAGCGTACTGTACGGACTTTTTGCAGGGCTTGTGGTGTTGAATGTGAACCCATCCCACCGCACCCCATCCGTCCGCATCAATCATCCTGTAACGGACACGATCAACTTCATCAAGAAAAACTACACCACCCAGCTCTCTGTGAAAGAGTTGGTGGAATATACCCACTTAAACCGCAGCTACTTCTCCACCTTATTTCGCAAAAGCACCGGGCTTTCCCCGCAGCAATTCTTAGTGCATGTCCGACTCTTTGTCGCTTGCAAACGCTTGCGGGAAAGCCCTTACGGCATCACCAAAATTGCCAACTCGGTGGGTTATTACGCCCCTGCATTTACCCAGGTATTTCGCCGTACTCTTGGCATTTCCCCCACCGCATACCGTGACCTTCCTTTTGAGGAACAGCTCGCTATGCAAGAACGTTTGGGCGTTTCAAACTATTTGGAAAACGATTAAGAACCCGTTGCACAAAAAAGCACTGTGAAAATTCACAGTGCTTTTCTCTTACATTTCTCTGCGCCCTTCCAGCGCACGGGTAAGTGTCACCTCATCGGCGAACTCCAGATGTCCGCCCACCGGGATACCGTAAGCCAAGCGTGTTACCGCCACTTCAAACGGTGCCAAAAGTCGGGCAAGGTACATTGCGGTTGCCTCCCCTTCGGTGTCCGGATTGGTTGCCATAATAATCTCTCGGACATCGCCCTCCGCTACCCGTGTAAGCAATTCCTTCACACGAATATCATCGGGTCCGATGTTATTGATCGGCGAAATACATCCGTGCAAGACATGATACAACCCATCATACTCACGGGTTTTCTCGATCGCTACCACATCTTTGGGGTCTGCCACCACGCAAATCACGCTTGCATCACGGGTCTTGTCTGCACAAATGCTGCACACCTCAGAATCGGTCAGATTCTGACATACCGAGCAAAACTTCACGCTCTTTTTCGCATCCACCACAGCGGTTGCAAAGGTATTGGCGTCTTCTTCAGAAAGGGAGAGCACAAAAAACGCAAGTCGCTGCGCTGTTTTGCGCCCAATCCCGGGTAGTTTTTGAAATTGCTCGATCAAATGCTCAACAGGAGCTGTAAAAAACTGCACGACACTTCCGTCCTTTTAGAACATCCCCGGGATCCCAAGACCGCCGGTGAGTTTCTTCATTTCGTTTGCAGAGGTTTCTTCTGCAGCACGGGATGCTTCGTTGACTGCCGCAACGATCAAATCCTGCAGCATTTCCACATCGTCCGGATCCACCGCATCGGGAGAAATGGTGACCGAAAGGAGCGCACCCTTGCCGTTGACCACTGCGGTTACAACGCCGCCGCCAACGCTTGCAGTAAACTCACGGCTCTCCAATTCTTCCTGCATTTTCAGCATATTCTGCTGCATCTTCTGCGCCTGCTTGATCATATTCATGTTCATGCCGCCGCCAAATCCTTTTGCCATGTTACGTTCCTCCTCATTCTACCCGAAAATCAAGATTCGGGATCTGTTCCAATTCTTTGCACAGTGCCTCGAGCGGCTCGTTGACCGTATGCTCAACCGGCTCGGAAACTGTAATTGTAAGCGGACTTCCGTATTGTACTTCCGCTTCTTTCCGCAAACACTCCATGTTCTGCGGGTTCTTTAACATTCCACGGTACATCAGGTTGTCACACTCTAAAATCAGTGTGCCCCCCTTCAAAACCGGGGTTACCTTGGAAAACAGCACCGCCAAACCGGGCGCAAGCCCTGCGTGCTTCAAAATACGTCCCCAAAGCTCTGCCGCATCCAAATCCTCTTTTGCAGGAGGCGGTGCAGACGGAGGTTCTTCTGCCGGGACAGGGATCTCCTCAATCGGAGCCGCCACAGGGGCAGGCGCTTCCACCGGCGGAGCAGACGGTTTCGGTGTTGGTTGCTCCACTATTTTTTTCGCCGGCTTTTTGACCACCGGAACTTCTTCTTTTTCCGCATAATCACCGCTGCACAAACGAATGATACAAAGTTCTGCATCAATTCTGCGGTTTAAGCTTCCGCTGATTCGGAATTGAGTCTGAGCGATGACATCCAGCCCACGCACCAACTCGGAAACCGAGAATAATTCTGCGCAGGATGTAAAAAGCTCCATATCATAACGTGCTGATAAACTGTTGAGGTTTGCATTCGGTGCGGTTTTCTGAATCAGGAAATCCCGCAGATAGGTGTTGAGTTCTCCCAAAACAGAGACCAAGTCACGCCCTTCATCATAAATCGAAGCAAGGGTGGAAAGGGCGACATCGGTATCCCCTTCCGCAATGGCACGGAGCAAAGTGTACATTGCATCTGCGCCGGCAAGCCCGATCACATCTGCAACCGTAGCCTCGGTAATCATATCAACTGCGCCCGATGCGCACTGGTCCAAAATCGAGAGCGCATCACGCATTCCGCCGTTTGCCAATCGTGCGATAAGCGGCAGTACACCGGGAGCGCAGGAAAGACCTTCGCTCTCTGCGACATACTCTAGACGGGTAGCAATGGTATCCGCTGTGATTCGCTTAAAAGTGAATCGCTGACAACGGGAGAGTACAGTGGGAAGCACCTTGTGCTGCTCAGTGGTCGCAAGAATGAATAAAACGTGAGCCGGCGGCTCCTCCATGATTTTGAGGAGCGCATTAAATGCCTGATTGGAGAACATATGCACTTCGTCGATGATATAGACACGCTTTTTTACCATCGCAGGAGAATAAACCGCTTCCTCACGAAGTTCACGGACATTGTCAACGCCGTTATTGGACGCCGCATCAATCTCAATGATGTCCAAGATACTGCCGTCATCAATCCCTCGGCAGGAGGCACATTCATTACAAGGGTCCCCGTTTACCGGATGCTCACAGTTGACCGCTTTTGCCAGAATTTTGGCACAAGTGGTTTTTCCTGTGCCATGGGAACCGAAAAACAAATAGGCGTGCGAAAGACGCCCGCTTGCGACTTGGGTTTTCAGCGTCTCGGTGACCGCAGTCTGCCCGACCACATCGGAAAAACAACGGGGTCTCCATTTTCTGTATAACGCCTGGTACATCTCTCACACCTCCTCGAAACGGAAAGTCCATTGCACGACCGTACACCCTCTGTTGAACAATCGCCATACACGGAATTTATGCAGCCAGCTCAAGGCCGGCAACCTTGCGGCACACGAGGCAATCCGCTTAATGCTGCTCGGTTCCCCGCCTGACATGGTTCACGGCGCATCGTTGCGCAAGACCAACCTCTCATCGCTACTTACATAACCCTGCTGCACAGCCATTGCCCGAAAGACGGAATTCATCCCTGCTGGAGCGGATTGCAGGTACAGGGCACCGCTAACTCCCCGACTAGTACGGCCTTGCAATGGACTCTCTCAATCAAATACCATCTTATTATAATATAGCTTCTTCCTTTTTGCAAGCAAAGTCACCGCTTTTTCCAAACGACACTTGAAATTTTTTTCAAACTCTGTTATAATGACATCTGCTTCATTAAAAAGCTTAGGAAAAAGCGCAAGCGGACAATTGCGCTCCCATTCATCTAAATTCAATATCGAGGTGTGGCGTAATTGGGGACGGTTCCGAGCGCCGCCGGCGGCGGATGCAGCGAGGAACAAGGAGTGGCAGCAACTTGGCGATTGACTCGCAATTTATTTGCGCAGGCAGAGCCTTAGTTGCAACAGGAAGCGCAAGCGGACAATTGCGCTCCCACTTATCTAAATTTAATATCGAGGTGTGGCGCAATTGGGGACGGTTCCGAGCGCCGCCGGCGGCGGATGCAGCGAGGAACAAGGAGTGGCAGCAACTTGGCGATTGACTCACAATTTATTTGCGCAGGCAGAGCCTTAGTTGCAACAGGAAGCGCAAGCGGACAATTGCGCTCCCACTTATCTAAATTCAATATCGAGGTGTGGCGCAATTGGTAGCGCGCTTGCTTTGGGAGCAAGATGCTGCAGGTTCGAGTCCTGTCACTTCGACCAAGCAATAGAGGACGGTGGTTTTCACTGTCCTCTATTGCCTTTTCTGTGGGAAGGACTCGAAAGGCGGCTCTTGGCGGGGTGCCAGTGGCACGCCGCAACCGCCGTGGCTTTTTCGCAAAAAAGCGAGTCCTGTCACTTCGACCAAGTAATAGAGGACGGTTCTCACCGTCTTTTTTGTTTTCATGCGAGCATTTTTCGTGCGTTTCACTTGCCTTTCCCACACGATTATGCTACAATTTATCACAAATAAAGACACAAAGAAAGGGATGTCGACCATGTATGTAAAGTTTTCACCGAACGAATATGTCATCCGTTACCGTAACGGAAAGATTGTAAGCGAAGGTCTCGGTTTGTCCTTCTTTTTCTTAGAGCACAATACATCCGCTGTGGCAATCCCGGTTTCCAACAACGATGCGGACTTTATTTTTGAAGAAACAACCAGTGATTTCCAGGTTGTCTCCGTCCAAGGTCAGCTGACCTATAAAATCGAAGATTTCAAGAAAATTGCTGCAGCTTTGGACTTCACGGTCAACCTGAAAAGCAAAACCCATCAAGCGGGCAACCCAATCCAAAAGCTGTCCAAGCGCATTATTAACATTGCGGAAGTGCTTGTAAAAAGCAAAATCGGATCGACTCCGTTGACTGCCGCTATCCAATCCAGTCAGGATCTGGCAGATGCTGTTTTGAGCGAATTGAAAACCAACGCAGAGCTTTCCGACCTCGGCGTCCGCATCTCCGGTTTTTCGATTCTGAAGGTATCGGCTAATCTGGACACCGCACGTGCTCTGGAAGCAAAAACCCGAGAAGAGATTTTGAAGCAGGCGGACGATGCGTTGTACGAAAGACGCAACGCTTCCATTGAACAAGAGCGCAAGATCAAGGAAAACGAGTTAAACACCGAACTTTCCGTGGAGCAGAAAAAGAAGGTTATTCGTGAAAGCGAAATTGCTACCAAAAAGATGCTTCTCGAAAAATCGAATGAACTTGCAAGAATGCAGGCCGAAAACGAAAACGAGATCAAGCGCATTCAGTTGGAAAACGACGTCATTCTCGAGCAGAAGCGCAAAGAGCTTGCTGACATTCGTTTGGAAAACGCAAAGAAAGACGCAGAAGCGGAAGCATACCGCATTTCTGCAGTTGTCGATGCCTATACCAAACTCAGTCCGGAAGTCCTTGTTGCTCTGTCTACCATGAATATGGAGCCGGATAAGCTGATTGCGCAGGCATTCCAGCAGCTTGCAGGAAACAGCCAAAAAATCGGCCAACTCAACATTACCCCCGATCTTTTGGAAAGCGTCATGAACAAGGGTGAAAAATAGTGGAGCGAACAACGGAACATAAAATTGTTTTGATAACGCAAAAAACCCGTTTGGAAAACCTGGTACAGCGTTACAATACAATGGAGCAATCCCAATTTTATGTAGAACATCACGGCGGCGATTTTTCGGACTACCGTTTGGAACACGAAACCTATCATCAATCCGTCAGGCAAGTGGCGGAGTTTCTCCAGACTTACGCAAAATTGCAGATTGTTGACAGAGAGTTTGTTCCGAGATATCTGTTTGGGCCAAAGGATTTGGTAGTTGTCGTCGGTCGTGACGGGCTTGTCGCCAACACACTGAAGTATTTGGACTCTCAGAAACTAATCGGCGTCAACCCGGACCCGAAGCGCTGGGACGGCGTGCTTTTGCCGTTTTCTGCCGACGATATTCCCAAAATCGTTCCGGAGTTTTACAAGGGGATCCGACCAAACAAATCGGTGACTTTGGCTGAAGCATCGCTCAACGACGGGCAAAGGCTCTATGGCGTCAACGATTTGTTTATCGGTCAAAAAGGACATGCTTCCGCACGATATGAACTGAAAATTGCGGGAAAATCCGAAGTGCAATCTTCCAGTGGGATCATTGTTTCCACCGGTCTCGGTTCCACCGGATGGTTTAAAAGCATTCTCGCCGGAGCCCGTGGGATTGACCGTTTTTACGGAGTCGACGCAGGCTCGGTCGATACACAGTTTGCATGGGACTCCAACTTCTTGATGTTCAATGTCAGAGAGCCGTATCCAAGCACTTCTACCGGCGCAGATTTGGTGTTTGGCAAAATCGATCAGACAAAGAAGCTTCATGTGGTATCGCTGATGCCGGAAAACGGAGTGATTTTCAGCGACGGTGTGGAGCAAGACTTCCTGCAATTCAATTCCGGCACTGTTGCGGAAATCGGAATTGCAGACAAAACCGGAAATCTGGTGGTCTGATCAATTGAATCAATTACAAAAACAAGGCATCCGTATGCCGAGTGTCCTTAAGGACACTCGGCAGTTTTATTCGCCTTTCGGCGAGTGGTATTTGCTCTGCAAGTGATATTGCTTCGCAGTGGTATTGTGCTTCGCACAGTTTATGGCGAATAAAATACCACTAAAACCAAAGGTTTAATAACACTTTTGATTTATCAAA
>JAFQME010000005.1 GCA_017421025.1 Oscillospiraceae bacterium
ATCGGTGCTTTTCTTCTTTGTCTTTGCAAAAAAGTTCAGCTTCAAAACTGCAAAGCATCGAAAAGAGAGAATTTCGGGATGGAGAGCGAGTAAAAAATGTGACGGAATCCTGGCGGATCCAAAACATTTTTTGTGATGCTATCCGCACGAAATTCCGCTTTTCGACGAATGATCCCTATATGAAGCCGCCTAAAAGGATGGTCTTTTGCTTTACAAAAAAGTAAAAATATGCTAGAATGATACTGCCAAACAAAAACGAATAGAAGCCCAAGTAAAGCACGTGTTGTTTTTATCAATTATGGTAAAAACGCATATGCTCACTTTCTCATGTGCTATTTTGGGCTCTTGTTTAAGTTTTTGTTTGGCGACAATCGGGGCTATCGCGTTTTTCGTGCGCTGGCTTCGGCTGGCGCATTTTTTATTTTAGGAGGGAAAAGAAACATGCAAAAAACAAAGGCAAGATTCGTTCGAAACACCGCACTTCTTTTGGCACTGTTATTGATGTTTTCTCCGATTTTATCTGTAACAGATTTTGGGTTGGAAGCACAGGCTCTGACTTATCGGACCGGCGCAAACGGTCCGGCAGCAACCTACAAGGCAAGTAAGTATTACACCCATGCGACCAGCATCAATTTGACCGGTGATGCTGTCACAGACATTCTTTCTCTTGCACTTTCTCAGCTTGGTTATTATGAGGGCACCTCAAGCAACCCTTACAGTGGTCTCTATAATACCTATGACACTTACACCTCAAACAAAACCACCGAGTATGTTTATAACTACGGTGATGCGGACAGCAGCGGATACAAGATGGCATGGTGTGCCTCTTTCTGCTCCTGGGCAATTTTCCAGGCAGGGGTCACAAATCATTCCACACATGCGCAGTCTTGCCGCAACCACATCGGCGATAAGAACTATATCTGGCGTGAATGCTCCTGCTATCAGTGGGCAGACCAGCTGAAACGATTTAATATGTACTACGCACGTGGGAGTTACACTCCGAAGGCAGGCGACCTTATCTTCTTCAAGATGGACGGTGGGAGCACTGCGTGGACCAACCACATCGGCCTTGTTTTGTATAGCGACGGGTCTCGTGTCTACACGGTTGAAGGAAACAGACACAATCACGTTGGCCTTCACAACTATTCTTTGAGTGATTCTCAAATCTGCGGTTACGGTGTCCTGCCGTATCCTAAAAAAGATGGGGTAGCGAAGGTTGACTATACCGGGAAAAGCAAAACTGCAGGTAAATACATCACCAACAACGCAACCCTTGCGGTTTCCGCAACAAAGGGCGGTGCAACCTCCTTCTCTGTCGGCAAGTATGAAATGTTCGACGTAACCGGCTTTGATGGTAGTTATGCAAAAGTTACTTACGGCGGAAAATCCGGTTATGCGACCTTAAGTTCCACCACCATTCAGGTGACAGCTTCGGCAGAAACCGTAAAGAGCATGGACGTAACCGTTCCTGCAACAAGCGGAAAAGTTCTGGGATATGCGGGCGGTTCAAAGCTTCCGGATTCCAATAACAACTTCCAAAACGTCAATGTTTTGGTGGAAGGGCTTCGTGAAAACACCAACAATTACAAGGGTCTTGAAAACTACGGCACGAACAAAGACAAAATCATCATCAACGGCAGAACTTTAAGTAAGTGGGAAAGCCGTGCGGACGGTCCTGTCATCAATAACGTCTGGGTTTATACCGCAGGTGACGGAAAAGCGTATCTCGGCATCGACATTGCGGATACCTCGAAACTTCGCATGAAAGGCCGTGACGGTACAGGTGAAGAAATCGAGAGTATCGTGATTAAGCGTGGTTTTGAAATCGTGAGCACCACCTCTGATCGTTGGACTGCAGGCGAACTCACTGCGGCTGATTCCAATATCGGCAGTGTGGTCGGCGTGTTTAAGGAGAATGTGGTGTTGACCGCAGCGGACAATACTTACTTCAACGTCACGTTGGGGGGAAGCAACTCGCTCGGTCTTGACGGTTTGACCTTCCAGACCGCAAATGCGCAGGCGGTTAAAATCACCGCAGGTGTCAATATCCGCCTCGATCACAACTCGAGTGCATATGCGATTGCATTTGGAAATCCGGGCGACACCTATGAATACCTCGGTGAAATGTGGAACAACTGGTACAAGGTGGATTGCAAGGGCTATGTCTGCTGGATCAACGGCGATGCGGCAACCCTCGTTGATGCGCCGCGCACGGTCACTTTGACCGCAGATGCGAATATCAGAAGCGGTGCGGATACCACATACTCGATCCTTGGAGTTGGGCTTGCGGGAGAAACCTTTGAGTATCTCAACGAAACCCAGAACACCAAATGGCTGAAGGTGAATTACAACGGTCAGACCGGTTGGGTTTCCAATGTAAATGCAACACTCAGCGCACAAAAAACAATTGTAAACGTCACAGCGGCAAACAAGGATTGGGATGGAACAACCATTACCCCGACTCCGACCCCGACTCCCACCCCGACAACCATTCCTTCTGCGGCAAATGCACCGAGACTGAGCACTCCGATGGTGGGTATCGATGTTTCGTCTTGGAATCAGGAGATTGACTGGGCGAAGGTAAAAGCCGCAGGAGTTGACTTTGCAATCATCCGTATGTTCCATCACATTGCAAATACCCCGAATTATGAGTTGGATGAGCAGTTTGTACGCAACGTCACGGAAGCACAAAAATACGGGATTGACCTTGGTGTGTATTTCTTCAGTTATGCGCAAACCCTCGATGCAATCACCACCGAAGCCAACATGGTAGTAAACGAGCTGAAGAAGTATCCGGGTGTGTTCTCATTCCCTGTCATTTTTGATGCGGAAACCGGGGACACCACCGATGACCCGAACGTTTCGGGAAATGACATTTACGACATTGCAAGCTTTGCAGGGCCTGCATGTAAAAACTTCTGTGATATCATTGCCGCAAACGGATATTATCCCATGGTGTACTCGTTTACCTGGTACTTCAAAAATACCATCGGACTCAGTAATGTAAAAGACTACGACTTATGGCTGGCGTCATGGCCGAAGGGGTCGGACGGCACCACTCAAATCTATCAAGATACCACACCTGCCCAAGCGGGAAGTGTTGACCACAGCAAGCGTGACAGCCTTTCCCCGTATGACAGCAATGTCACCATGTGGCAGTACACGGGTTCCGGTGCGTGCGACGGCATTTATTACGGTGATGGTGGAAGTGCAAACGTTGACCTCAACGTCTGTTACGTTGATTATCCGAGCATCATCAAAAAAGGCGGATACAATGGCTTCTCAAATATTGAGGCAACCGTTGCCACCCTTGACGACGGAAGGACCTATTGCTATTGGGGCGGCTCGAAGCTTCCGGATTCGAATAATAATTTCCAAAACCCGAATGTGATGGTGACCGGCTTAAACGGCAGCACCGGGAACTACAAGGGTCTTGAGAACTACGGTACCAATAAAGACAAAATCTTCATCAACGGCAGAAGCCTTGCAATGTGGGAAAACCATCCCGATGGTCCGGTTATCAACAATATCTGGATTTACAGCGACGGAGACGGGAAATCCTACATGGGCATTGACATTGCAAACACCTCGATTCTCCGCATTAAGGATCGTGAGGGCACCGGCGAAGAAATCGAGAGCATTGTCATAGGGCGCGGCTTTGAAATTGTAAGCACCACATCCGACCGCTGGACTGCAGGCGAAATCTCCGCCGATGATGCCAACATCGGAAGTGTTGTCGGTGTCTTTAAGGAAAACGTGATTCTCACCGCATATGATAACCTCAAATTCAACGTCACCTTGGGCGGCAGCAACTCCCTTGGGCTTTCCGGTTATACCTTCGAAACCGAAACCAAAAAGATGGTAAAAATTACTGCAGGTGTCAATATTCGCCTAAAACCGCAGGTAAGTGCGACCGCAATCGCTTTCGGCAATCCGGGCGATACCTATGAGTACCTGGGTGAAATCCGAGACTCCGGTTGGCTGATGGTTGAGTGTAAGGGCCATGTCGCATGGGTTTCTTCTTCTGCCGCAAGCCTTGTCAATGTTCCGCGATATGTGAATCTCACAAATGATTCTCAAATCCGCAGCGGTCCGGATACCACGTATGATAGCCTGGGTATTGGCTACGAGGGCGACCGTTTCGAGTACTTGGAAGAAACGCAAAACACCAAGTGGCTGAAAGTGAACTACAACGGCCAGGATGCTTGGATTTCCAATGTCAATGCGACTTTGGAGGCAGCACCGACAATCGTTAATGTCATAGCGGAAAACAAAGCTTGGGATGTGCCGTTGGAAGTCACAGTCTCCACCATCAACGGCGCACAAATCAGAACTTCGGGTGTTCAGGGTCTCCGCTTCATTTCGAGCATTGAAAAGGGCGTGGACTTTGACCATGTGGTGGAATACGGCACAATTCTCATTCCGAGCGAGGATATCACCGATATTTCCGAGCTTGTGATTGGTGCAACCCTAAACGGTCACAAGGTGGCAAAAGTACCCGCAAATTATATTTACAGCGAGACCGATGATGCGGTGACGTTCACTGCAGTTCTCACAAACATCGCAAATAAGAACCTAAAACGTGAATATACCGCACGTGCATATGCAATTCTGGACAACGGCACCGTGGTCTATGCGGACACGGGGGCATCACGTTCGGTCTACAGTGTTGCGAAAGCGGGACTTGAAGCAGGCAGAGAATCCGAAGAAGTCCTCGACATCTTCCGCAATATCATCAAAACTGCGGACCGTTTCGGTGATAATGATCTCGCTTGGCCGTGGAACTAACAGCATCATAAAAAAAGACCACCCGAGAGAGGGTGGTCTTTTTTTATCGTTTGGAGTATTCGCAACCGCAGTAGTTTTGGCGGTAGAGATCATATTCTTTTGAGAGTTCGATGGAGCGGAGGTAACCACCTCGTTTTTTGAAATCGGCAGGGAGATAGCGGACACCGAGTTCGGATTCAAGACGTGTGCCGATCTCGTGAAGCCAATCCGCCTTTTTATACGGACTGACCGAGAGGGTAGTGGTGAAGAAGTCAAAGCCGTGCTCTTTGGCAGCTTTTGCAGTGGCAGAAAGACGCAAATCATAGCATTTCGGACAACGTGCACCGCCTTCGGGCTCATCCTCCAAGCCGTTTGCAAGGGTGGTGAATTCTTCGGGGGCATATAGGCACGGGAGGATGGAGACCGGGTTGGGAAACGGCATCTCAGCAATCAAGCGCTCGAGTTCTTTTAAACGGGTTCGATATTCTGCTTCGGGTTGGATATTAGGGTTATGAAAATAGAGCGTGACTGAAAAATGGCGTGTCAAATACTCCAGCACATAGCTTGCACAGGGCGCACAGCATGCGTGCAGGAGAAGAGAGGGGAGTGTATCCCCGGCTTCTTTGATGATTGCATCGGTCATAAGTTGATAGTTTTCTTTCACAAAACCCCGCCTTTCCGCATTTATGTTACACCGCTGTAAGGGAGTTTGTCAACCTCGTCCGCACCGAAAGACGTTATACGGCATAGGATGGAGAGGACGAGAAGTCCAAATCCATTCAAAGGAGACCCATGACATGACGGAAAACATGAACATCGCATGCATGCCGATGCCGGCGCTTGCGATGGCGTATGTGCCGGATCAGGAGTGGAACGAAGTGTACGCACTTGATGTCGGACTCTGCCGAGGCACGATTTTCCCCGCATTGGATAAACCTTTTATCGGAAAGGAGTGCTTGGCCCGTGGCAGAAAATAATATGAGCAAAAAGAAACTCATGAAACTTGTGCAACAACTCGATTTCGCCATGATTGAGACCGGGTTGTATCTTGACGGGCATCCAAACTGCAAAAAGGCACTCAAATACTACAATACACTCAAAGAGAAGCGTGATGCGGCACGTGCACAGTATGAAGCAGCTTACGGACCGCTCACAATTTTCTCAAACAATAGCGAGAATACCTGGCATTGGGTCAAGACTACTTGGCCGTGGGAATTGGAGGATTAGTCTATGTGGATTTATGACAAGAAACTGGAGTACCCGATTCATATCAAAAACCCCAATCCCGCACTTGCTAAGGTCATCATCTCTCAGCTCGGTGGACCGGATGGGGAACTTGGCGCATCCATGCGTTATCTCAACCAGCGCTTTGCCACCCCGTACAACGAGGTGAAGGGGATCTTGACAGACGTGGGTACAGAGGAACTGGCGCACCTTGAGATGGTGGGAACGATTCTGTATCAGCTCACACGCAACTTAAGTATTGAGGAAATCAAAGAAAGTGGCTTTGACACCTATTTTGTGGACCACACGACGGGTGTGTATCCGCAGGCGGCAAGCGGCACTCCGTGGACTGCGGCGAGCATCCAGTCAACTGGAGATCCGCTTGCAGATTTGTTTGAGGATTTGGCTGCCGAACAGAAAGCACGTAAGACTTATGACAATCTGCTCAGACTCATTGATGATCCGGATGTACGTGACCCGATTAAGTTCCTCAGAGAACGTGAAATCGTCCATTTCCAGCGCTTCGGTGAGGCGCTACGGCATACGCAGGACCATCTGGACAGCAAGAATTTCTATGCATTCAACCCGGCATTTGACAAAGGGTGCGGGAAATAAAAAGAAAGAGCGCTCGTGAGAGCGCTCTTGTTTTACTTTAATGTTGTACCGTCACTGAAGGCTTGTCCAACCACTTCGCCGAGTTTGCGGTAGGTGTGATGCACCGGGTCGTAGGTAATTGGACTGAATTTATTTAAGTCAATTTTGTCGTTATCACCTAGGATTCGCTCATCTGCACAGACATTTACGATTTCACCAACAAGGCGGCAGGTTTCTTCGTCGTAGCTTATGAGCTTACATTCAAGTGCCATTGGCAGTTCGTCAAAAAGCGGAGCATCTACAAACTCACTCTTTGTAGTATGCCAACCTGCCTTTTCAATTTTATCAGGCTCCTTATTGCCGGAAACGATTCCAACATAGTCGCAAGCAATAACATTCTCAGCGTCTGCGATACTCACGGTAAACGCACCGCGAGCAACCACGTTCTTCGCAGTCTTGTGTCCGTCATCAACACAGATTGAAATTTCCTTTTCCTCGCTGATGCCACCCCAAGCAGCATTCATTGCATTAGCCTTTCCGTCCTCATCATATGTACCGATAATCAACACCGGCATCGGATATAAAATAGCCTTCGCACCAAAATTTTTCTTCAACGCATCCTCATTCCTTTCGTTATATCGTTGTAAAGATTATGTAGTCTAAATCCCATTTTTAGAACAGTTTGCATCAGATTAAAACTATACCGTCATTTAATTCTATTTCTTAATTCCTCTACTGATAAATATTTCCCATTTTCTTTTCTATGCAACATCGCATGACAGTTTGGACAAACAGGGATCAGGTCTTCTTTATAATTCACACAATAATCACTTTTTATTGTATGTAATGGTGTTTTGTGATGCACATGTATAAATTCTCTACCTACTTCACCATACTTCTTTTCAAAATCAAAACCGCATATATAACATTTGCAACCATGAAATTCTATACATTTTCCTCGTGCAATTGAACTTCTTTCGTACTTATCCACTTGTACAGTTAACTTATGTCCTTCAAATATCGGCTTATCATTATTAATATCATTGAAAAATCCTTCTGATTCATAATCATTAAAGTTACTGTCAATATATGATACTAACTCCTCGATGTGCAGTTTTATCGGTCCTTGAGGTGCCGATCTCAATCCTTTCTCTTTAAGAATATCAAGTGATAATTTCGCCGAATCCACTTGTTCTATTAGCTTTATTCTGCAAAACTTTTTTGACTTAGCACTCTCGTATTCCTTTAAATCGGACCAAAATTCTTTATCATCTTGACATTCTGTAAAAACCTTGTTTGTTTCTATTACTTTAGTTTTATACATAACCCTTTTATATGGTTTTGTACAATAAATATAAACTATGTCATTTATTTCAAAGTTTGCACTCTGTTTCCAATCAATATATCCCCATTTTTGAAAAGCAGATGCATGGTCATACATTTTCCCATTTGCAGCGATCATCCAATTCATAGTTTATCTCCTTGTTATTTAATAACATAGATATCTTTTATATAAATATGGGACATCTTTGTTAAATACCCAACACATTATAATTTCTCGCTCCATTCGCTTTCTTTAAACCCGACTAATACAAAGTTTTCACCAATCACGAGCGGGCGTTTGACGAGCATTCCGTCTGTTGCAAGGAGTTTTAACTGCTCATCATCACTCATTGTGGGGAGCTTGTCCTTGAGTTCCATTGACTTATACAACAGCCCGGATGTGTTAAAGAATTTCTTTAAGGGTAGTCCGCTCATTTTATACCAAGCGGTTAATTCCGTGAGGCTCGGATTATTCTCTTTTATATCACGGAAGTTATATTCAATCTTGTTGACATCAAGCCATTTCTTTGCTTTCTGACAAGTAGTGCATTTTGGATAACAAATAAACTCAATCATGGTAATTCTCCTTTTATTTTTCTACCTCATACGGCCAGTCGATGATTCCGCCGAATTCTTTTATGTTTGTGTAGCCGAGTCTTGCAAGAGCCTCGGCGGCTATTTTGCTTCGTCTGCCGCTGCGGCAATACACCAAAAGCTGTTTATCCTTATCAGGGAGCATTTCTTCTGCTTTGTTCTCAATTTCGGTGTAGGGGAGGAGTATTGCACCGGGGATATGTCCTGCGTCAAATTCGTCCTGCTCACGTACATCGAGGAGGGTATAATCATCACTTGAATCCATTATCTTTTTCGCATCCTCTGCCGTAATCTGCTCGTACATAGCATTTTCTCCTTTGTTAGTATTATCGGTATCGTTTCCGCAAGATGCAAACAGTATGCAAAGCAGAACTGGAAGTATAAACAATAGTTTTTTCATAAGCTTACATCCCATACTTTTCTAAATCAATTGTTCCGTCTGGTTCAAAAACGATGCCCTCGGATTCGAGGAGTCCTCTTTGAACTCCTGCACCACCAAATGCAAAAGCAGGTGCTACCTTACCCTCACGGTTTACTACTCTATGACAAGGAATAACACCTGGCTCGGGATTAACGTGCAGAGCATAGCCGACAACCCTCGCCCAACGGGGATTACCTGCAAGAAGTGCAACTTGTCCGTAAGTTGCAACCTTGCCTTTGGGGATATTTCGAACAACCTCATAAATCTTTTCAAATGTGCTCATAGGTTCACCTTTATTTTTTCTTAGGCTTTGGAAGCTCGTCATACACAGCGTTAAAAAGCTCTGTGAGGAACTCTTTATCATCCACATTATCGACGAGCAGCATATCCTTTGCGCCGTCGTATGGAGGCTCAAATTTAACCTCCGGCATCATTTTAATTGCAGTGGGAACAGGCTTTACCAAAAGTCTGTCATCGCACACATATGCTGCAATTTTACCCTGATAATAAACGATATATTCACCCATCATCTGTTTGTATGTAATATCTGAAAGTGCCGATAATTGGTCTAATATGAAAGTTAAATATTCCTTACTTGTAGCCATAGTTTTCTCCATTATTTAAACTCGACATTTTCAACCTTTACCTTAACAAGAATA
>JAFQME010000006.1 GCA_017421025.1 Oscillospiraceae bacterium
GTAACGGTAAGGAACCAAGGCGGAGCTTTCTCCGCCTTGGTACAATAAAAAAGGAGGAAACGTTATGAAAATGTTCACCAAAAGAGGGCTTGCACTTGCACTGGCAATCGTCATGGTATTGTCTCTTGCAGCATGTACCTCCAACCCGTCTTCTTCCACCGCAGGCGAAGCACCGTGGGGCGAAGACGGCAAACCGTTCACCAAAGATACCACCGTTTCCATCGTGGTTGGCTCTCATGCAAGCTGGCCGTACAACGCAGAGTGGAAAATGTGGCAGTACCTGATTGAAGGCTCGGGTGCTACCGTTGATGTCGATGCAATCGTCGGCAGTGACTACGCCACTAAGATCAACCTGATGTTTGCGGATTCGGACAGCCTTCCGGATCTGCTCCACATGGATGACAAGCAGCTGCTGGATCAGCATGCATCCGCAGGCGGCCTCATTGCAATCGACGACCATCTCGATGAAATGCCGAACTACACCAAGGCTCTGAATGAATATGACCCGGAAGTCCGTGCAGGTCTTGAACGTGAAAGAAAGAGCGCAGACGGCAAGGTGTACTGGCCGGTCGTTTTGGGTACCGGCACCGTACAGAATGCACAGGGCTGGCTGTACCGTAAGGATATTCTGGAAAAGCACAACTTAGCAGTTCCGAAGACCCTGGACGAATTGGTTTCGGTCTGCCGTGAACTCAAGAAGCTCTATCCGGAATCCTATCCGTTCTGCCCGCGTGGCGGCGGCGGTGTCTACACCATCTTTGGGCCGATGTTCCAGCCGTATCTGGACTATACCTTCTACTATGACTTCACCGACGAGACCTGGAAATTCGGACCGATGGAAAACGGTACCCGTGAACTGGTCGAATTCATGGTTATGATGCAGAAAGAAGGCCTTGCACATCCGAACGGCACTATTATCGATACCACTACTTTCGATGAATACGTCACCACCGGCAAGCTCTTCTTCACCAACCACTATTTGGTACGTCAGTCCTACTACAACGTCCCGATGCAGGAGACCAATCCGGAATTTGAATTCATGGCAATGGTTCCGCCGACCGCAACCCGTGGCGAGCAGAAGATGGGTAAAACCACCATTGTCCGTTCGGGTCTTACGATCCCGAATACCAAGAATGAGGCAAGAATCGGCAATGCAATCCGTTTCCTCGACTACATGTATTCTGATACCGCAAAGGAACTCCTCTCCTGGGGTAAGGAAGGCGAGACTTACAATGTAGATGCAAACGGCAACAAAGCTTTCATTTTGGAAGGTGAGGAAACCGTTCAGCTCAAGTACGGTGCAGCGACTTCGGGTCTCCTGCAGCGTGTAGACGAACTTGCATACAACGAAATTGTTGCATCCGGTTCCCCGATTGACCCGGCTATCTTTGAGTATACCGAAGACAACGTCAATCCCTCGAAGTGGCTCTCCTTCAACGACGAGGAACGTGCGGTTTACAATCAGTACTTCGATGCGGTTTCCAACTACGCATCCGAATGGCTGGATAAATTCGTTCTCGGCATCGAGCCGCTCACCGATGAGACTTGGAATGCAGGTATTGAGCAGTTGAAGAAGCTTGGCGTGAACGAACTGCTCGAAATCTACAACAGTGCTTGGGAACGTGTAAAATAGGATTATTCCGTTTCATTTTTCCTTCTTTTCCCGTTGGCAAGTGGTATGCATGAACCACTTGCCACGGCGGGGAAAACCCTCTTAAAGAAAAAACTCCCGACTGTATTTCGGTACAGTCGGGAGTTTTTTGTAATTTGAAACAGCGTATTTGATACTAGTTGTGAAAAGGGAAAGAAAAAGAGCCAAGGCAAAAGCCTGAGCTCTCGTGTTAGTCCGTTTTGTATTTTTCACGGAACTCGGATGGGGAGATCCCATTTCTTTTTTTGAAGGTACGGCTGAAATTGCTGTTGTCGGAAAAACCGCAGCATTCCACAATTTGCCCGATGCTGAAATCGGTTTCAGCGAGCATCTGCTTGGCATTCGCCATTCGGCAAGATTGCAAATATTCCATCACCGAAATGCCGGTCGCAGAATGAAACCGATGGGAGAGCGCAGATACGCTGATATTGTATTGCTTTGCCAAACGCTCCAAAGAGAACGGTTCGGGATAACGGTTTTCAAACTGCCATTTCAGATCGACGACCATATCATCGTGCATTTGGTCAAATTGCAGAGTGGTGCAGCGGTATATGGTAATCAAGAGCTGTTTGAATAAAAGCTGCTTCATTTCGTCAGCAAGCGCATGTGAACTGGCGTGTTCACGAATCAGACGGCGAAACAGGTCGGCAATTTCCTCAATGCACTCCGATACATTGATGACATTGCAAAAACCGCTTGGGCGGTCGGTCAGCAGGGAATAAACCGGGCTTTTTCTGCTTACAACCGCAGGATCAATATGCAAAACATACCGTTCATATTCCTCAGACTGTATTTGGATGGAATGATTTTCATAGCGACTGAAAATAGCAACATCTCCATTTTTTGCGTAGAGATTGTTGCCGTTTACACAGATATTCACCTGACCTTTGACAATCAGAACAATCTGATGACAATCATGAAAATGGGACTTTTTTAAAATCTTTTCTTTGGAATAATAAACTGTTTGCACAATCCGTTGCATGATTACCACCTCTTTTACTATTATATCAATTCTTTGAAGTTTTGCAAGATTTACATAACAATCAGCAAAAATGATATATCATCTAGACTGTGAATCCTTTATAATGGAATCCAAAGGAGAGATGGTTATGATTCGGAAAGTATATGCCTCGGAAGAGGAGTTTCACGTGCAAAACAAAGAACTCGGTGAGAAACTGCCATTTTCGCAAGATCTCTCGGTGCTGAGCACTCCGCTGGATGTGGGTGGCAAGCGGATTCCCAACCGCCTTGCATGCCAAGCAATGGAGGGCTGCGACAGTGCCGCAGACGGAAGCCCGGATGTCCTCACCAAACGCCGTTATGAGCGGTTTGCTAAGGGCGGTGCCGGACTCATTTGGTTTGAAGCTACCGCAGTGATGAAAGAGGGAAGGGCAAACCCACGTCAGCTTTATATCGACGAGCAAAATCTGGACCAATTCAAAGCACAACTGGAGGCAATTAAGGAAACCGAAATCAAAGAAAACGGTTATGAGCCGGTTGTCGTCATGCAGGTCACTCATTCAGGGCGATATGCAAAACCGAACGGAATTCCTGAGCCGCTGATTGCGTATCACAATCCGATTTTTGAAGAAAAAACACCGATTTCTGATGATCGAATCGTCAGTGATGGGTATTTAGACCGTGTGAAAGAGGCGTTGATTGAAGGCTGTAACCTGGCTAAACGGGCAGGGTTTGACGGTGCGGACATCAAGTGCTGTCATCGCTATTTGAATTCGGAACTGCTTTCGGCATACGAACGCCCCGGCCGTTATGGTGGTTGTCTGGAAAACCGTAGTCGCTTTTTGCGTGAAAGTGTCCAAGGTGCCATTGAGCGCTGCGGAACGGATTTTTTGGTATCTACCCGCATGAATGTGTATGACGGGTTCCCGTATCCTTATGGATTTGGTGTGAGTTCGGACGGCAGTTTGGAGTTTGATCCTTCCGAGCCTGCATGGGTCATGAAAGAACTTTACCGCTATGGGGTGCGGCTCATGAACATCAGTATGGGAAACCCCTATTTTAATCCGCATGTTTCCCGTCCGTATGCGAACGGCAGCGAGGGACAGGAACATCCGCTGCAGGGTGTGGAACGAATTCTAAACGGCACTGCAAAACTCAAACAGTTGGTACCCGAAATGAAATTGATTTGCTCGGGACTTTCTTACCTCGGTGTTGCCGCACCGCATGTGGCGGCGGCGCTGATGGAGCATGGCGGCTTTGACGTTGCCGGATTTGGCAGAACAGCCTTTGCTTATCCGGACTTTGCGAAAGACATTTTGGAAAACGGACAGATGAATCCCAAGAAGATTTGCATTTGTTGTTCCAAATGCAGTGAGATTATGAGAACACCGGGTGGGACACCCGGGTGTGTCATCCGTGATCCTGCGGTGTATTTGCGCATTTATCAGCAACAGTGTGGAGGTGGAACAAAATGAAAACTGCGATTGTAACCGGTGCAGCTTCCGGGATTGGATTGGCTGTGGTTGAAAAGTTCCTGGAGGAAGGATACGCTGTTTTCGGAATGAGCAGACGTACTGGTGCACCCATCACCCACGAACGCTTCCAATATCTTTCCGGCGATATTTCCAACGCTGACGACCGCAATCGTTTGATTGCGGCATGTAAGGAAATCGATGTTTTGGTCAATGTGGCGGGGGTTGCGCCTAAAGTGCGGTCAGATCTCTTGGAGATGACCGAAGAGAGCTACGACTATGTCATGGATATCAACTTAAAAGGGACTTTCTTTTTGACCCAGCTCGCTGCAAATAAAATGAAAGATCGCAGGTCTGGAGCAATTTGCAACATCTCTTCCATGTCGGCATATACCAGTTCCACCAACCGTGGGGAGTATTGTATCTCAAAGTCGGGTCTCACCATGGTGACCAAGTTATTTGCCGACCGTTTGGCAGAGTTTGGAATCACTGTGAATGAGGTGCGCCCCGGCATTATTGCGACCGATATGACAAGCGTGGTGAAAGAAAAATACGATGCTTTGATTGAAGGGGGACTGCTTCCCATCAAACGCTGGGGAAAACCTGAAGACATTGCAGCAGCGGTTTGGACTCTTTGCAACGGTTCTCTGCCATATGTCACAGGACAGTCTATTGATGTGGACGGCGGATTCCATATAAGGAGATTATAATGAAGATCCGTTCCTATGATACAATTGTGATTGGCACAGGTGCGGCAGGCTATGCTACCGCCTGCCGGTTGAAAGAACAGAAAATCGACGTCGCAATCGTCACCGAAGGGGTGATGTGCGGAACGTCTCGCAACACCGGTTCCGACAAACAAACCTACTATAAATTGGCGCTTGCAGGCGATCGTCCGGACAGTGTGCGCACGATGGCGCAAAACCTGTTTGACGGTGGCTGTGTTGACGGCGATACCGCACTGTGTGAGGCGGCACTGTCTGCACGTTGCTTTCTCAATCTGTGTGAACTCGGTGTTCCGTTTCCGACCAACCGTTATGGCGAATATGTGGGTTATCAAACCGACCACGACCTCTATGGACGAGCAACCAGCGCAGGACCGCTCACCTCGCAAATGATGACCGAAGTCCTGCAAAAACAGGCTGAACACCTTGAAATCCGTGTGTTTGACGGCTACTATGCCGTTCGGATTTTGAAAAACGGGGAACGTGTCTGCGGAGTTTTGTGTGTCAAAGATGGTGAGCTTTGCGCCTTCCGATGTGCCAACCTGGTTTTGGCAACCGGCGGACCTGCTGGAATTTATGCCGACAGCGTATATCCCATCTGTCATACCGGGTCTTCGGGGCTTGCCATTCAAGCAGGAGCGACCATGCAAAACCTTTCGCTCTGGCAATATGGGCTTGCTTCGGTTGCACCACGCTGGAACGTCTCGGGTACTTATATGCAGGTGCTTCCACGCTTTGTTTCGGTGGACGAGCAGGGAAGAGAACACGACTTTTTGTGGGAAGCGTTTGAGGACTGCTATGAGGGCCTGTCCCTAGTATTTCTCAAAGGTTACCAGTGGCCGTTTGATCCGAAAAAAGCGGAACACGGTTCTTCCCAAATTGATCTGCTGATCCATCGTGAACGTGTGGAAAAAAAGCGCCGTGTTTATTTGGATTTCACAAAAAATCCATTTGATTTGGAGTTTTCCAAGCTTTCTGAAGAGGCATGTTCCTATTTGAAACAAGCAGATGCAGATTTTGGCACCCCAATCCAGCGGCTTGCCAAAATGAATACCCCTGCCATTGAATTATACAAGGGTAAGGGAGTCGACCTTTCCCGTGAGTATCTTGAAATTGCGCTTTGCGCCCAGCATTGTAACGGCGGTGTTGCAGTGGATGCGTGGTGGCAGACCTCGGTAAAAGGACTTTTTGCGGTGGGGGAATGTGCCGGAACACATGGAATTTCACGCCCGGGCGGCTCGGCACTTAATGCCGGGCAGGTAGGAGCACTCCGGATTGCACAGTATCTTTCCAAACACTCCAATGAACCTACATCGGAAGAACTCTTTTCCGAAATCGTTTCCAATATCAATATCCCGCTCAGTACATCGGAACAAGAAGCAATCCGTGTGGCACAGCGGCGTATGAGTGATTGCGCTGCGGCAGTGCGTGATTCGGATCAAATCAAAGCATATTTACAAGAGACCCTCGCAAAACTCAATTGCGCAAAGGATCCGAAGTATCGGGATGTATTGCTGACACAGGCGGCAGTGCTGACTGCCATGGTAAATCCCATCTCAGACCCAAACTGTGTGCAGGAGGTCACCATGACCGAACACGGTTTTTGCGTGTCTGTACGACCGGTACGTCCCATTCCGGAGGCGGATCCGTGTTTTGAAACCGTTTGGAGAGGATACCGGGAACACCAAAATGTTTTTTAAGGGGATGCAACATGAAAACGATATATCTTGATATCATGGAGCAGTCGCTTGCGGCTTACACCCCGGAGCGCATTGACGATTATCTGGCTGAGGTTCGGCAAAACGGATTGACCGAACACGGGTTTCCTCGTTTGGCAGCCAACATCGGGATTCTGATTGCCTATGGGCGAAGAAGCGAACTTTTGGACACTTTCGTTGAACTCATGGACCTTTGCTGTGACGAGATGCCGAGGAAAAAAGCGGCCAACGATTTTTCAATTCGTGAGGTTTGCTGTTGTTTGATGCTGTTAGAACAAACAGACTTGATTTCCAAGACGCTTTTGGAAAAGTGGAAGCATCAGCTCTCCTTGTTTGATCCGTGGACATACTACAATGAGGTAGACGATCACTCTGGGAAATTTGTAGCAAACTGGGCAATGTTTGCGGCGGTCAGCGAATTCATGCGCGGCATTTATTGTGGGCTGGATACGAGTGAATTTGTGGATTGGCAGATTCCTTGTCAACTGGCAAACCTGGATTGCAACGACATGTATATGGACGACCCACCCTATCGCAACCATGCAGTATATGACCTTGTCCCACGGTTTTTGATGGCGTTTTTGTTGCGTGCAGGATATCAGGGGAAATATGCGGAGAGAATTGAGCAGGTGTTGGACCGCACCGCAACGCTTACCCTGCAAATGCAGTCGGTAACAGGGGAGTTGCCCTATGGCGGACGAAGCAACCAATTTCTCAACAATGAGGCGATGCTTTGTGCGTATTGTGAAATGGAGGCGGCACGGTTTGCCGAAAAGGGTGACGATGCCACTGCAAAACAGTTTCGTGCTGCTGCATTGCTTGCGGCGGAATCCATGTCTTCTTATCTTGCACTTACTCCAATCAGTCATATCAAGAATCGCTATGAGATCGAAACCAAGATGGGCTGTGAGGAATACGGATATTTTAACAAATACATGATTACTGTGGCATCCAATGTCTATGCAGCGGTGCTCTTTGAAAATGAGACCATCCGCCCCGGTACCGCCCCGGCGGAATTGGGCGGATATCTCGCAAAAACAAGTGATCGGTTTCACCGTGTGTTTTTAAACCACGCAGGGTACTTTCTGGAGTGGGACACTGCGGCAGACCCCCATTACGATGCAAATGGTTTGGGGCGTGTGCATAAGAAAGGCTGTCCGTCTCCACTTTGCCTCTCGGTCCCGTTTGCACGAGACCCGAACTATCTTACAGAGGGAAAAAACCCAACGGCAATGTCCCTTTGCTGTTATGTGGAAGACGGCAGAAAACACATCGGCGCTGAGCGCTATGCGACATATCGCCTGATAAAGGAGAACTATAATGAGGCGGTATTTGCAGTGACCCTTGCAAAGAATATCACGGTCACTGAGCGGTATTTGATTTGTGAAACCGGGGTGGAAATCAGTCTTTCCGGTGCGGAGCATGTAGGCTTTTTCTTGCCTGTGTTTGAATTTGACGGTGCGGAGGAAACCGTTATCGCAGTCGGAGAAACCTCCATTACAGTTACGTATCACGGTGCAACGTGCCGCTACTCGTTTGACGGGAAGCTTGACGCTGAATATCAGCGGTATTATAATCGCAACGGTAGATACCGAGTGTATGCGGTGAAAACCAAAACGTTGAATATTGCGATAGAGTAAAGGATGGGCGAAGATGAAAAGCATTTATCTGAATGAGAATCCCGAAAACGTGCGCCGTGTTTACTGCGTGGAGGACACCGTGTATCAAAAAGCCGATGTTTTAGCAAATCCTGAACGGTTTGCTTCGGTTGAAGTTCTGTTTTCCACTTGGGGAATGCCGTGCTTCACCGAAGAAGAGATTATCACTTGTTTCCCGTCGCTCAAAGCGCTTTTCTATGCGGCCGGCAGTGTGCAAGTATTTGCTCGCCCGTTTTTGAACCGTGGGATTCGGGTGTTCTCAGCATGGGCGGCAAATGCGGTCCCGGTGGCAGAGTATACCGTGGCGCAAATCGTGCTTGCCAATAAAGGTTTCTTCAAAACGGTACGCACACAAGTGCGAAGGGAAGCAGAGACTTTGATACAACAGTTCCCAGGCAATTATAATGGTAAAATCGGGATTATCGGTGCGGGAATGGTGGGGAAACTCGTCATTCAACTGCTTCGAAACTATCAGCTCCAGGTGCTGGTATTCGATCCGTTTTTGACCGATGAGGAAGCTGAGCGGTTGGGAGTAACAAAATGCTCGCTGAAAACGCTGTTCGAGGAATGTTGCGTGGTTTCCAATCACCTTGCCAATAACGCAGAAACAAAGGGAATGCTCACGCATGAGCACTTCTCTTCCATGCGCCCCTATGCTACGTTTATCAACACAGGGAGAGGGGCGCAGGTGGTAGAGGCGGACCTGATTGACGTCTTAAAACAACGTCCGGATTTGACCGCAATTCTCGATGTAACTGACCCAGAACCGCCTGTGAGCGGCAGTGAGCTTTATCTCCTTGAAAACTGTATGCTGACCCCTCATATCGCAGGAAGTATCGGAAACGAGGTGCAGCGCATGGGGGAATATATGATGACAGAATATCGGGGATTTCTGGAAAACAAAGTCTGCAATTACGAGGTCACGCTCGAGATGCTCAAAACCATGGCATAGATGCATTTTTGCAACGAAATGCTTTCCAAGAAAAAAACAGAGCCAAGGAATCTGCCTTGGCTCTGTTACTGTTTTTTGTTGATTTTAGATGGTGGAACACCGATGACTTTGTGGAACATGCGGGAAAATGAGAACGGGTCGGGATAGCCAACCATTTTCCCTGTTTGCGAAACCGAATAACCTTCTTTTAGATGTTCGATTGCTTTCTCCATTCTAATTTTGATGATCGCTTCTTTGATGGAAATCCCATAGGTTTCTTTATAAAGTTGGGAGATATAACAACGGTTACGATGGAGCTTTTCTGAAATGTCTGCAATGCTGATTGTATTGGGATATTCCATATGGATATAATTGTCTACCCATTTTGCAAAATCGATTTTCTCTGATGTGCCTTGGAACAAATGATGAAAAATCTCATATGCAAAGGAAAGATATAGTTCTTGGGAACGGATATCCTTTGAAAAAGCGTCTTCTATGCGCTGGAAGGTGTCTGCTTGGTATGGAACTACACCCGAAACCGAGGTCAAACGCTCAGCGCCCGGGCCCTGTACACCAATGAAAACAAACTTTGTGGAGAGGGCGTCATTACAACGCAGTTCAAGGGGAATGCCACGGTTGATCACCAATAAATCTCCTGCATGGACCTGATATTCTTTCCCACCGAAATTTGCAACTGCATTGCCGGATTTGCAATACAAAATGTCATGGAAATATTCATGGAGCAAACGATGAGTCTCGCTCGGGTTTAATTCTTGAATCCCGGCATAGGAGACGAAAAGAACAATCATGTTATTGGGATATGCGTTAAATGAGGCGGCGGTATCGCTCGGGGCTCCGAGAATATTGCTGCTTGGAACAATATAGGTGCGCATTTTATCACCCTTTCGAAATTCATCAGTGACTAACAAAATGCTATTCTGTCTTTCATTATAGGGGAATTCAATTCACTTGTAAAGTGTGATTTTTTGGCATGGAGAACCCAAGCAAAAAGAGCCGAAAAGACGTTTTCGGCTCTTGTGATGGACCAATTTGAATCAGTTTACCGCAACGTTCACCCATCATGAAACGCTTGCCCGACAACTGATCTAAAATAGAATTTAGAGATTCTTTCCTTGTCGCCATTGTTTTACCTCACAAATCAAAGCCGCTACCACAAAAACGGAATCAAGCGGTATGCTACTGTTTGCCGGTATTCCAAATACCCAGGAAGCTCTTTTGTGAGGAATTCTTCTTCGAATTTGATTCTTCTTACAATGAGAATCGGATGTATGAGAAATACGAAAAAACCCCAAATCGAGCCTAGAATCAACGGCATGGATAAAAAGAGAAAGATGGTTGCGGTGTACATCGGATGGCGTATGACAGAATACAGTCCCGTGTCAATCACTTTTTGAGCTTCCTGTACCTCAATGGTTCTGGAAAGATAGGTGTTTTCACGGATTACTTCGGCATAGAGCAGGTATGCAGCCAAGAAGATGATGACCGCAATAATGACAACACTTTGCGGAAGATGACTCCAACCAAATCTGAAATCCAATCCTGAAACGAGAAATCCTGCAAGAAACACCAATGCACTGAGAGATACAACCAGGCGTTGCTCTTTTTGTGTCTCCTTCGCATTTAAACGGCGCTGTAGAAGTTTAGGATTGCAAACCATCAGCACAAGACCGGCAAGAAACATCGGGACAAACAGAATCGCCATCAAAAGCCATCCGTTGGGGAAGTGAAGCGTTCCTGCAGGGAGAAATGTCAAAAGTGCCACGGATAGCATACCGAGTACCAGTTTTCCAATCGCCTGTAAGAATAATTTGAATGTCATACGGTTACTCCCTATAATTATTTGGGTTGATAGAGCCCGGTGGTTTCTCTGTTTTTGAACTCGTGCTTTTCGTAGTAGCCAATCAAAGTACCGTCATCATCACGCAGTGCACTCCGGCATGGACAAAAGTCCCCTGTAACCTTCCTGTCAATGGAAATTCCCCTCGTGTGAAACGAGGGGAGAGGGGTAGAATTAAAATGCATGGTACAAACGGAAAATTGACATAAAGGTTTGCTCTCTTGTGTAGGAGCCTTGCGGAGAAAACATATTATTCCCGGTGCCGCCCATCACTCGCTTGTTGTGTTTTAAGTCAACACAGGCGGAAACAAAGTCAATTCCCTCTTTTGCCCAAGCAGGGAGTGTAGCGGATTCTCTGAAGGTCACAGGGGTGCTGTTCGGGGTATAAACCCCAAAGACTCCGGCGAGCCGTTTCAGCATGGCCGCAGCTTCTTGCCTTGTGATGGTCCTGTTGGGTCCGAAGATTCCGTTGCCATATCCGTTTACAATGCCTAAGGCATTTGCAATCAGAACATTTCGGTCATATGTATCGGTGAAGGTATAATTGATCGTTTTGCCCTTTGATGCAAGGAATGTGGTTGCACTCATGTTTGATTTGCTTTCGATAAATTTAACGATCACCGAGCAAAATTCATGGCGCAGGATGGGCTTGTCATACTTGTTTCTTAAACTGACCGGAACAAGACCGGCTGTGATGGCGGAAGTGACTTCTTGCTTGAAAGAAGAGATTGTACGGGTTGCGTTGTAGACAGGGATGTTGTTGTCGTTGATATTAAATATGCTGAAACCGCCCAAGTTGTAGTTCTTTACGAGATTTGCTCTTGGTATGACAGTTCCGTCGGTTTCAAGATACACTCTGTGCTTGTTTGCAGAGGAATCGGTATATTCAAAATAGGCACCAAGCGCAGAATCGTTACTAAAGCCAATCTGTGCATTGGCTGCTCTTAAGAGTACGAGGGCATCTCCGTAATTGGTGTCTTGCGCTGTGTTTGCGGTCAGATTGAAATCAATGGCAAAGGAACCAAGCCCCAAAAGGATCTTGCTTCGATCCATTTTCACTGCCGCATATCTGAGGCATCGTCCGGTCCTGACGAGATTGCTCATGGGACCGTGTGTTCTGCGATAGGGGAAGCCGGTGTCGTTGAAGTCATCATACAGAATGATGTGCACATAATCTGCGACATTTCCGATTTGCGTATAGTCATAAATTGATGCGTGCTCCTGTGCTTCGGTAAAATATGCACCGACACTGACCAAAAGCACCTTGTTTTCGCTGTGAAGTGCAGAGGAAAGGAGTTTGACAAAGGTGGAAAACTCGTCCCGCAGAGAGGCGTATGCCGGATCTGTGATTTCGATGCCTAAATTCACGCCGTCCAGGTCGTATTGTCTCACCGCCGTCATAATCTCATCAATGGCAATTTGCATCGTTCCACCATTTATCAGCATCTGAAGTGTTGCAGGGATGGCAAACCCTCTGCCGTATGCGTTTGTGATTCCGAGTAAAGCAAGTTTTCCGGTGTCTTTACAGTATTGGATTGCTTCTAACTGCGGATCGGTTCCGGGCGCTGTTGCACCGGGATGTTCAATTTCACAACCGAGGAAGTGGTTGCCGGGACTCACTTTGTCCCCGTTAATGTAGCCGCAATAGAAGGTGACCATTGTAACGTGATCGCTGTTTTGCTTTAATCTGTTCAATTGTTCCCTGGCTTTCGCCAAATCCCAATAGCAGTCGATGAAATATGCATTGAGTTCACGCATGGTAGTTGCGTTTGCGGACATGGTGGGTTTTGCCGGGGAAAGCGTTGTCGGGATTTCGTATTTGCGTGCATCACGACGCAAAATTTTAGCGGAAACATCCATTCCGGCTTTGTATGGAATCAAACCGTAATCAATTGCAGTGCACAAGTATAAAATATCATCTGCATTGAGGTTTTGTGTGCCGGAGAACGAGTAGAGATTATTTGCATCATACGAATATTTGCCTTTTGCACGTGCCATGAACTGCGCAGCAAAAGCCACGGTGACCGGGTCACTCCAGGAGATGCGTTCGGGATCGAATACTTTTTTGTTCGCTTCCGCTTGGACATATTTGCCGCACCAAGCAGAAGGGAGTTTCCCGTTCTTATCCACTACCGTGACAGAATCCGCTCCTTTCCCATAGTAGGAATATGCGTGCATCAAGGCGATGAATTCTTCAATCGACATCGCACGGTTTGGTTCATTGTTTAGATTGAAATGCGGATCGGAATAGTTTTTGTAAAAGTATTCCATGTTCCAGTTGTTTTGAGCCTGTGCCGAAGAAAACAACGGGAGAATCATCACCAACAACAGAATGGCGCTGATGATACGTAAGGCGTTTTGAGAGAAAATGCGTTTAGAGTTCATAGCAGAAGATCATTCCTTTTATGCTAAAAAATATATTTTATCATATCATAGTTTGCCTGACATGTAAAGATTTCAGCGAATGCTCCCTAAAGGAAGCTAGTTAAAGAAGGGTCCCTTTGCTTGCATCAAAGGGACCCTTCTGTCTTATACTCTGTCGTTAAAAATTTCGGCGGTAAGTTCAATCGCAAAATCTCCGTACTCTCTGCGTTTTTCGGACCCACAATAGATCCGTGGCAGATGATGTGCATCACAGATGCGGTTGACAATATTTACCGTTGCAATCAAGGCGTTGTGACGATCTGTGCGTACCTTGTCGGTTTCGGATACTTTTGCTCTGAGGTCATCGGACTGACGTCCGGCAAAATTGAGTCTTGTACTCTCCATGATGACCACTTGGCGTACATAATCGGCAGAACTGTGAATCATACGCTCGATCAATTCACGCTCATCACTGTCACAAACATGGACCAATGCTTGTAATTGTTCTGTGAAACGACTCATTGATACCCTCCTCTTGCACGAGAAACACGCCGCTTACAGCGTTTTATTCTTTTTCGAGTGCAAGAGTTACAGTGGTGAGGTCACAAACTTCTGCCGGACCGTAGTACTGGATTGCACCCGGATAGACATAGCAGGTTTCTGTTGCCCAAGTTTCACGGTTTGCTTCGAAGAACTTGAACGGCTTGCCATCGAGCTCGACCAGTGCTTTCTTGATGACCGGTTTGTCCTCGCCGTGACGGCGCTCAATGTTCATCATCTTGGTGATCGGCATACCGCCTGCAACCCACTCGGAAGCGGGCTTGGACAAGTTAGAGATCTTGGAAAGATAACCGTTGTAGCCATACTGGATCAGCATGAATGCGTTATAGCCCAAGGAATAGCAGTAGTCCGCATCAAAGTTAGACGGGAAAGCACATCTGCCTTCATAGCCGAGGAAGTGATGGAGCGGAGAGAACTTTCCGCTGTAAGTGCCGGCTTTTTTGCGAGCTGCCAGTTTGTCGGCAACCATTGCGGAGAAGAGTTTTTCAGACTCGATGAGGGAAACCTGAACGTTACCGTGCGGGTCACGCTCTAAGAACAACTGCTGCTGGATGCCCTGCGGCAGGATTGCAAAGACTTCCATGGATGCCTTGGTCAAACCCTTTTCGATGAACGCATACTTGTCAGCCCAAGTGGGGAGTTCGTTGAATGCGTCTGCTTTCTTGCCTGCGAGCAGGTCGTTGATTTCTGCGATCAGAACTGCGAACTCCGGAACAAATTCCACAACGCCTTCCGGAATGATTGCGACACCGAAGTTCATGCCGTTTGCCGCACGGGTTGCGACAGAATCAGCGATATAGTCTGCAATCTGAGACAAAGACATTTTCTTTGCTGCAACTTCTTCGGAAATTAAGCAAATATTCGGCTGGGTCTTGAGTGCACACTCCAAAGCAACATGGGAAGCGGAACGGCCCATAACTTTGACAAAGTGCCAATATTTCTTTGCAGAGTTTGCGTCACGTTCAATATTGCCGATGATTTCGCTATAAGTCTTGGTTGCGGTATCAAAACCGAAGGAGCAGTCGATGTCTTCGTTTTTGAGGTCACCGTCAATGGTCTTCGGGCAACCAATGACCTGAACGCCGGTGTTGTTTGCTGCGAAATACTCAGCCAAAACCGCTGCGTTGGTGTTGGAGTCGTCACCGCCGATGATGACGATTGCGGTGATGCCGTGCTTCTTGCAGACTTCTGCAACGATTGCAAACTGCTCATTGGTTTCAAGCTTGGTTCTGCCAGAGCCGATGATGTCAAAACCGCCGGTATTTCTATACTGATTGATATAAGCGTCGTCGAAAATGATATAGTCGTCTTCAATCAAGCCACTCGGACCGCCTTTGAACCCGTACAACACATTTTCCGGGTTGGTGGACTTGAGTGCATCGTAAAGACCGCAGATCACGTTGTGTCCGCCGGGAGCCTGTCCGCCGGAGAGAATGACGCCGACCACCTGCTTCTTGGAAGCCGAGGTGTTGGTGCCCTTCTGGAAGGTAATTTCCTTCTTACCGTATGTGTTCGGGAAGAGCGCCTGAATCTTTTCGCAATCTGCGACACTCTTGGTCTCTGCACCTTCTAAAACGCTGATTTCGCTGATACCGCCACGCAGCATCTGCGGAAGCTTCGGGGTATATTCATATCTTGCTTTCTGTAATGCGGAAATTGCCATATTAATCCGTCTCCTTCATTGGTTTTATACATAAAAAATATTATATCATAATTCTTTGATTCGTCAAGAATCTTTCGTCACTTTGGAGAGAGGATCCCCCACCTTTCCCTTTGTTTATTTTCGCAAAAACGAATTGTTTCAAACAAAAAACCGGTAATAGCAGCGCAATTGATTGTGAAAAAAAGAACCCATCTAAACAAATGCCATGTGTAGATAACGTAATGCTATTCCAAATTTAATTTTAGAATGATACTATGAAATAACAAAGTATTGTTTTTTTGCATTTTTTACTATGATTTCGAGAGAATAACAACAAATGCGAAAAAACATTTTGCAATGAAAAAGGAGGGACTTTTATGAAAAAAAGAATCATTTCGATGGCATTGGTGCTGTGCATGATTGTGTGTATGCTCCCAAGCACCTTTGTGGGTGCTGCAGGGACAGACTATGTCTACAACCTGGCACGCTTGCAGTACGGGCAGTGGTCGAGTGAAGGTGTCAATCCGAGCACCATCACGGATTGGAACTCGATTGATGCACTTGGCAACTACTTTGGTCGTACCACCGATCCGTTTAAGTTCTATGCGCAAAGCTCCACGATTGATTGGCGCTGGACAGGATCTTCTCACAACGAAGTGGGTCCTACCATCGACGGTTCGGTCGGTGATTGGGGCGGCATTGTCATTCGTGTCGGAGAAAGTGCGATGTATGATGTTTCCATGCGTATCGTTGATGATGCATCCGCTGCAAACCTCGATTTTTATCTTGCACCCGCATCTGCAACCAATCCGCAAGATGCAGCATATTACCTTGGATCGACTGCATATTCGGGAGAAGCTCGTGCACTGAAGATGGTCTCGTTTGGCGAGCAGTATTTGAATGCAGGAGACTACATCGTTGTCTTTAAGATGACAAGCAAGGGTACGACCTACGCAGCACTTTCCAACGTGACCCTTACCTGGGTGAGCGATGAAAAGCCGATTGAGAACTATCTGTATAACCTGACCCGTTTGCAGTATGGTCAGTGGTCAGATGAAGGCGTTGCGCCGAGCACCATCACCTCTTGGGAAGCTGTGAGTGCATTGGGAAACTGGCATAACCGCACCACCGACCCGTTTATGTACTACGGGCAGAGCTCCGGGATGACTTGGAACTGGACCAAAACATCGGGCGGAAGCGGCGGTATTGTCGGTCCGACCATTTCCGGCGGTGCAGGTGAATGGGGAGGGCTTACCATTCGTGTGGGAGAAAGCCAGCTCTATGGTGTGTCCTTAAAGTATCTCAACAATTCAAACGGAAGTCCGTTGAAGTTCTACTTGGCACCGGCAGATGCGGAAAACCTCAGAGCAGAAGACTATTACTTGGGTCAAACCGCATTTGTCAATAACGGCGAATTGATGAAGAGGGATGCATTTGGCACCCGTTATCTGGAAGCAGGGGACTACGTTTTATCCTTTGAAATTATTTCGCAGGGTTCGGAGTATTCCGCAATTGCCGAAATCGGGCTTACCGGTCTCAGTACCGAAACCTCGCTGAATTTGAACACGCAGGACGGCGCAGCAATCCGTATCAACGAGCCGCAGGGCATGCGCTTTATCTCTACCATTGACCGTGCAATTCCGAGTTTGGAGAATGTGGTGGAATACGGTACTGTTTTGATGCCGACCGATGACCTTGACGGTGATGTCAACAACCTTGTGATTGGCTACACCAAGAATGGCCATACTGCAATCACCGCACCTGCAGTGCTCAATTATGCGGAGGATGATGACACTTATACTTTCACTGCGGTTTTGATTGACATCCTACCGAAAAATTATGCCCGTTCCATCAGTGCACGTGCATATATTAAATTGGCAAACGGAACCTACCTTTACGGCGCAACTTCCACCGCCCGCAGCATCTATCAGGTAGCAGAACTTGTCCTGAAAGATGCGGATGCGACCGCAGAGGAAAAAGCAACCGCACAGGAAATCGTTGATACCGTTTTTGAACTTGAATCCAAGGACAACGATGCGGCTTGGCCCTGGAACTAAATGAATGAAAACCTGCCGCCCGGCGATATGCCGGGCGGCACTTTTTTTGTAAAATTCGGCAGAATATTTTGCAACGAAAAAAACTCCCGACCATGCGGAAACGATCGGGAGTTTTGATGTTAGTTACTTTGCAAAGTCCAGAATGGAGGAAGCATCGAGTTTGTCATAAGCTGCAAGGAAGGTTGCAAGTTCTTTTGCAATGATCTTTGCACCGCCCACACTGTTGCTCTCAATGTTGAGCGGGAGCAGGGGATCATGAAGGGAAAGCCGCAAGAGGAACCAACCGTTTCCGTGTGCGTCATCCAAGTTGACTCGGACACCCTCGAAATTATTCTCTGCAAGGGACCAGCCGTTTTGATTTTTCGCATATGCGGTGAGCTCGTCGATCACGCTCTGTCCATAGACTTTGAAATCGTCCAAGTTGATATTCATGCGGAATTCCACACTCTCTGCGGGCTCTTCCAGGCTTTCAAGCAGGCTTTCTAAGGAATATCCCATCTTCTTGCCACGGGCAAGCTCGATGAGGAGTTTTGTGACCAGATAAGCACCGTCATCCAGGAAATAGTTTTCTTTGAGTGCGCCGTGCCCCGAAGTCTCAATCGCAAGCTGGCTGTCCTGACCCTGTGCATTCAAACGAATGGATTCATTGATGACATTGCGATAACCACGTTTGAAACGGTGATGAATTCCACCCTTCTCACTGATGAATTTTGCAAGACCGGTGGAGGTGATCGAGTCGGTCACGATGGTAGTGCCCGGGTGCTCACGGAGAAGAATTGCCGCAAGCATTGCAATAATGCGGTTGCGGTTGAGTTCACTGCCGTCAGACAGCACTGCGCCGGCACGGTCAACATCCGTGTCAAAGATGATACCGAGGTCTGCTTTGGTTTCACGCACCGCATCGGTGATGCTTTCCATTGCCTCTTTGTTTTCCGGATTGGGAATATGATTGGGGAAACTTCCGTCCGGATCTAAGAATCGGCTGCCGTCCGTGTTTGCCCCCAGCGGCTTTAAAACCTTATCTGCAAAGAAACCGCCTGCGCCGTTTCCGGCATCTACCACGATACGGAAACCTGCAAGCGGAGTTTCTTCCCCGGTTGCGGTGCGGATCTTATTCACCAAAATAGCGGAATAGGTATCCATAAACTCGTCGCAGGAAATACTGCCCGGTGTCATTCCGGTCGCAGTATCTTCGCTTGCATAAGCGAGAATTTCGGAAATGTCTGCTTTTTCCAAACCGCCTTCTGCGGTAAAGAACTTAAATCCGTTGCGGTTAAAGGGGAGATGGCTTGCGGTAATCATGACCGACCCGTCAAAAGTGTATCCCTCGGTCACGGTAGACATGAACATTGCCGGGGTGCTTGCCATGCCAAAGTCGGTGACGGTAAGCCCTGCTTCTGCCATTGCGGCACAAAGCCAGTTGCAGAGTGTTTCGCCGGAGAGTCGGGAATCACGGCCGACCGCTACCCGCAGATCGGATTGTTTGCCGGTTTTCTTCATCAGCCAAAGTGCAAAACCACGTCCGATATTACGGCAAACTTCTTCGGTCAGATTGACGTGCTGACCCTCAATGCCTTCCAATGCCACGCCACGAATATCACTGCCGTTTTGGAGTTTTTTGTAATCCATTGTCTTGTTCCTCCTGATTTGTACTGCTCTTATTGTAGCAGGAATTTTGAATGGAATCAATGATTCCCTGTTTTGTCCATCATTTCAAAGAGTTTTTTGTATGGGGCGAGCATTCCTTCGTTCATGGCATTTCCCATTTTCTTGAGAATTGTTTGATTGCCGAGCAGGAAGCCGACTAAATACATTTTGAGAGAAGCCAGCCTTTTCTTTTGGGGAAAGTCATAGATGCCACGCTTTTTATAGAATTTGTGATCGGCTCGCATCATCCCACGCATTTCATAAATCAGGTCTCGGAAAATCTTCATACCACCCACTCCATAAAAGTTTTGGGGGGCGGTGTGACCTGTGGTCAGAGCAAAATCCAGAGCCTTTGCGAGACGGTCGATCTCTTGGTCTGTGTTGAATTCGTCTGTGGCGACATGGGTGAGGAAGTTTCCTCCGGTTTCTGCACGGGCTTCTATGACGGTTTTTAAATTCTCCTCACGGCTGTATGCACCCGAGATTAAATAACCCACCGGCATCCCGACGGTTACGGTGCGGTGACCGTTACAGAAGTTCCGATCGTCATACAGTTTGAATCGTGCACCCATCGAGTGATCGGAAATCGAAAACGCATAGACGATTGCATCCGCAGTTTGAATTTTTTCACGCAGAAAGGTATCAAAACCATCCCGATACACACATTTTTCGCTGACTGCACAGCGAAAACAGCCCAAACATCCGCCATCAAAAGGATATTCGGAAAGGTTGACAATTCGTGTTTGATGGGGAAGTACCTGTGTAAATCGCAAAATCATATTGGCAAGGGGCGAGGATTGATCGGTTAGGTCGGTGAGAATCAAAACATCCCGATCGCCGCTTTTTTTGCAGTCGGTGTCCAAAACACTCGCAGGATTTGAGATGTGCGGCGCAGGTGTGGTTCCAACCGTGAAACAGTCGGCTTCAATCGACCATAAGAAACGATGAAAAAACGCCTGTGCGTCATGCTGACCCTGCTTGGTAAGCAAATCCTCCATATCTGCCGAAAGACCACGGATATAGCGCATCCCGAGATCCAAGACGTTCTCCTCGATGTAGCGATGCGCTGTGATGTCGTAAAAGTGCTTTGAAGTGGTGATCTGTGAAACGTATTTCCCGCTCAAATCCAAACCGTGTTCTTTGATGAGTTCAATGAACCGGTGAAGCTGCGATGGCGCAAGAAAGGTATAAACCGGGTATGAGAACAAAATTGCATCTGCAGAGGTGAGCAGTGCTGTGGCCTTGGAAAAATCCCGCTCCAAGGCTTTGATTTCTTTCCCCGCATGCAGGACCTCAAATGTGTGGTCAGGGAATTTTCTGCGCAAATACTCCACGGTTTGGAGTGTGATACTGTATGCTCCTTTTGGGCTTCCGTTGATAACTGCAATTTTCATGATAGAATCCTTTGCTTGAATTACAAAACAAATTGAATGCGATTGTGTAAGTTTTCAATTTCAATACACTTGCCGCCGTCGGCACGTTCCCCGTCCAGCGACCAGGAGAGTTCTTCCAAAGTAATTCGGATCTTACTCGCACTGCGCAGAGTGAGCATTCGACATTCATACGTCTGATTTGTGAGAGCAATGATGCACTCACTAAGTTCAGATACATCCTTGGGAGAGCGCACCAAAAGCACTTCAAATTTTCCGTCTGCAAGATCCACAATCGACGGTGCAAGCGTGAGAATACCGCCTACGCTGGTGGAATTACAAACCGCCCCGAAAATATAGTCGTCTTCCAGTACAGCATCATCCAACTCCAAACGGGCGTGCTTCTTCGTAATCCCGGAAAGCTCCTGAATTCCACCCAGTACATATGCCAAATGACCGAGTGCGTTTTTTGCATTTTGCGAAGTGGCATAACTCGCTTTGGTAAACGCACCAAAGGAAGCAATATAGGTAAAATAGCGGGAACCGAATCGTCCCACATCCACATTGGTGGGACTGCCGTTTATAATGCGACCGGCAGCTTTGATTGGGTCGGAATCCAATTTCAATGTGTTGGAGAAGTCGTTGGTAGAGCCTGCGGGGATGTATCCGAGCGGGACGGAGAGATCCGCTTCGATGATGCCGGTGATGGTTTCGTTGAGTGTTCCATCGCCACCGCAGCAGACGATGAGATCCATGTCTTTGCCACATTCACGCACCTTGCGGGTTGCGTCACCACGTTCTGCTGTGATATAGACATGAGTGTCGTAATCTGCACGGTTGAAAACCGAAACGATTTCGCTTAAACGCTTTGCGATCTTTTTTGTCCCTGAGATTGGATTGACAATGAGGAGCAGTTGCTTCATTTTCGAGTCACCTTCTTCTTCCAATACGGGAAAAATGCAATCAGTTCTGCCAAAAGACACATGGGAAGTGCCGCAAAAATATCAACTACCGAGTGCTGCTTGACAAATGCAACAGAGAGACAGACCGAAAGGCAGAACAGTGTGATCCAGGTTTTGGTAAACTTCGATACCGAGCCCTCTTTCAGAAATGCAGATGCAATCCCAATGGAATAGCCGACGTGCAGCGAGGGACAGACATTGGTGGAAGTGTCTGCCTGATAGAGAAGACCGACAATGCGGGTGAAGAGATTGTCCCGCTCAAAGAACAGGGGACGAAGGTCCTGTCTGTTTGGGAAAATGATATAAATTGACATCGCCACAATCTGCGTGACGATGATGAATTTCATGAGATTCTTGAAGTTGTCCGGATTGTAAAACATGAGATACAACAGCGAACCAACAATCAAAAAATACCAACCAACGTAGGGGATGACAAAGTATTCGCAGAAAGGGATGAGGTCATCTAGTGGAGAATACACGGGTGTGCAGGCCTCATACGGAATGAAACGCTCTGTGAGAAAATACAGGGCAAAATATCCGATCCAGCCAAGCAAATAAAGCAAGTGACGGTATTGCGGTTTCCCGATTTCTTTGAGTCGAAACTGTTTATAGTCTATAACAGGTTTTCTCATTTGGGGACCTCCGTAACATCTTGATTTGTGAGGTAGTGACTTTTTTTGATATTGCGATACGGAACAACGGTATGACGAGGAAGGCCACAGGCCAGTCTTGTGATCTCCTTGGCGAGGTAAGAGGCAATGCGATGACGCTCTTCTGAAATCTCTGCGGTCGGATCAAACACTGTGGGCGTTCCTAAATATGCGGAGCGCAGTTTGGGCGCAATATACATCGGGACAAAGGTGAGCGGGACTCCACTCTTCTTGTAGTATAATTTTGCCACATCAATAAAATTTTCCTGAAAACGGTATAGAATGTGGTTGAATTTCTCATCTTTTTCCGGGAAAATGAGAAGATTATGTCCTGCGCTTAGATGCCGCACCGATTCTTTGAAAGTGGAGAGGGCTCGGTTATCACGGTAAACAGCAACGGTGCGTGCGTTGGTGAAAATGCACGCAGCAAGAGGGGCGATCAAATAGGAAAGACATCGGTAAAAAGGATGCGTCCACTTCGGCTTTTGCGACCAAAAATCACGGAATGCATAGGCGGGGACTTCTTTTAAGTGCATCATTTCTCCGGAACACCAGATGTAACAGTTTTCGGGGAAAAAGAGTTCTCCTACAATCGGACCGTTCATCTGACAATGGTTTGCCACGATTACGGTGTTTTCATGAGAGAGAGATTCCGTGCCGTAGAGTTTGGTCGTTCCGTAGAAGAAACGCACCAGACTTTTTACTGCTTTAAAAATCAAACGGGAACAAAATTGTTTCATGCCAAATAGCCTCTTTTCTTGTTATTCATTGTATCATGACAGGCGCTTTTTTTCCACGGTGAATGGAAAAATATCACAATCGTTTGACGGGGTATCTGCTGTGGTGATATACTAAAAGAAATTAAGAAAGGAGTATTCTTATGAAAACAAGACGAATTCTTGCACTTTTACTCTCAGTCGTGATGCTTTTGGGGATGATACCCTGGGCAGCGGCAGAAGAAATGGTCATCGCAGGGAATCCATTTGCGGAAATTGAGGAGCATTGGGCGGCTGAGTCGCTTACCCGTGCACTCAAAGAAGGATGGATTCGTGGTGACGATACCGGAATTAACCCGAACGGAATTCTCACCCGTGCGCAACTTGCAGCGATTGTGCGCCGGATTTTTAACATGAATTCCCTTGAGGATCTGACCGGATACACCGATGTCCCGAAGGACGCTTGGTATGCCGAGGACATTGCAGCGGCACGCCGGATGCAGGTGTTATTTGGTTCTGATCTCAAAATGCGTCCGAATGATGCGATTACAAGGGAAGAAGCATTTTGTGTGATGGCCCGTTTGCTTTGCCTGGAGGATGGACAAGCAGCTGATCTTGCTGCGTTTTCGGATGCAAGCAGCGTGAGCACTTGGGCGAAAGGTGCGGTTTCTGCACTGGTGCGTGATGCCTATGCAAACGGTGCAGACGGAAAGCTCAATCCCAAGGCGAATATCACCCGTGCTGAAATTGTCACGCTGCTGGACCGTATGATTACCACATGTGCAAGTAAAGTATATGAGCAGGATGTCGACGGAAATCTTGTGGTTACCGCACCGGATACCGAACTTAAGAACCTGACCGTCAGCGGCGATCTTGTTCTTTCGGATGCCATTGGCGTCAACGACATCATCCGATTGGAAAATGTCCGTGTACAGGGACGTGTTGTGCTCCGTGCAACCGCAGACAAAGCGGTGGTGCGTGATGACAAATGTGTGTTTGAACAAGGCTTTGCAAAGAGTGAACAGCTCAACTATACCGTTGAAAGTTTGGGCTCAATGAATCAGGCGGTTTATACCATGTATTCGGATGACGGTGTGGACAAAGACGGCAACGTCACCCTTTATACAGTCAATACCGGCACTCCTGCGGCAACCTTGATTGGAGTTGATCCGATCAGCGGAAAGCAAGTCCTTTCTGTTACATTGGAAGTGGATGGTGAGTGCATGGGCGGCGCATGGGGTGTCTTGGGTCATTCTTCGGGCGATGTCTATCTCGCCGGATACACCAATGCATATCTTTTCCGCTATTCTCCGAAAACCGGAACGCTGGAGAATTTGGGACGTCCCACCAAGGATTGCACCTTGCCCATTAAGATGACCGAAGATGAACACGGCGTCATTTGGGGCGGTCAGGCGACCACCGATGCGTTTTACAGTTTCGACCCAAAAACTGACACATTCACAGAATACAATCTTGGCGGACTCTCAGACGGTCAGTATCATGTTTGCCGTGCAGAGGGGACCGATGATCTTTATATCTCTTCCCGTTGGAGTGACGGTACGGCGCATCTCTATCGCATGAACCTCAAGACCGGGAAAAAAGTGGATATCATCCCGGAAAAGTACATTGATACCGCAAAATGCATCTACGATATGCAGTATGTGGATGGCAAGCTCTTCTGCCGCACCGAAGTTGGTTCCATGCTCTTTGTTGTGGATGCTGCGACCGGAGAACAGATTTCCTTTAAGAATCTGGAAACCGGAGAAGAAATGGATGAAATCCTGATGTACGGTCGTGCGACTTCGCTCAAATCCCCGATCGAAGATGCGGTGTACTTCACCGGTGAATATCAGATTTACAAGTACAATTTAAAGGATAACACCATTGAGTACTTAAACGACAAACTGCCCGATCAGTTTGCGACCGGTCCGCTCAACTTCAGTTTTGTTGAACTGGATGATCCGAATTTCCCGGGTTGGACCATCATCTCCAGCCAAGGCAATTTGGGCGGTTTCTTCCGCTACAACTTTGAAAAAGGCACCAAAGAAGTGTTCCAGCTTGATATCAAAGGAAATCCGACTCAGGCAAACAGCTCGATTTTAGGCAACAACGGTAAAGTCTACTTCGGCGGCTATATCGGATCCTCTACCGGCTCATACGACCCGGCAACCGGCGAGTTTGAGCAGCTTGTGGGTCTCCGTCAAATCGAGGGCTTGGGCGTCTATGAAAACTACCTGTTCTTCGGCCGTTACCCGAATGCAAACATTGCAAAATACGACACCACCAAGCCGTGGAATTGGGATGCAACCAGTGGCAACCCCTACACCGTGGTTTCCCTCGGTGCAAACGCAAATGACCCGACTTATCCGAATCAGGACCGTCCGTACAATCTGCTCGGCATTCCGGAAGAAGGCGTTGCGGTGTTCACTTCGGTGCCGAAACAAGGCTACTACGGAAGTGCAATCGGCTATCATGATATGAAAGACCCGACCAAGCCTGTGAAGGTGGATCATACCATTGTGGAATATCTCAGCATTTCCTCAATCGCATATGCACAGCGCAAAGTGCTGTTTGGCACCTCGATCCGTCCGGGCAGCAATACCGATCCGAAGGCAGAGGAAGCAGAACTCTTTGCATATGACTTTGAAACAGGTGAGTATCGCAAGTATGGCGTGGTGATCCCGAAAGCGGTAGCATACAACGCACTCGTTGCAGCACCGGATGGGACCATTTGGGGCCTTGCAAATCTGCGTGACGATATTTTCAACAGCCGACTCTTCATCTTTGATCCTGCATCCGAGAAGATTGTGTTCCAAAAAGATGTTTCTATTTACAACTTCGGCGCAACTTGGTACGGATTTAAGATGACTGTTGCAAACGACGGTAAGGGCATTCTGGTCTCGAACCTCTATAACACCGGTATTATCCCGGAAAATTATCGCCAGACCGGTGACCTCTTTAGAATCGACCTTGCAACAAAGGATGTCACAGTGCTCATTCGTGACTTTGGTCGTTACCATGTTGAGGACAAAGATGGCAATCTCTACGGCGCAAAGGGCTCGGAAATTTTCAAATACGTACTTGAATAAAGAAATCCCCCATCGGAACTTCCGATGGGGGAACTTTTTTATTCTTCCACGTTTTGTGAGAAGCTTGTGATAAATTCCTTGGTGCGTGGGTTTTGGGGATGGCAGAAGATTTGCTCGGGAGAGCCTTCTTCTGCAATCACGCCATTTTCCATGAAGATGATGCGGTCGGAAATGTTTCGTGCAAAATTCATTTCATGGGTGACGATAATCATGGTCATACCAAGATCTGCGACCGATTTGATGACCTTTAAGACCTCGTTTGTAATCTCAGGGTCAAGTGCGCTGGTCGGCTCATCAAAGAGCATGATTTTCGGCTTTAAGGCGAGTGCACGGCAGATGGCAACACGCTGCTGCTGACCGCCCGAAAGTTCACAAGGATAGTTGTTGTATTTGTCGGAGAGACCTGCACGGTCGAGGAGTGCTTTGGCTTCCTGCTCGATTTCGTGGAGGATTTCTTTTTTGTGCTTGTGATAGTCGTTCAGTTCTTTTGCCGCAAGACGGGGTGCAAGCATGACATTTTCAAGTGCGGTGTACTGCGGGAAGAGATTGAAGGACTGGAATACAAAGCCGAACTTGGATTGGATTTTGCGTTGCTCTGATTTGCTCTTTTTGAGGGTGTTTTGCGCATCAAACACCACTTCACCGTCAAGCGTGATGGTGCCACGGTCTGCTGTTTCCAAAAAACTGATTGAGCGGAGCAGGGTGGTTTTTCCACTGCCGGAAGAGCCGATAATCGAGAGGACTTCGCCCTCTTCCATGGAGAAGTCGATGCCACGCAGAACATCGGTTTTGCCGAATTTTTTATAAATTCCATTTACTTGTAAGATTGACATGGCCACCCCTCCTTAACTCTTGAAATAGCTCATTTTACGCTCGATCCAGCCAAACAGCAGGGTGAGTGCACCGCAGAAGATCAGATAGTAGACTGCGGTGTAAAAGAGCGGCCACAACAGTCCGTCGGACTTGATGAATTTCTGCGCTGCATAGATCACTTCGTAGACCATGACGATACGAGCAAGCGAGGTATCTTTGACCAAGGTAATGATTTCGTTGGACATCGGGGGGACAATGCGTTTGATGACCTGGAGCAGGACCACCTTGAAAAAGACTTGTGTTTTGGTCATGCCCAGCACCTGACCGGCTTCATACTGCCCACGGGAAATGGATTCGATGCCGCCACGGAAAATTTCAGAGAAATAACAGGAGTAATTGATGACGAATGCCACCATGACCGAGAAGAATCGGTCCATAACATGCCAAGTTGCAAGCCATTCAATCAGCGCACCCGAAGCTCCTGCGTTGATTTGTGCTTCTGCCCAAGTGCCGACAAGACCCGGACCGTAAAAGATGACAATCAACTGCAACATAAGCGGAGTACCGCGAATGATCCAGACAAAGCCCTTGGTCAGCCATTTAACCGGGGCAAATCTGGTCATGGACCCAAACGAGATGATGAGTCCCAGCGGAAGAGAAAACGCAAGCGTCAGGAGGAAAATTTTGAGTGTGACGCCAAATCCCTCCAAAAGCTTCAAAGAGACTTCTACAAACATAACTTAAACCTTTCAAAACGCCAGCAAAGACAGCAGGGGATTCCTGCTGTCTTGCTTTATCTTTGTGAATTGATTCTTACTTCAGCATTGCATTTGCCATGGTGATGTCGATGATGCAAGCATCGCAAGAGCCGCTGGCGACTTCGAGAAGTGCATCGGTCTGAGCAGTGGTTTCAACGGTCTCAAAGCCGTTGTCTGCTGCTGCGGTAGCACCTGCAGAACCTGCTTCGACAGCGAAGGTGAGATCCTTCATGGATGCAGCGTCCGGATAATTTGCAATCTCGTCCTTAGCCATAACAACGACCTGTGCGTTCTTGACGTATGCCATGGAGCAAGAGGTGTTCTTCAGAACTTCCTCGGAAATGGTCATGCCGTTCCAAATGCAGTCGATTGCCTTGGATTCCAAAGCGATGAACTTGTTGTCCCATTCGATTTCAACGAATTCTGCAGTAACGCCCAGCTTTTCGCAAACTGCCTGTGCAAACTCGGTGTCAAAACCGGTCCATGCGCCAGCTTCATCCTTGAAGTTCATCGGAGCGTAATCGGTGATACCGATGACCAACTTGCCGTTTGCCTTGATGTAGTCCAAATCCTTAACGGTTGCTTCAATGTCTGCAACTTCTGCGACCGGAGCCAAGGTCAGAGAATACTTCTCTGCGAGTGCCGGAAGGGTGCCGTCAGCATTGAGGTCCTTGATGAGTGCGTTCACTGCGTTCACCAGGTCAGAACCCTGTCTGAAGCCGATGCCGTATTCTTCCGAGGTGAGCTCGATTGCAGTACCGAGATTTGCATAACTGCTTTCAGAACCTGCTTCTTCGACCGGAGTGTTTACATCTTCTGCATCATTTGCTGCCGGAGCACAAGCTGCCAGAGCAAAGATCATTGCCATTGCCAAAATGAGTGCCAAAAACTTTTTCATGTTACTCTCTCCTTTGTTTTTAATAAGGTACTACTACTTTACCATGATAAAGTAATGAAGTCAAGTCTTTTTTTGAAAAAAATGAGAGCATCTCAAAAGATGCTCTCAAATACAGTTATTCTGCGTCTTCTTCCAGTGCTTCAAGGTAGAAGGTGACCGGACGGAAGCCATCCGCACATGAGATCATGGCAGATTTTTTATCCTTCATCCAACCAGAGAAAAAGTCCTCGCCACCATGAGCAAGTACACGGATATAAGGGGAGATACTTTCCCAGGCGCTGGCGCAAAAACCTTCCGGCTGCTCCCAGCCGTTTGTGATGAACACATCTCCGACCTTATGGGGGCAGACGTGTTCGGTGGCTTTGAGATACTGTGCCATCAAATCCGGATATTCGGTGCATTTCATCACTGTGATTTTACATTTTTTCATAGAATCGTATCCTTTCCGGCAAGCAGAGGAACCGTGACCTCACTGCCGTCGGCACGGCGGAAGGTGACATCTGCTTCCTGTGATTCTACAGCGACTGCAGAAACCGTATATCCGGCACTGCTCTTTGCAATTGTGATGCGCAGTCCTTTGTGGTGGTAGTTGGTCATCGGAATGAGTGGGAGACGGGGCGAGATTCCAAACATCTCCATACCATGGGATTCCCAAATTGCACCGATGAGTTCACCCGCACCTACATTGGAGGACATACAAGCGGTGGAGTAGAAACCTGTGTTTCCACGTGCCAGTTTTCCGCTTGTTACGTCAATGCATTCCCAAATGTTGGGATAGGCAAGAAATGCCTTGTGTGTGGATGCTGCAACCGAGGCTAAATGCTCAGGATAATATCTTTGCGCCACTGCGGTGGCAACCGATGCGGACTTCGGCCAGCACGGTCCACGCCAATAGATGTCGGAGAAGAACCCGGGTTCCCCCTCGGCACAGGTTCGGATTCCATACTCGCCGATGAGACGAATAAACTGAGTTTCTGCCGCAGCGGCTTTGGCATCATCTGCCATACCGTAAAGGAACGGGAACAGTCCTTCCAGTCCTACTCGGGTGTCGAGGCGTCCATCTTCTTGGATGACACCGTACCAGTGCTTTTCGTCATCCCAAAGATATTCATTGACCGCTGCAAGGGTTTTTTCTGCTTCTGAAAGCCATGCGGAGCGATCACCAAGACCGGTGATTTCGGCGAGTTCTGCCATTGCGGTTTCATAGCGGTAGCGTTCTGCGGACAGGGTAGAACAATAGCAATACTCGGTGGGTTCGTTCCCGTCAATGCCATAAGTACATTCCTGGAATGCGGGGAAAGTGTCAAGTCCGGTGTCGAATGAGTTGTGCGCCGCCCATAAATGGAGGTTTCTGTGGCAGGCATCGAAATCACGGTTCATATAATGATAGAATTTTTCAAGTGCAGGATACCAGCGCTGCAAACTTTCCAAATCGTTTGACGCATAGTAGTGCCGCAATGCTGCCCACGGGAAATGCGGGTTCTGAATGGTGCTGGATTCCATCCATCCCGAGCCCGGATTCTCTTCGTGGAGATATGCTGCATGGGTAATATATCCGTCCTCACGCTGTGCATTCAGAAGGATATCAAGCCCCTTGCGGATCCATTCCGAGGTGTGCTTGGGGTCTTGCGAGGAGTGCCACTCCACCGCATTGAGCGCCCAAGTCCAGATGCCTTTATAAACCGGTAAGGATTCCAAAACGTTAAAGCCCCAACCGGGATAATCGCAATAGTCCAAACGAATGGTCCACCAACACTTGTAATAGAGTTTCTTTTCCTCTTCGCTTGCAGTGTCAAAGCCGACGGTGGGAAGTGTTGCAAACCAGTTGTTCCACTTCTCCTTAAGCAGAGAATCCGGGTCTTTAACAGCAAGTGCAGAGAGTGCTTGCGCCTTGGAGTGGTGGCTGAGTCCATAGGTGAGATGGAGGGTTTCGTTGGTGTCAATGGTAAGTTCCTGTTCAATTGCCATCACACGGCCTGTTCCGAATGACGACTCAAATTTCTCACCCATTGCCTCGTATGCGTCCATTTCATTATCAAACACTGCGATTTTCATCGGAATTGTGCTTGCAATGAAGTATTGGAAGTTTTCGGCTTCAATACAAACCACACCATCGGAATCCTGATGTGCGGTAAATCCGTCGTGACGACGGAAGATTGTATAGATTTTTTTGGTGTAACGATAAAGATGCGTGGGATCAGGGAGTCCGACCGAGGTATTTTTTAGGTCAAAGGACCAAGTGATGCCGCCGTCCACCGCATTGGAAAACCGCTCCCGACCTGCGAGTGCTGAGTTCGGGAAATGGAAGGTATGCCCAATCTGGCCCGGGAGATAACATTGTTCTTCAAAGAGGAAACGAGATTTTCCCGGACCGCCGCACAGATTCGGATATTCATAGGCGGCAAAATAGAGTTCAAAGGTGTAGCGGTCTTGATTGTAAATGGAAAGATTTGTATCTAAATAATGATAGCCGATTTGATTGTCGGGAGACGGGCAGTAATAGCCCAGGTCATAGTCATTTTCTTTGAGGACAATTGCGGTCATGCGGGGGAGAGAAAAATCAAATGTCTCTTTGAGCGAGGACCAAATATTATACATGAAAAACACCTCCAGTGGGATTTGTTTCATCATAACAAAAGTAACGCAAAAATGCAATGATAAAACATTGTTTTATCATTGCATTTTTTTAGGTATTCATAAATTCAATTGCTTTGATAATTCCGGCTTTCCCGGATTCATAAGTCAGACCGCCTTGCAGATAGACCAAATACGGGTCACGCATCGGCGCATCGGCAGAAAGCTCGATGGAAGAGCCTTGGATAAAAGCACCTGCCGCCATGATGACATCACAGTCATAACCGGGCATTGCATAAGGCTCCGGAGTGACAAAGGAATCCACAGGTGCACCTGCCTGCACGCCACGGCAGAATTTTTTGACAAGTTCCGGATCGCCCAGCGCAACTGTTTGGATGAGGTCGTGACGAACATCTTCAACAGTGGGGGAAACCTTGTACCCCATTTCGGTGAGGAGAGAGGCACAGAACACAGCGGTTTTCAGTGCTTGCGCCGTGGTATGCGGCGCAAGGAAAAAGCCTTGATAAAGTGAGCGGTTGAGACCGTATGTACCTCCACATTCACGGCCGATACCGGGGACAGTCATCCGCATTGCTGCGGCTTCCACATACTTTGCCTTTCCTGCGATATATCCGCCGCCGGGGGCAAGACCGCCACCCGGATTTTTGATGAGAGAGCCTGCTATGAGGTCTGCACCAAAAGCGGTAGGCTCATGCAACTCGACGAATTCACCGTAACAATTATCCACCAAAACACAGATTTCCTCACGGACGGACTTGACACAGTCGGACACTGCTCGGATATCTTCAAGCGTGAGCGCAGCACGGGTGGTATAGCCACGGGAACGCTGCAAAAACACGGTTTTGATCGAAGGGTCTTCCGCAACTGCGGTGCGAATTGCATGAAGATCGGGTTTCCCGTCTTTGAGCTCCAGCATTTTATAATGAATGCCGAAATCACGCATGGAGCCGGGGTATTTGTCATTCAAACCGATTACACTTTGCAAGGTGTCATACGGATGCCCGGAAACCGCAAGGAATGTATCACCTTGTTTTAAGCCTGCAAACATCGCACATCCGATTGCATGGGTGCCGTTGACAAATTGGATGCGTACCAGTGCATCTTCGCATTCAAAGACTTCGGCATAAATCGCTTCTAATTTATCACGACCGATGTCGTCGTAACCGTAGCCGGTGGTGCCTGCAAAATACGCATCCGCAACACGGTGATTGGAAAATGCCTTGAGGACTGCTTTTGTCCGTGCTTCGGCGATTTTGTCGATTTCGGAAAAGCGTGCCTGACACTTTGCTTCGGCAGTTTCGATGAGCTTATGCATGATATTCACGGATGATGCCCATCGGGGTCTGCTGAGCACTCTGACCGAGCGGGTTGTCTTTCAAAATGCGGGGGAGAAGTTCACGATCCAAAGAGTCATCGGATGCACCGAGGATTTTACCGGTCAGATCATTGACATCAATAATGATGCACTTTTGCCCGATGCGCTCCGCCACTTCACGTGCGACTTTGTCCGGATCTTCGGGACCGAGTACGACATATTTGTTATACGGGGGCAGAGTATACGGGGTAGGACCGTCGATGGATTCTGCACGGTAGCCTGCGACTTTGTAGAACCAGCCACGCTTGCCGAGAAGCTTTCCAACAGCACTGCAAGCCGCCGCCAACAGGAGACGGGGAGTGCCGCATTCACGGAGCGCCATTTCCATGGTCTCCGGGATGCCAAGCCCGATTCCGTAGGGGGACTTGTAGACGAACTTGCAAAGCAGTTTTGCAAGGGGACGCGGATGGATTTCGGAGAGCGGGACTGCGCGCTTCTGCGAGCAGGCAACGCATTTTTCCGAAATGAAGAGGATATCGCCGTCGATCAGGTGCTTGGATGCATACTGCTCGGCAACATCCGGAATAGAATCCTCAGCGGTGACCACGTGGGTCTGAATGGGCAAACGCAAATACTGCTTTCCGTCCACTTTAATCAGGGCTTGCTTGCCCTCGTTTGCAAATAACTCTGCCATATGAAACTTCCTTCCCAAAAATTACTCGATGACTTCGACCAAATCGAAGTTGTTTTCCTTCAAAACACGAATGGCTTCCGCATTGTCTTCTACACGAACTACCACACATGCATTGGCCTTGCTGTGTGTGATAAATGCATAGGAGTATTCGACATCTACACCGTTTTTGGTGAGTGCAGAGAGGACCGAAGCAAGCGAGCCTGCCTCATCCTTGAGCTTGATGCCGATGACTTCGGTTTTGGAAACCGCCATATCATTCGCTTTTAACACGTTCACAGCGAGATCCACATCGTTTACGATGAGACGCAGAATTCCAAAGTCGGTGGTGTCTGCAATGGAGAGTGCACGAATGTCCACTCCTGCCTCTGCAAGGATGGAGATGATCTCGGAGAGTCTCCCCGATTTGTTTTCGATAAAGACCGAAAGCTGATACAATGTCATAGAAAAAACCTCCTATCCGAAAACTGCTTTATTCCTGCTCTGCGCCCAGTGCAAATGCACGGCGGTTGAGATCAATAAACTTTGCAGGGACAACTTCTTCCAAAACCTTTGCCCAATCCTCGTCACTACCGCCAAGCAGTTTGGAGGCTGCACCGATGAGCACCACGTTTGCTGCTTTGACGTTTCCCGCTTCCAGGGAAAGGGAAAGCGCATCTACTGCACGCTGACGGACGTTGTATTTGGTAAGTTTCTCCGGAATCTCGGAGGGATATTCCGCAGCGCCTGTGATGACGGGCATGGGGGAGATGTGCTGGGTGGAGTAAACAATTGCGCCACCCTCTTTTGCGTAATGTGCCCAACGCAGAGCTTCCAATTCCTCGAAAGAGAGGATGACATCTGCTTCCCCAACCGGGATGATGGGGGAGGCAACATCTTCGCCTGCACGGACGTAGGTGACAACGCTGCCACCACGCTGACTCATACCATGAACTTCGCTGACCTTAACGGTAAGGCCTTGGTTCTTATAGAATGCGCCGATCATACGGGACGCAAGAAGCGAGCCCTGACCGCCAACACCAACAATTAAAATATTCGGCATTATGCGTCACCTCTTTCGATTGCGCCCTTCGGACACATTTTGGAGCACAGGTCACAGCCGGTGCAGATGGAACTGTCAATGGTTGCCTTGCCGTCCTTCATGCTGATGCACGGGCATCCGATCTTGAGGCACAGCTTACAGCCGATGCATTTGTCGCGGTTGACCGAGAATGCAGGCTGCGGTTTGACATACTTGAGAAGTGCGCACGGACGGCGCACGATGATGACCGAAGGCTCCGGAGTGTTGAGTTCTTCTTTGAGAATACGCTCGACTTCCTTGACCTCGTTGGGGTCGACCACAGACACACGGGCAACACCGAGTGCACGGCAAATTGCTTCGATGTTTGCTTTGGGAGCCGGCTTGTTCTGCAGGGTAAGACCGGTGCCAGGGTTCTGCTGATGTCCGGTCATGCCGGTGATGGAGTTGTCCAAAATCAAAACTGTGGACGGACTCTGGTTATAAACAATGTTGAGCAGACCGGTCATGCCGGAGTGGAAGAAGGTGGAGTCACCGATGACAGCCACACTCTTCTTTGCAAACTCAGGGTCTTGTGCAAGGTTCATACCATGCAGTCCGCTGATGGAAGCGCCCATACACAGGGTGGTATCCACGGATTCAAGCGGCGGCTGAGCACCCAAAGTATAGCAGCCGATATCGCCGGAAACGGCGAGTTTCAGTTTGTTCAGCACATAGAAAAGACCACGGTGGGGGCAACCCGGGCAAAGTACCGGGGGACGCACCGGTGCAGCATCCTGCGGACCCTGCGGCATCGGAACACCGAGAATCTTGTTGCGGATCAGTTCGGGGGAATACTCGCCGATTTTCGAGAAGAGCTCCTTGCCAATCACGTTGATTCCGTGCTTTTTGCAATGGGTTTCGAAAATATCGTCGAGTTCTTCAATGACATAAAGAGTCTCAACCTTTTTTGCGAACTCTTCGATGAGTTTGACCGGCAGGGGATAGACCAAACCGAGCTTTAAGTACGATGCGTTCTTGCCAAAAGCTTCTTTTGCATACTGATATGCAATACCGGAAACGATGACGCCGATTTTTGCGCCGTTGTCCTCAATTCGGTTGAGCGGAGTGGTTTCCGCAAGTTCACGGAGTTTCAGTTCACGCTCTTCCACAAAAACGTGACGGACCTTTGCCTTTGCCGGCATCATAACGTACTTGGAAATGTTCTTTTCATACGGCTTTACCGGAATGTTTTCACGCTCGCCCAATTCCACCTCGCTCTGAGAATGGGAAATACGGGTGGAAAGACGGAGAAATACCGGGGTGTCATATTCTTCGGACAGGGTGAAAGCATATTTTGCAAAATCTTTACACTCCTGAGAATCGGCAGGCTCCAGCATCGGGAGTTTGGAAGCACGTGCATAGTGACGGCTGTCCTGCTCATTCTGCGAGGAGTGCATGCCCATATCGTCTGCAACAGCGATGACCGCACCACCGTTGACACCGGTATAAGCTGCGGTGAAAATCGGATCTGCTGCAACGTTCAAACCAACATGCTTCATAGCAGAGAATGCTCTTCCGCCTGCGATGGAAGCCCCCATGGCAGATTCGACCGCAACCTTTTCGTTTGGTGCCCATTCTGCATGCAGTTCTTCATAGGTTGCAAGGCACTCGGTAATTTCGGTGGAGGGAGTGCCGGGATAACTGGAAACAAAGTGACAGCCAGCCTCGTAAACACCACGAGCGACCGCCGCATTGCCTAACATCATTTTCTTAGCCATTGGAAATCGGCTCCTTTCCTTAGGTTTTATCTCTCAGGTCAATAACACGTTTTGCCTTGCCCTGGAAGCGTTCAATGGTCTTGGGAGAGACCAACTTGATTTTTGCATCAATGCCGAGCACGGTGCGCAATTTGTGATGAATCTCAGCTCTGAGTGCTTCAAGTTCCTGGAAACGCTCCAACAAGGAGCCGTCTGCTAACTCGACTACAACGGTAAGGTGGTCAGAGAAATTGACACGGCGGACTTCCAACTGATAATGCGGGCTGATGTGGTCAATGGAAATGAGCACCGTTTCGATCTGAGACGGGAACACATTGACGCCCTTGATGATGAGCATATCATCACTGCGAGCGGTGACTTTTGCCATACGAGCATGGGTACGTCCGCACTTACAAACATCGGTGTTGAGAGAAGTGATGTCGCCGGTACGGTAACGGATGACCGGAAGCGCTTCTTTGGTGAGCGGAGTGACGACCAATTCACCGGTTTCACCCTCCGGCAGGACCTCACCGGTCTTGGGATCGATGATTTCGGCAAGGAAGTGGTCTTCTGCGATGTGGAGACCGTTACGCTCGATACATTCGCCTGACACGCCCGGACCCATGAGTTCGCTCATGCCGTAGTTGTCGGTTGCGGTGATGCCGAAGTTCTCTTCAATGCGGGCACGCATTCCCGGAGTACAACCCTCGGAACCGAACAAACCGATGCGGAGTTTCAATTTATCTAAAACGCCGGCTTCTTTTGCACTTTCGCTCAAGTACATTGCATATGTCGGAGTAGCAACCAAAAGTGTGGTACCGAAATCCTGCATGAGCATGAGCTGTTTTTCTGTGTTGCCGGAAGAAATCGGAATCACAGTTGCGCCGATCTTTTCCAAACCGTAATGCAAGCCGAGCGCACCGGTGAAGAGACCGTAGCCGAACGAAATCTGCGCAACGTCATCTGCGGTTGCGCCTGCAGCGACTGCAAGACGTGCAACAACATCCGACCAAACATCCAAATCACCTTTGGTATACCCAACAACAGTGGGTTTTCCTGTAGTGCCGGAGGAGGCATGGATGCGGACGATATCCTTCATCGGAACCGCAAACATCCCAAAGGGATAGTTGTCACGAAAATCTGCCTTGTAAGTAAAGGGCAGATGCTTCAAATCGTCAAGAGATTTGATTTTTTCGGGAGTAATCCCGGCCTCTGCGAATTTTTTCTGATACAGCGGGGTTGCAAGTGCACGCCCGACTGCTGCTTTCAACCGCTCCAACTGCAACTCTTTGAGGGCTGCACGGGGCATAGTCTCAATGTCTTTTTGGAAAAACATATTGAATACGACCTTTCTCGGTAATGATACAAAACTTATTCTAATATTTTATCGCAAACACAAGTATTTGTAAAGAAAAAAAGCGATTTTTGTCCAAAAAGAACAGGCGGGAATATTTCCCGCCTGTGGAAGTTAGATTTGTGATGCACGGAGAGCTTGATCCAAGTCTGCCAAAATATCATCGATGTGCTCGATGCCGATGGAGAGACGGATGGTGGTAGCACCGATTCCTGCTGCAGCCAGTTGCTCATCGGAAAGCTGGGAATGGGTGGTGGTTGCGGGATGGCTGACCATGGAGCGTGAATCACCAAGGTTTGCCACGATGCGCAACAACTTCAAATTGTCACAGAAGCGAGCACCCGCTTCTCTGCCGCCTTTGATCTCAAAGGTAAAGACCGCACTGGCGCCACGGGGGAGATACTTCTGTGCAAGCGGATAGTAGCGGTTGGACGGAAGCCCCGGATAGTCCACACGGTCAACTGCCGGATGACCTTCCAGGAATTGCGCAACCTTGAGTGCGTTTTCACTGTGACGCTCCATACGGAGAGCTAAAGTTTCCACACCAAGCAGGGTGGTCCATGCGTTAAACGGGGACTGGCAGGAGCCCAAATCACGCAGGGTAAGTGCACGTGCCTTGACCAAGAATGCCTGCTCACCGAGATCTGCAAAAACAACCCCGTGGTAACTCGGGTCGGGAGCATTCATTTCCGCAAAGCGAGGATTGCCCTTCCACTGGAACTTGCCACTGTCCACAACAAGTCCGCCCATTGCGGTGCCGTTGCCTGCCAGGTATTTGGTAGAAGAATGGATGATGAGGTCTGCACCGTGGTCAAACGGACGAAGCAGAGCCGGGGTGGCAAATGTGTTATCCACGATAAACGGCAGACCGTTTTCATGAGCAATTTCTGCAATCGCATCCAAATCGCAAATGTTTGCGGTGGGGTTTCCGATTGCTTCCACAAAGATTGCACGGGTTTTATCGTTGATTTTTGCACGGAAAGCGTCCAAGTCGTCGGGGTTTACAAAGTGTACCGTGATCCCCATGCGCTTGAAGGTTTTCCCAAGCAGATTGATTGCACCGCCGTAAATGGTGAGTGCTGAAATGATTTCATCCCCCTCACGTGCAATGGTGAGAAGTGTGTGGACAATTGCAGCATGACCGCTTGCAAGTGCGAGCGCACCTACACCGCCTTCCAGGGCAGCAACACGTGCTTCCAAAATGTCAGTGGTGGGGTTTTGCAGACGGGTGTAGATATTACCGCCCTGCTCCAGTGCAAAGAGAGAGCGGGCATGCTCTACATCGTCAAAAGAATATGCGGTGGTCATGTAAATCGGGGGTACATTGGAATGAGTGGTTGGCTCGGGTGTGTACCCTGCATGCACCGCATTGGTTTCAAGTTGATACATTTGGAAATCCTCCTTTAATCAAATAACTCGGGCTGAATTGCCTGGGTCAAATCGTAATGGGTAAAACCTGTGCGTGATTCCCCGTCAATCAGAATCTGAACTTGTTCGGCACCGGATGCGTGTGCAACCGTGTTGACCAACGAGAACAGGCACAGTCGCTCTTCCTCCTCGGTGTGGGAGGGAAGTGCAAGAAATTCTGCGGAAAGATCCACAGTGCAAACATTGTCTTCCAACCGAATCCCGTTTAAATGAGTTCCGCTTGGAATGGAAGCGGTAAGCCCTTCGGTTTGCGGACCGAGCAGCAATGCTTCGGTCACATTTTTGAGGAATACATCCTCTTTTTGATAGGGGATCGTGCGTGTTTCTTCGGAAAGAACGCCATCTTTCACAAAGTAAAAGTTGCAGTCCCGTTCATTGCTGTGTGTGGGGAGGGAGAGTAAGAATGTGTCGGATGACAGAGGCTCACTCTCGAAACTGTCAGTGCGCAAAATGACACTGTTCACATAGGGGAGATCACAATAAGTCAGCGCAAGAGCCCCGTCGCAAAGCGTGCGGGAAAGACCGGTCAGAGAGTCGTACTCGGAAGAAAGCTGAAGAGTCAAGGTATCTTCCATCAAAGAAAACGATTCTAAGCGGAGTGCGTCGCAAAACTCGGAAAACTGTAATTCGTTGAGCAACAAAAAAATGCGCTCGATTTCAGCATGTTGTTCAAGCACACCGATTGCAACCTCTTGCGGTGCAAGCAAGGCATCTGCCGTGGTACAGTACACGTTACGCACTGCACGCCCGCTTTCGGGGGAAGGGGCGCAGCCGAAAAGCAGACATAAAGATAAAAACAAGGGAATCAGTTTACGCAAAGTCAGCCCCTCCTTCCTCAAACTTTGGGAAGGTCACAGTGAAGCGTGTGCCGCCGGAAGCGGAAGCACCTACTTCAATGGTGCCGTGATAAGTTTCCACATTTTTGAATACAATGGAGAGTCCGAGTCCGGTGCCGCCTTTTCCGCTGCGTGCACGTGCTTTATCTACACGGTAAAAACGCTCAAAAATATGGGCACGGTGTTCTTCGGGAATGCCGATGCCGTTGTCATCTACCAAAAGAATACAAGCGTCTTCTTTGGAAAAGAGCATGACATGAACAAAACCGCCCGGACGGTTATATTTGATGGCATTTTCGACCAGGTTGAAAATAATCTGGTAAACACCGTCTTTGTCAGCTGAGATGTAAAGCGCATCGGTGAGATCTGCCTTGAGTAGAATGTGATCCTCTTGTGCGATGGGTTCCAATGCCTCGAGCACCTGCATTGCCACTTCGGAGAGGTTTACGGGCGCAAGTGTGAGGGATTGGGCACCGTCGAGTCGGGTGAGGACCAAAAGTTTTTCCGCAATTCGGGTGAGACGGTCAATTTCGTCGCCGATATCCACCAAAAACTCACGTGTGGTTTCAATGTCGATCTCATCGGACTGCAAGATAGAGTCGGTGAGCAGACGAATGGCAGAAAGCGGGGTACGCAATTCGTGAGAGGCGTCGGAAACAAAGGTTTGCCGAAGTGCCTCGGTATCTTCAAGGCGTTTGGAGAGTTGGTTGAATTCTTCCGCAATTTCCGAAAGCTCATCATGTCCGGAAACCGAAACCGTATCGCCGAAAGCTCCGCTTTTCATTGAACGAATGCTAGTGAGAAGGGTACGGAAACGGGCGGAGAGACGGGAAGAAAACAACATGACCAAGAGAAACAGAATGATACAAATCACAATGCTGATGGTACACATTTGGGTGCGCAGGGACTGTAGAATAGCACCTTGTGTGCGGTCGGTCTTTGTAAGATAGACCACACCGATCGGACCGGAATTGTATTGAATCGGAACCGCCAAACGGCTGAAAAAAGCTGCATCTGAATAGCGACAGTGAAACACGTCTTTTTTGGAAAATGCCTGTCCAATCTCAGGGGTCAGGAAAAAACGGCCCTGGAGAGAGTTGTTTTGCGCCGAGTCGTAGAGAACAAGCGCAGATGCATCGCAAACCAAAATCCGAGTGTCACGGTCGAATTCCAGCATTTCCAGTGTGAGTGCAATTTTTTCCGCTGTGAGCACAGGGAGCGGAGCCAAAGAGGATGCAACAAAGTTTGCACTGGAAAGCATTTGCTCCCGTGTGGTCTCCACAATCATATTCTGAGAAAACCGGAGCGGGAAAATATTGATGATGAGAATCAGTACCAAAGCAAGTGCGGCAAAGAGTGTGAGAATCTTTGCACGCAAGCTGGGGAATAAAGAGGAAAGATTAAGCTTTGAAATAGTATCCGACCCCCCACTTGGTCATGATGTGCTGAGGTTCTGCAGGAACCGCCTCGAGTTTTTCACGTAAACGGCGGATATGAACATCCACGGTGCGTACATCGCCCGGGTATTCATAGCCCCATACGATATTGAGCAGATTGTTGCGGCTGTAAACACGGGATTCGTTCCGCATGAGCAGTGCCATCAAGTCAAACTCCTTGGCGGTGAGAGAAACTTCCACACCGTCGACAAATACCGCACGCTGATCGGTATCCAAAATCAGATTTCCTGCAATCAGACGGGTGCTGGAATCGCCGGTGCCGGTGTTGTGTGTACGGCGCAGAATGGCACGGACACGGCTTTTTAATTCCATAATGTTAAACGGTTTGGTGATATAATCGTCTGCACCATAATCAAGCCCCAAGATCTTATCGGTATCCTCGCCTTTTGCGGTGAGCATAATAATGGGGACGTTGGAAAATTCACGGATGCGTTTGCATGCTTCCAGACCGTCCATTTTCGGCATCATGAGGTCCAAAATCACCAAATCGATTTGCAGATTGCGCAAAAGTTCAATGGCAGCGACCCCATCATGTGCGGTCTCCACCTCATAGCCTTCGCTTTCCAAATTAAATTTGATTCCTTTCACGATGATCTTTTCGTCATCTACAACCAAAATACGCATGGAACCCATCCTTTCTGTCTCAAACCATTCTTAAAACGATGGGAAAGTATCCCAAATGCTATTGTATCAAAAAAATTGCAAGAATGCACGAAGATTTTGAGAACTTTTCAAACTTTTTTTACACAGTATGGTTTTTGTGAGAAATATCTGTTATAATGAAACCAACAAAGATACAGGAGGAAGAATACTGTGGGGATGAAACGCCTGCTGATCGGGCTTATTTTGGTTTGTTTTTGTATCGGGCAAGCTGCATTTGCAATTCCGGCGATGGATGTGGATGCAACTGCCGCAATTTTGGCGGACCCGATTACCAATCAGGTGATGTATGAAGAAAATGCACGCACGAAACTTCCGCAGGCGAGTTTGACGAAAATCATGACGGCACTTCTGGTAGCGGAAAGCGGATGTTCCATGGATGACACGGTCACTGTGAGTGAAAGTGCAATGGAGGGAATGGAGCATTTGAGCGGAACCGTCACCATTGAGGTGGGGGAAACCTTTACAGTTCGTCAATTACTCACTTTGCTGATGGTTGCATCGGTCAATGAAGCGGCAAATGTCTGTGCGGAATTGGTCAGTGGAAATATTCCTGCGTTTGTGGAACGGATGAATGAACGTGCTGCGGAACTCGGTTGTGAGAATACGCATTTCTGCAACCCGCACGGACTGCATGAGGACGATCATTATACCACTGCGTATGATGTTTATTTGATGGCACGTGAATTGCAAAAACATGAAGATGTGGCAGAAATTTACCGTCAGGACCGTGTGGTCATGGACGCTACCAACAAATCCGATGAGCGAATCTTTTTCTCGACCAACTCGCTGATTTCCCGTTATAAAGAATTGGGTTATGTCTACCGCTATGCCACCGGAATGAAAACCGGAACTACCACAAAGGCGGGGATGTGCCTTGCTGCAACCGCAACAAAAGGAGAAACCTCACTCATCAGCGTGATTCTGGGCGCTGCCCGTGCCCCGGATGGAACAAAACAGAGTTTTGCGGAAAGCGCTCGCTTGCTTCAGTGGGGATTTGATCACTTCTCGAAAAAGACTCTGCTCGAACCCTCAAGCCCGATTTGCGAGGTGAAGGTGGATCTCTCAAAAGACCGTGATTATGTGGTTGCGGTTCCTGCACATGCATATGAAACCATGATGCCAAATGATTTTAACCCGGAACAACTGGAGTTCATTGCCGATGTTCCCGCCCAAGTGCAAGCCCCCATCGAAAAAGGGCAGGTACTGGGAAGTGTAACATTGCGGTATGACGGAAAAGATTATACCACAATGGATCTTGTTGCGGCAGATTCACTGGAGCGTTCGATGATCCTTTTGGTGCTTCATTGGATCAAACTCATCTTTGGCTCCACTGTGGCAAAAATCATTGGTGCCGCAGTTCTTTTACTGATTGTTATTTATATCATAGCGTCTATTCGTGTCAACAGTAAGCAAAAACAGAGATACCGTTAAAAAAGCCTTCCCGTATTCGGAAAGGCTTTGAAAGGACGATGGAGATGTGGAAAAAAAGCATCCGCAGATTTGATACAAGTGTAGCATTAGAACTGTTTACTCGCTGTTATGAACATAATGTGGTTCAAGCAGGCGGACAGCTTGCCTACTTCATTCTGCTGAGCATCTTTCCGTTTCTCATTTATGTGAATGCACTCATCGGTGCATTTCAGTTTACTGCACTTGAGATTCGAGAATTTCTGATGCCCATTTTCCCGGAAAATATTGTGTCCATGCTCAGTACCTATATTGAACACGTTTCCAATAACAGCAGTGTGAGCCTGCTCTCGTTCGGTATTATCATCACATTGTTTTCCGCATCACGTTCGGTGCGTGCGCTCTGTACCGTGATGGATACCGCATACGGCGTGGAAGAAACCCGTGGATTTTGGTGGAATCTCGGATTCTCCATTTTGTTTATCTTTTGTATGGGCTTGGTCGTGGCAGCGATTGCCATTATCATTCCGCTCAGTGAACACTTTTTTGTGAGTGTGACCGAATTGTTCGGACTCTCTGACCGTGTAGCAATGTATTTGAGTACCTGGCGATGGGTGGTCACTGTGGCGGTTTTGTTTCTGGTTTTACTTCTGCTCTACTATGTAGTTCCGAATCGCAGAATGAAATTGCGGTTTGTTTGCCCGGGAACGATCCTTGGTGTGATCGGTTTTTTATTCCTCACACGAGGGTTTTCCGTCTACGTCACATACTTCCTTAAAAACTCTGCAATTTACGGCTCAATCAATGCCATCATCTTGCTTCTTTTATGGCTGTACTGCGTGGGTGTGATTTTGGCGGTTGGGGCTGAACTCAACGGTGTTCTGGAAGGGCGATCTGTCAAAGCAAAGAAAGAATCTCAAGCGGATGACTGACCAAATACTCTGCCTTGTGGTCGACAAGCTCGGCTTTGGGTCGGAAGCCCCAAAGCACACCGACTGTGGTCATGCCGGCAGCGTGACCGGTCTGCATATCGACCCCGGTATCTCCGAGATACAGACAGTCCTTTGGGGAAACACCGAATTCGGATGCAATGAGAAGCGCTCCGTCCGGGGCAGGTTTGCGTGCCACTTCGGCACGTTGACCGTAGCACACGTCAAAGGTGTTCGGAAAAAGCGACTGCACCACCTGTGCGGTCAAATAATGCGGTTTATTGGAGAGCACGCCGAGTTTCAGGCCGTGCTCTTTTAGTTTTGCAAGCGTTTCACACATTCCGTCGTATGCTTCGGTCAGGTACATGGGCGCATTATCGTAACCGTTATCGTATGCACGCCGTAAGGTTTGTACCTCATCTTCGGTGTATCCGCCTTTGGATGCGGTCAGACTGTCCCGCATGAGTTTGTCTGCACCGCTTCCCACCAACATTCGGATGCGGTCGGATTCCAAGGTGGAATACCCGCACTCGGAGAGCGCACGGTTGACAAAATGGACCAGAGTGGGCAAGGTATTTGCCAATGTTCCGTCCAAATCAAAAATACAAGCCTGATACATAAAAAACACTCCTTGTTATGAAAAAAGCACTTGCTTTCGCAAGTGCTTTTTCGTGGTGACCCGTAGGAGAATCGAACTCCTGTTACCGCCGTGAAAGGGCGGTGTCTTAACCGCTTGACCAACGGGCCATATTGTGCGGCGCAAACAAAATCGTCCACACCGCTGTTTTGGTAGCGGCAACTGGATTTGAACCCGTGACCGCTCGGGTATGAACCGAGTGCTCTAGCCAGCTGAGCTATGCCGCCATTGACGCCGCAAAGGCAAGAAATATTCTAATACAGATTTCTCGGTTTGTCAACAAAAATTTTTTTCTTTTTTGGATTTTTTTCTTTGTGTGCGGAAAACTAGCTTGGAAGGGGGGAGAAGAAGGATGAAAAAAACCGTTAAATTTGCTGCTTCGGGAGCACTTGCGGGAATTGCAAACGGACTCTTTGGTGCGGGCGGCGGAATGTTTTTGGTTCCACTGTTTTGCCGTTGGTGCGGGATAGAAGAGCGAAAAGCGTTTGCAACTTCGGTTGCGGTGGTAGCGCCGCTTTCTGCGGTCAGTGCGCTTGTATATCTTTGGCGTCAGGATGTGGAATTCGTTTCTGCCCTGCCATTTCTTCTCGGTGGTATGGTGGGCGGTGCGTTTGCCAGCCGATGCTTGAAGAGTATCCCAACCAACCTTCTCAGGCGAATCTTTGCCCTCTTTTTATTATACGGCGGAGTGAGGAGTTTATTCTTTTGAATCAGATTTTTCGTGGAATTGTGGGAGCCGTGACCGGTGTACTAAGCGGAATGGGAGTTGGCGGGGGAACCCTTTTGATGCTCTATCTCACGTTGTTTTCCGAAGTGTCTCAACGTACTGCACAGGGAATCAATCTGCTCTATTTTCTCCCAACGGCAGGAAGTGCACTGGTGGGTCATGTCAAAAACAAACTCATTGAAAAGACTGCATTTTTTTGGTCTGCCGGATTTGGGGTGGCGAGTTGTCTTTTGGCTTCATGGCTTGCGGGAAAACTTCCCATCGACTGGTTGCGCCGAGGCTTTGGTGTGTTCTTACTTGCGGTTGGGACGATGGAGCTTTTTCGCAGGAAATCCGGTTGAACTTTTTTTGCGCTTATGCTATACTTTGAGCATCTCAACAAGAGAGGGGGGACTTGTGTGAAGCGAGTCTGTTTTTGCCTGTTGGCACTGCTTTTTCTCGTAGGATGCTCAAAGGACGTTCATACGCAGTATTATCTGATGGATACTGTGATGAGTTTTGAAATCTATGGGGAGTCTGCGGCAGATGCTGAGCAGGAAATTGCAGATAAAATCGCCACACTTGAAACACTGTTTTCCCCCACCCGTGCAGAAAGCGAACTCTCCCGAGTCAATGCCGGCGCAGGGACTTCGGTGGAGATGAGTGAGGAATTCGCACGCTTATTAACCCTTAGTTTGAAAGCAAACGAAGAAACCAATGGGGCGTTTGACCCGACATTGGGTGCTGCGATCAACCTTTGGAAGAAAGAAACTGTTCCAACACCAGAGGCTCTTTCTGAGTTGACGGTCGGATGTGAGAATGTACACATAAATGGGACTGATGTTCAACTTCAAAACGGTTTGAAACTGGACTTCGGTGCAGTGGCAAAGGGGTATGCATCCGATTGCGCAAAAGAGATTCTGGAGCGGTATCACATCCCGAATGCATTGCTTTCGCTTGGCGGGAATGTCTATGCAAAAGGCGGAAAGAAAGACGGATCTCCGTGGCTTGTCGGGGTGCGTGATCCGAACGGAGCGCAAAATGATTGGTTGGGAATCCTCGGCGTGCGGGATCGGTTTTTGGTCGCATCGGGGGATTATGAACGTTTCTTTGAACAGGATGGGGTGCGGTATCACCATATCCTGGACCCGACTACCCTCGCACCGGCAAAAAGTGATTTGCGTGAGGTTGTGGTGGTGTGTGATAACGGTACCCGTGCAGACATTCTTTCCACCGCATTGTTTGTGATGGGATATGAGACTGCGGTGGATTGTTGGAAAGAGCACCGTGATTTTGAGTTGGTATTGGTCAAAGACGGCACAGTTTCGATTACCTCGAATTTGGCGGAAGAGTTTACTTTGACCAATCCTGCATATCGGCTTGAGGTGATTGAATGATTCGGGTTTATCTTGCGCCAGTACGAGATTTTGGAGCAACCAATCGCAAGAATCAAAGCTTGACCGCCGAGGCGATCGTGCTGGAACTCTTGGGTGAACCATTGCATCGTACCGAGAATGGACGGCCGGTTATAAATGATGGATTTATCAGCGTTGCACATAGCGGAAAAACGGTTGCAATTGCGGTGTCATCCGCTCCGGTCGGTATGGATTTGGAAGAAAAGAAAGAACGCTCAAAAGCACTGTGGATGCGTGTCGGGGCGCAAAACGGATATGCAGACTGGTGCAAAAAAGAAGCGTATGTGAAATATCTTGGCGAGGGATTTACCGCACCGCCAAGCCAGGTGGAGCTCCCCGGAGATGTGTGGACGGCATCAATGGAGTCGGATACACTTTGTCTTGCAGTTTGCGCAAAAACTGCAGACGAGATTACAGTCAAACAGGAGGTAGCACCCCATGTATGGGAAACTGCATTGTTACATCGGTGACGGAAAAGGAAAAACCACAGCAGCGGTAGGGCTTGCTGTGCGTGCACATATGGCAGGACTCAAAGTATGTATGTGTCAGTTTTTGAAAGACGGACTCTCTGCCGAACTTTGCGGACTCAAGGAGTTGGGAATCGAAGTGATGTCTGCTCCGATGCAGGGCTTTTATATGGAGTTGGATGCTGAGGACAAAGCGGCCACTTGCTCTGAATCCGCCGAGCTTTGCGCTGTGATTGCAAACAAAGCAGAAGAACTGGACCTTTTGGTGTTAGATGAGTTCCTTTGGGCAGTGACCATGGAGATTTTACCGGAAGAACTGGTGCGTTGTGTTTTGGATGCATGTGCCGGAAACTGTGAATTAGTGCTCACCGGTGCCTGCGCACCCGATTGGATTTTGGAGCGGGCAGACTATCTCACTGAAATGAACAAACTGCGGCATCCGTTTGATTTGGAAGTGCCGCCTCGTTCGGGAATCGAGTTTTAGAACTCCACCTCTCATCATAGAGTATGATGGGAGGTGTTTTTCTTTGGCTTTTTGGATTGAAAAAATAGACCGTATGATTTGGGGTGCACCGCTCATTCTTGTTCTGCTTGCGGTTGGGATGGTGTTTTCCGTGTGTTTGCGCTGGATTCAAGTGCGTCGGCTTCCGATGGCGCTGCGTCTTTTATTACACTCCGAACAGGGGGAAGGGGAGGTTTCTCGGTTTGGTGCACTTGCTACCTCTCTTGCCGCCATGATTGGAACAGGCAATATCGTTGGGGTTGCAACGGCAGTGGGTCTTGGGGGTGCAGGCGCACTCTTTTGGATGCTTCTCGCAGGTATTCTTGGAATGGCCACCGGGTATGCCGAGGGATTCTTGGCGGTACGATTTCGAATGCGCACAGAAACGGGTGAAGTGTACGGTGGTCCGTTTGCATACATTGAACGTGGTATGGGAAAACGGTTTTTCCCGCTAGCACGCATCTTTGCGTTGTGCGGTGCGGCAGCCGCAGTATTTGGAATCGGAACCGTCACTCAAATGAATGGAATCGTTGGAGCGATGCAAAGCCTTTTGGGGAGAACGGATGCGGCGGTGACAGTGGTTGCCGCCGTGCTGATGACGTTGCTTACAGCATGGGTCTTGCGTGGCGGTGTCGGTCGCATTTCGAATGTGAGCATGATCCTGGTCCCTGTGATGGGCGGGCTCTTTTTTGTTGCGACCGTTGCCGTATTGATTCTGCGGTATCAAGAGATTCCCAATGCTGTGAGGGAGATTGTGGTCGGTGCGTTTTGCCCCCGTGCGGCGGCAGGCGGTGTTTCGGGAAGTATGCTTGCAGCGGCAATTCGGATGGGTGTGTCACGGGGCGTGTTCTCCAACGAAGCGGGACTTGGGAGTGCTGCAATTGCCTCTGCAGCGGCAAAGGCAAACCATCCTGCCGAACAGGGGTTGGTGAATATGACCGGGACCTTTCTCGATACTGTGGTGCTCTGTACGCTGACAGGGCTTGCAATCGTGGTGACAGGTGCGCATCGAATCTTGCCGCAAGGTGGTGCAGCTCTCACCGCACTTGCTTATAATATGGGACTTCCGTTTTTCGGAGGCTTGGGAGGAATTGTGGTCAATATCACGCTGATTCTTTTCGCTTTTGCTTCAACAATCGGTTGGTATTACTACGGTGAGACGTGCGCTCGATATTTGGGGAAAGAACGTGCGGTGCATCTGTATCATGCACTGTTTTTGTGTCTGTTATTTTGCGGCGCATTTTTGAACCTGGAAACAGTTTGGAATCTGGCGGATTGTTTCAATGGTTTGATGGCGGTCCCGAATCTGATTGCGCTTGTAGCGCTCGCACCTCTTGTGATCCGTGAAACAAAAAAATATGAAAAATTTTGAAGAAAAAAGAGGGATTTACAAAATCGCACAGTAATTATTAAATAGAGAGGGGTGAGGCTTGTGACCATTCGAGAACGAAGTGAGGAATTGGAGTATCAAAATCTGGCACCCTATGCAACCCATTCCAAAGAGAGTTTGGGACGTGATTTGCCGGAAGAGCCGTGTCCGGTACGAACCTGTTTTCAACGGGATACCGACCGCATCATTCATTCCAAAGCGTTTCGCAGACTCAAACATAAGACCCAGGTATTCATCTCCCCGGAGGGAGATCATTACCGAACCCGCCTGACCCATACGTTGGAGGTCAGTCAGATTGCACGTACCATTGTACGGGCGCTCAGGCTCAATGAAGATCTCACCGAGGCAATTTGTATGGGCCACGATTTGGGACACACACCGTTTGGCCATGCGGGAGAGAGAGAACTCACTGCTTTGACTGACGGCCGTTTTACCCACAACCGCCAAAGTGTGCGTGTGGTGGAGCGAATCGAAAAAAACGGGATGGGACTGAATCTCACCCGTGAGGTGCGAGACGGTATTTTGCATCATAGCGGGGGTGGCTCGGCGGCGACTTTAGAGGGGAAAATCGTGCAGATCGCTGACCGTATTGCTTATATCAATCACGATATAGACGATGCTTGCCGTGCCGGACTTTTAAGCGTGGATGCAGTACCGAAAACTTTGGGAGAAACCTATTCCGAACGAATCAATACACTTGTGACCGATCTCATCTATGCAAGTGACGGGAAGCCAGAGATTCATATGACAGGTGCGGTGCACGATGCGATGATGGATCTTCGGAGTTTCATGTTTCAGAATGTGTATCGGATTCCGTCTGCTCTCCATGAAGAGGAAAAAGTACGGCGGATGATCCGTCAAATGTTTATTTATTACAGCGAAAACCCGGACGCAATGCCCAATGAATTTCGAGAGACCGCATACAGCGAGGGAATTGAAGCTGCTGTGTGTGACTATATTGCAGGAATGACAGACCGTTATGCGGTCACGGTTTATTCCGAATTGTTTATCCCAACTTCGTGGGATCACTAAAGAGAAAGTGAGGTGGAACTGTGGCATTTTCAGATAGCTTTTTGGAAGAACTCTGCGCACGCAATGATATTGTGAGTGTGGTTTCTCAATATGTATCGCTCACCCGACGTGGGAGCAGCCATGTAGGTCTTTGCCCGTTCCACAATGAAAAAACCGCATCCTTTCATGTGTCGTCCGATCGGCAGTTTTTCCATTGTTTCGGTTGTGGCGCAGGCGGAGATGTCATCACCTTTTTGATGCGGATTGAGAATCTGGATTTTCCGGATGCGGTGTACCGACTTGCAGAACGTGCGGGAATGACCGTCCCCGAGGACAATGAGGAAATCCGCTCACAGAAAAAGAAAAAAGACCGTTTGCTGGAGCTTTCAAAAGAGGCGGCACGGTTTTTTCACAGTGTCTTGCTTAGTGAGGATGGGAAAACCGGTTTGGAATATTTGCTGGGACGAGGGCTGTCACCATCTACCATCAAACGCTTTGGGCTTGGCTTTGCCCCCAATGCGTGGGACAAGCTACTCAGTGAAATGACCCGACTGGGGTATACCAAGCAGGAATTGCTGGACGCAGGGCTTGCTCTTTCCAACAAGACCGGGCGGTTGTATGACCGATTCCGAAACCGTGTGATGTTTCCCATTATTGACATCCGAGGCGCGGTCATCGGTTTTGGCGGTCGTGTGATGGATGATTCCACCCCGAAGTACTTGAATTCGCCGGAAACCACCGTGTTTAACAAACGTAAGAATTTGTTCGCCCTGAATCTCGCAAAAAAGAGCGAGGGAGACCGGATCATTCTGTGTGAAGGATATATGGATGTGATTGCCCTGCATCAAGCGGGCTTTGACTCGGCTGTTGCATCTCTTGGAACCGCTTTGACAAGCGATCAGGCACGGCTCATTGCTCGCTATAAAAGTGAAGTGGTGATCGCATACGATGCGGACAATGCCGGCATCAATGCGGCAAACCGAGCAATTGATTTGCTCAAGGAAGCCGGGGTTGCCATTAAGATTTTGCGGATTCCGCAGGCGAAAGACCCGGATGAATTTATCAAGAAATTTGGGCGTGAGAAGTTTGCCCGTTTACTTGATGCATCGGAAGCGGACACCGAGTACCGACTCCTTCAGGCGCAAAGCGGGTTGGATCTTACGCAGGATGAAGGCCGAGTGGCATATCTCAAACGAGCGGTGAAGCTTCTTGCGGAAGTATCGGGAAATATTGAACGTGAGATTTACATTGCCCGTACTGCAAAACAGGTGGGAATCCCTGCTGATGCATTGGGGCTGGAAGTGAGTCGTGTGAGAAAAGCACTCATCGCAAAGAAGAAGAAAGAGCAGGAGCGGCAAGAAATGTTCCCGCTATCGCAAAAAGGCTCTGCCGCACGGGAACTTCGGTATGAGAATCCGAAAAGTGCGGTGGCAGAGGAAAAACTGCTCTCACTATTGATGGCGTGTCCCGAATTGTGTAAAACAGCGAGTACACGGTTGACCCCTGAGATGTTCAGTGTGCCTGTTTTTGGAAGGGTGTTTGCACGGATGCAAGAACTCTCCAAAGAGAATCACGAGTTTTCTCTGACTACGCTGACTCGGGATTGCTCCGCAGAGGAAACAGCACAGCTTGCAGGTGTGTTTGCGAAGTTTGTGGGCGGAGATGCCGCAGCGCTTTCTGATTATATCGGAATCATCGAACAGGAGCATTGGAAACGGAAAAGTGCTGACTCCGACGAGGCGCTTCTGGAGGCAATGCGAAGATTCCAAAACAAAAAAGCGAATGGAGATGGTTCGGCATGATATATGAACCGCAAGATTTTGACGATGAGACCATAGAACTTGATTTCGATGAGATTGAGCAGCTTGAAGGCGAAGATGACGAAAACTCCATGTCTGAGCAGGAAAAGCTCCTGGAATTGATGCGGTGGTATTTGACAGAACGTGAGGAACGGATTCTGAAATGGTATTACGGACTCACGGAGGAAGGCACGCTCAGTATTTCGAAGATTGCAGAGAAGCTGGAGACTACGGAGGAGCACGTGGAAGCGATCGTTCGAAGAGCTGAGAGAAAGCTGACGTTTCGTAAAGGCAGAAGTAGAAAACTTTTGGAATTTTTGGAATAAAAAGAAGGGATAGGTAGAACATGATGGAAGAAAAGAAAGAATTAACTGCGGAAGAAAGAAAACAAATCATTGCGGATCTTTTGGAGAATGCTAAGAAAAAAGGGAAACTCACAAAGAAAGAACTTTTGGATGTGACCGAAACACTTGAAATGGATTCGGACGAGATTGACCAGTTGTATGATTCTTTGGAGAATTTAGGCGTAGAGCTCCCGCTGGATGAACTTCTGCCTGAAAGTCCGGATGATGATTTGGTGGAAGGGTTGGAAAGTTTGGAAGAGATTCCGGAAGAAGAACTCATCGACCCGGCTGCTCTGATGGAAGGCGTTTCCACCGATGACCATGTTCGCATTTACCTCAAGGAAATCGGTAAAGTAGACCTGCTTTCGCCGGAAGAAGAAATTGAACTTGCAAAGCGTATGGCAGAGGGCGATGAGGTTGCAAAAATGCGTCTTGCTGAGGCAAACTTGCGTCTGGTTGTCTCTATTGCAAAACGTTATGTGGGACGTGGCATGCTCTTCCTCGATTTGATTCAGGAAGGAAACCTGGGTTTGATCAAAGCGGTAGAAAAGTTTGACCATACCAAGGGTTATAAATTCTCCACCTACGCAACTTGGTGGATCCGTCAGGCAATTACCCGTGCAATCGCAGACCAGGCGAGAACCATTCGTATCCCGGTACATATGGTGGAAACCATCAATAAGGTCATCCGTGTTTCCCGTCAGTTGTTGCAGGAACTCGGTCATGACCCGAGCCCGGAAGAAATTGCAGAGGAAATGAATATGCCGGTCGGCCGTGTGCGTGATATTCTGAAGATTGCTCAGGAGCCGGTATCACTTGAAACTCCGATCGGTGAGGAAGAAGACTCGCATCTGGGTGATTTCATCCCAGACGAAGATGCACAGGAGCCGGCAGAGGTTGCATCGTTTACACTGCTGCATGAGCAGCTCATCGAAGTGCTTGGCACTTTGAGCGACCGTGAAGAAAAAGTTTTAAAACTTCGCTTTGGCATCGAAGATGGACGTACTCGCACACTGGAGGAAGTCGGGCGTGAGTTTAACGTCACCCGTGAGCGTATCCGTCAGATCGAAGCAAAAGCACTGCGTAAACTGCGTCATCCGTCCCGCTCCAAAAAACTCAAAGATTTCTTGAATTAAGGGCGAAGACATACACATACTAACGATAAAAAGGAGCAAATGAACCATGAATATCACGCGCGACATCCGCTATGTCGGTGTCAATGACCATGAAATTGATCTGTTTGAGGGTCAGTACGTAGTGCCGAACGGCATGTCTTACAACTCCTATGCGATTCTGGATGAAAAAATCGCAATTCTCGACACAGTGGACGCACGGTTTACTCATGAATGGATCGACAACATCGAAAGCATACTGGATGGTCGGAAACCGAACTACCTGATTGTTCAGCATATGGAGCCGGACCATTCCGCAAATATCGCAAACTTCATGAAAACCTATCCTGAAACCACAATTGTGGCATCTGCAAAGGCATTTGCCATGATGCAGGGATTTTTCGGCACGGATTTTTCCGAACGCAAACTGGTAGTGGGTGAGGGGGATACCCTCAGCCTGGGCAAACACGAACTCACCTTTGTCACGGCACCCATGGTGCATTGGCCTGAAGTCATTGTGACCTATGATGCGTATGACAAAGTGCTGTTTTCGGCTGACGGTTTCGGAAAATTCGGAGCGCTTGACGCAGAAGAAGATTGGGCATGCGAGGCTCGCCGTTATTACATTGGGATTGTTGGAAAATACGGTCCGCAGGTACAGGCGCTTTTGAAAAAAGCGGCAGGACTTGATATCAAAACCATTTGTCCGCTGCACGGACCTGTGCTGAATGAGAATTTGGGGTATTATCTCAATCTGTACGATATTTGGTCCTCTTACCGTGTGGAAAGCGAAGGCATTGTCATCGCTTATACCTCGGTTTACGGAAACACCAAGAAAGCAGTGGAATTGCTGGCGGAAAAACTGCGTGAAAAGGGTTGCCCGAAAGTGGTCGTCAATGATTTGGCACGCTGTGACATGGCGGAAGCTGTGGAAGATGCTTTCCGTTACGGCACCCTTGTGCTTGCAACCACGACTTACAATGCGGGAGTTTTCCCCTTTATGCGTGAATTTATCCATCATCTCACCGAACGGAATTTCCAAAACCGCACAGTTGCGCTGATGGAAAACGGGAGTTGGGCGAGCATGGCAGCAAAGGTCATGCGGGAGATGTTGGCAAATTCCAAAAATATCACCTTTGCGGAAACTACGGTTTCCATCAAATCCGCACTCAACGAGGAATCCCGTGCACAAGTAGAGGCGCTCAGCGAGGAACTTTGCAAGACCTATCTCGCACAGTCGGATGCGACTGCAAACAAAAATGATATGAGTGCACTGTTTAACATCGGTTATGGGCTTTATGTGGTCACAACCAATGACGGGAAACGTGATAACGGACTGATTGTCAATACCGTGTCGCAAGTGACCGATAATCCGAAGCGAGTTGCGGTAACTGTAAATAAAGAAAACTATTCTTATCATGTAATCAAACAGACCGGGAAGATGAACCTCAACTGCCTGACCGAGTCTGCACCGTTTGCACTTTTTGAAACCTTTGGGTTCCAAAGTGGACGAAATGCGGATAAGTTCACCGAAATTGAGCCGCTCCGCTCGGATAATGGGCTTGCTTTCTTGCCGAGAGATATCAATGCATTCCTTTCTCTGAACGTGGAAGAAACCGTGGATTTGGGCACGCATGGTATGTTTATCTGCTCAATCACTGAAGCACGTGTGCTGTCTGATGCACCGAGTATGACTTATGCGTATTATCACGAACATGTAAAACCCAAGACTGATGGCAAAAAGGGCTGGGTTTGCAAGATTTGCGGATATGTCTATGAGGGTGATCCGCTTCCGGATGATTTTGTTTGTCCGCTTTGTAAGCATGGCGCTTCCGATTTTGAACGAATCGAATAAACAAAAACTCCTGAGCCGTAGGGGTAGTGTTCTTAAGGACAGTTAAAAAGGCTCTCGCAAATTTGCGAGAGCCTTTTTAATGTACAACCATACGTTTTATACTATGCATCGTAATTTCATATTTTCTCATATTTTCCGATTATGAATCAACAGGTCTAAATAGCCCCTTAAATACACCTTTTATCAGTCTTTACAACCTTTTTCTCGGTCAGCATTGACCGAATCGGTAATTGATGAACGAAAATCTCGCCATTAGGTGCTACTGATTACATTTTTATTGTATCATAAAGTTATGAACATTTCAAGGTTGATTGAATTATTTACATTTTTGTGGTATAATTAGGTAAAGGATGTCGATAATCAAAGGAGAAATATGAAATGACCAAGAAAATATCAACAAAAGGAGTTGTACTTATAGCGATTATTGCGTTAATATCCATTATAATCGTATGTAACAACGTAAAGCAAAACAATATCAAGAAAGAAATTATCGAAGAATATTCAACGCTAATGGATGAAAGATTGGAAACCTTTCTTTCTTCTACAAAGAGCGGTTATTTAGGCTTTTCTCCCAGTGAATATGACAGCAAATTGGGATTAACTGATATTAGTTATGAAATATCTCGCATAAAAAAAGAAGATGATGAATATGTTCTGTATCTGGATGTTTTCTTAACTTGCGAATCTCAAAACTCCGAAAATGAAAATTCTTTATTGGCACACGATGTAGAGTTTGAGTTTCAAAATTTTTTGTGGGATGTTGAGGAAATATGTGGCTATGAGTGTTCTTACTCTTCTTCTAAAGATTTAGACTATTATGGCGAGGATATGATAACTGTCTATATCAACAATGAAAAGATTCTCTCTCCGCAATCTCGCGACACAGACAAATATAAAGATACGACAAAATGCCAAGTTTGTGGAAAAAGATATAACGATGGTTCTCAAAACGCCTCTTCTATTGCTCGTACCAATATGTGTTCAAGTTGTTACCAAAACTACAAAACAAAACAAAACGCAATTGACAAACTTAATGAATTGCCTGTAAATTAAGTATGAAAGGTAGGAAGCAATGAATATTATAAAAGAAATATGGAATAAAAATCTCCAAAACTTCGGCTATGTAATTGATATGGATAATGGTGGTCACTGTGTAGTTGTTTTGGGCGAACCTACCCCTCGCAAGAAAACAAAAAACCTTGATTTTCGCGAGGATATATGTCGAATAAACGAAAAAATGCAGCATATTTACCGTCAAGAAAGCCTGTCTGTTGATGACAAAATAGAATTAGCAAACCTTATGAAAAAAATGTATGGCATATGCGAAGCTCGTCAAGAGGGAATATATACTCGTGAGGAGCAAGCCACATTCATTGATAACTTATCTAAGAATGAAAAAGCACAACTAGAATTTCAAATTCAAATGCTGAACGATTGTCGTTTTTTCCATCGTGATTACGTCTTTAGACCATAAAACCTGCGGAAGATACATAAAAATATAGCAAACACACAAGAGCGGAGGATTTTCCTCCGCTCTTGTTATATTTCGGGAGTAATCGACAGTAAAATATAACAAATAAATCCAAATGGAAAGAACATAGAAAAGCAGGAAAAAAGATGGTCGGAAAGAAAAAAGCAACTGAAAAGACGGTTTAACAACAAGATTAGGATGTTAATGTCTTAAAAAGTTGTCCGGTACTGTAACCAGCAGGGAAGATGTATCCCATCTTCCAAA
>JAFQME010000007.1 GCA_017421025.1 Oscillospiraceae bacterium
CCACATCCGGAAAGAATGTAGTAATACTCACACTCACCTTCGTGGACATGGTACTCCACCGACCCGCCCGGCGCTATGGTTGCACATGCAAGCATCCCAAGAGACTTGGGTTGATTCTCAAATTCATTGAGAGCAAAAATAGTGAGGCCCGGGTTTTCTTTTTCCTCAACCGCACGCTTTGCGATCATATCCGCACTGTGAATCATGTTGGATTCCTCCTGTTTAAAAATTGCGGCAAGGGCTTCTCCCTTGCCGCAAAAAGATTATGCCATTGTAAGTGCAAGCGGCTGTCCGCCCAAAATGTGAAAATGGAGATGATGAACAGTCTGACCGGCATGGTCTCCGCAGTTGGAAACCACACGGAAACCGTCATCCAGTCCTTCTGCTTTTGCGATCTCTGCGATTCTCTCAAAAAGATACGCAACGATATCGGAATTTTTCTCGGTAATCTCTGCCATAGATGCAATATGTTCTTTCGGAATCACAAGAATATGCGTAGGTGCTTGCGGATTGATGTCCCGAAATGCGAGGCAACGCTCATCTTCGTAAACTTTTGTCGATGGAATCTCACCTGCAATAATTTTACAAAAGATACAATCAGTCATGAGTTTTTCCTCCTATTTTACATTCGCAGAAACAAACCCGTCCACGATTGCGAGCGCATCGGAGAGTTTGGAAACATCGTTACCGCCTGCCATCGCACTATCCGGCTTTCCGCCGCCGTTACCACCGGCAACTTGCGCAACCTCACGCACCAATTTCCCAGCCTGAACACCATGTGCAACCGCATCCTTACCACAACCGGTAACGAACACGATTTTGCCGTCTGCCACACTTGCCAAAACCGCAACAACTGCCGGATCAGCATCACGCAACTGGTCGCTGATGGTACGAAGTGCATCTGCCTTGACATTTTCGAACTGTGCAGTAATGACATGAAGCCCCGCAACATCCTTTGCATTTTTGAGGAGATCCTGTGCATTACCGGAAGCCAGCTTATCCTGCAATTTTGCAATCTCCTGGCGTAAGGTCTTGACTTCATTTGCAGTCTGTGCCGCTTTGTTTGCAAGTTCTTTCGGAGATGTTTTCAGGAGCTCCGCAAGCTGATTCACCATGCGATTATGTTCTTCGATCTTTTGGAGCACAACTGTACCGCAAATTGCTTCGATGCGGCGGACACCTGCTGCAACAGAAGATTCCGATGTGATTTTAAAAAGGCCTGCTTTTGCGGTGTTATCCAAGTGAGTACCACCACAAAGTTCGACGGAGTAGTCACCCATCTGCACGACACGGACAATGTTGCCGTATTTTTCGCCAAACAGAGCCATTGCACCACGTTTTTTTGCATCTTCGATCGGCATGGATTCCACAACAATCGGAAGACCTTCTAACATATGTGCATTGACAGATGCCTCTACTGCACCGATTTCTTCTGCAGTCATAGCAGCGAAATGTGTGAAGTCAAAACGGACACTGTCCGGACCAACCAAGCTACCTGCCTGTTCGACATGGGTGCCTAAAGTCTCACGCAACGCCTTCTGAAGCAAGTGAGTTACCGAGTGAGCACGCATAATTGCCTGACGGCGTTCCAAATCAAATTTTGCGGTAACGGTATCGCCAATGCTGATGTTACCGCTCTTGACCTTACCCACATGGAGGAACTTTCCATCTCGGGTCTTCTGCACATCACTGATTTCAACCAAAGCATCGCCCGCAGTCAATGTGCCATGGTCAGCAAGCTGCCCGCCGGATTCCGCATAGAACACGGTGCTATCCAGTACAACACGCACTGCCATATCAGCGCCCGCAGCAGAAACCAATTCACCGTCGGCGACAAGAGCAAGGACTTTGCCTTCACATTCGCTTTTTTCATAACCCAAGAACTCGGTTTTTACGCTCTTGTCCAAACCGAGGTCGATGCTTTCCCAAGCGAAATCGCCCATTGCTGCACGAGCTGCACGTGCACGTTCACGCTGCTCATTCATAAAGGCATCATAGCCCTCACGGTCTACGCTAAGATTCTGTTCTTCCAAAATCTCAAGAGTCAAATCGATCGGGAAACCATAAGTATCGTTGAGTTTGAATGCATCTTCACCGGAAAGAACCGTTTTTCCGTCTTTCTTCATCTTCGCAATCATTTCATCCAGAATATGGAGGCCTGCATCGATGGTACGGTTGAAGCTTTCTTCTTCCATACGGACAACCTTTTGGATAAACTCCTGCTTCTGCACAAGCTCCGGATATGCGGAACCGCTCTCACGGATTACGGTTGCACAGACTTCGTGAAGGAATGCATCTTTGATTCCGAGGAGTCTCCCATGACGAGCTGCTCGGCGGAGCAAACGGCGCAGGACGTATCCACGGCCTTCGTTCGACGGCATAACACCGTCACAAATCAGCATAGTGGTGCTTCTGATATGGTCTGTGATGATGCGGAGAGAAACGTCACCGTTTTCGCTGTCGCCGTATTCCACACCTGCAATTTTCGAAATGTGAGTGGTAATGTTGCGAACAGTATCAACATCAAAGAGCGAGTTGACGCCCTGCATGATGCAAGCAATACGCTCAAGACCCATACCGGTATCGATGTTACGCTGTTTGAGCGGGGTGTAATTACCCTCGCCGTCGTTATGGAACTGGGTGAATACCAAATTCCAGAACTCGACATAGCGGTCACAGTCGCAACCCGGCGCACAGTTCGGATCATCACAACCGTGTTCTTCACCACGGTCAAAATAAATTTCGGAGCACGGACCACACGGACCCATACCGATTTCCCAGAAGTTGTCAGCCTTGCCCAGGCGGACCATACGGTCTTCCGGAACACCGATTTCTTTCGTCCAGAGATCCCATGCTTCGTCATCTTCCAAATAAACAGAAACAAACAAACGGTTGACCGGGATTTCAAGCACTTTTGTAATGAACTCCCATGCCCAGCTCATTGCTTCTTTTTTGAAATAATCACCAAAAGAGAAGTTTCCGAGCATTTCAAAGAAGGTACCGTGACGTGAGGTTTTACCTACACGCTCAATGTCCGGAGTTCGGATACACTTCTGACAGGTGGTCACACGCTTGCGCGGCGGCTCAACCTCGCCCGAAAAATAGGGTTTGAGCGGAGCCATACCGGAGTTGATGAGCAACAAGGACTGATCTCCCTGCGGCAAAAGCGGAAAACTCGGCAGGCGCAAGTGCTCTTTCCCTTCAAAAAATGACAGGAATTTTTCACGTAATTCATTCAAACCAATATACTGCATAACTACCTCCACTAAAGGTCAATAATATGATATGGTAACCTTCAAAAACATTTGACTGTGCCAAAACAAATATATTTTAGCACAGTCAAACCGGTCTGTAAACAATTTTATTCTTTTTTCAAAAACAAAATCTGTTCTTTTTTTATAGCAAATTCCGAGGCAACAACTCCGGAAACTCGGTCTTGCCAAGGTTCTTTGAGTTGCAAATGATATGGCGCATCCGAAAGGTTGGATATGACCAAATAAATTTCTTCATTCACAAACATTGATGCGATGATCTGATGGTTCAGTGGCGAGAGTATCTCATCGCATTCGCTCAACTCCAAATAGGCAACACTATTTTCAGCCACCATTGGTTGATAAAGTGCGAAATACTTTTCCCATGTTTTGAAATCTTCCGGATCATCGGGGATATTAGACCAATGGCTATACACGTATGGTCCCTCCGGGTGCTCGCTGTTATACTCTCGAACTCTCCGGTAAAACTCACCCAATCCCTTCCCCGGTTTATCATAATAGGTAACGCCCGGAATGTCCAAATTATTCCCACGAATGATACGCCCGGTTTTCAGCAACGGGAATTGCATAAATGGAATGGTATACGCATAAAACGCATCGACGCTCCGCTTTGTTTCATGCCGCAGATCTTGGCACGGGACCACGTACGGATAATAATCTTTGCCAATCCCAATTTCAGACCCCTTCATCCCCTCTCCGATCCACAAATAATCGTAGACTCGGTCTTTACACGGCGGTGCGTTATTAAGGTCACAATGCAGCTTATAGACCCCGCCACGCTGTTTGATTTTGCTGTAGATTTCACCAAGCGCGTCTTCCAATTCCGGGTCATATGCATCTTCCGGCAATACACAATTTCCCAATTCCCAGTTATAGTTGCAATATCCCCAGTCATTATAAATTCCATCAAAACAATAAGTATCCATTGCACTCAGTGTCTTTTCGGTAATGTAATTACGCCAAACCGGATGCCCGAGATTACACTTTCTGTATTTAAAATAAAGCGAAGCAAGTGCATCGGTTTTCGAAACCGTATATTCCTCCCGAAAATCCGGATCTTTTTCGTGAAAGTATCCGGTGGAAACATACGCAATCACCTTGATTCCAAGCTCATGACACAAGGCAACAAATGCCTTTGTCCCTTCCGGGTCAGAGGAGGAAAACTTGTCTGCCCCATATAAGCGGCAACAATCATTCCAATCTTCATGCAGTTGAATCATTTGCACACCTGCATCCGCCATTTTCCGAATGAGAGCACGGTCATAATCAGTCACCGCAGTATGCACACGTGCCGGGTAATCTCCCAGCGTGTAAATTGCTTGTCCTGCCAAATAATCACGAATTCGAATCCGTCGATAATACTTACGGTTTGAGTGTACCGCTTTGTTGATGTTTTCAATTCTTTTACGCAGTTGCTCACGCATCATCAAAACACTCCTTTTTTGACTTCTCATTAACTATAACACAATCATACATCTCTTTCAACTTGGTGTTGAATCTTTTGGCTATCAGTAATTTCAGCCCCAATACAGAACCAGAACAGACATTCCTCTTGCGTTTCTACTGAAAATATTATATAATCAACAAAGGTTGTCCGTGGTGCCTACCGATCGGACGAAGAGGAATTTTGTAGGCAGAAAGGCATTGACCGTGATGAAACGAATTTTAGCATTGATGTTGACACTGTGTGTCCTTTGCAGCTTGCTTGCAGGTTGTACCCGTCCCACTCCGCCGGCGGAACAACTTGGTCTTCCCGGTGCATTTGTTGCTACACATTTAAAAGGCATGGATGTCGGTTATGTAGAAGGCTTGACTGACCCTGAGATCATCACCGAAAAAACCCGTGGTGCAAAGCTGAAAAAATATGATTCAGTAGAAGATCTTGTTTCCGCTCTCAAAAAGAAAAAGCTTTATGCAATTGTTCTGCCGCAGGTTCAAGCAAGCACGGTTTTGGCAGAGAACACAGAATTTGCACAGCTTCTCGAGAATCTCACCAACGCCGCATACTGCATCCCGAATTACTATGAAGGCACCGATTCGGACGAGGATATCTTGATGCAAGTAGATGCAACGCTTTCCCTTCTCAAAGGTACGGATGCATATCAAATCCTGCTTGACCGCTATATCTTCGGCAATCCCGATGATGTGACTGCGATCGAACTCAACGAAGGCGACACCGGGCGTACGCTCACCGTTGGTGTTTACACCGACTTCAAGCCGTTTGCATACAAGAGCAAAACAGGAAACCTGGTTGGTTTTGCGGTAGAATTTGTAAATGCAGTTGCGGCAAACAGACGTTCCGACATCGAGTTTTTCGCATATGACGATGCAGATGCGCTTTATGCAGACTCCAAAGCCGGCAAAGTCGATCTTGCAATCGGTCCGTTTGTAAAAGATCCGGAAGCACCGGATGAATTCGCATTCTCCGCACCGTACTTTGACGCTTCTCAAGTCGCACTTCTTTTGGTCGAAGATACCGGATTTGTTGATATCCAAGATGTTCAGTAAATAAAAAACTCGCTGACAAATGCGTCGGGTTGCTAAGGACATTAAAAAAATAAGCGGTGTAACTATTACGGTTGCACCGCTTAGTCCATTTTTACGCACTTTTTTCATTGCGTATTTCATCCATTAAAGCAAGTAGTTCTTTTTCGTCAGGTATGCTGATTAGTCCTACTGCCGTGAAATAGATGTCTATTTTAACTCTTCGATGTTTGAATTTTTCATCGGGGTTGTGGACATCTATTCTTTTTATCAGGGTGTTTACGATAGTCGGTGTAAGCTCTTTTAAATCAGTGCATTGCCGTATCGTTTGCAGAAAAACTTTCAAATCAACATTCTCTCGTTCGGCATTTTCAATATCCTGCTCTGCTTTTGAAATAGCTTCATAAAGTTCTTTTTGCTCAAGTTCATAGGTTGCAGACAATCTTTCAAAGCGTTCATCGGTTATTTTCCCAAGTGCATTATCCTCGTAAAGCTTTGTAAGCACACGGTCAATCTCTGCAATACGCATTTTCGACTGTTCAAGATTTTGCTTTGCCATTTTCAA
>JAFQME010000008.1 GCA_017421025.1 Oscillospiraceae bacterium
ACAGCGGATACGGTACTTCCGAGCTCTACGTTTTCCCCAAGGGGACGATAGACGAGGCAAAGGCTTCGCTCACACCGAAAAATCTTATAGGGGAAGTTTCTTTCCGGGATAATTCCGCATCAAGTCTTACAATAACGCAAAAGGACCTTGCTCATATTGACTTTGACGAGCCGGGCGAATATGTACTTGCTTTCAAGGCAACTGCGGCAGGCACAATGTCACCGAGAAAGCTTACCCTTGACGGCAAAAACACTCTTAAATCAGTAAGCTTCCGTCTTGCTGATTCAAGACAGGCAAAGCTTAACTTCAATGAGGTTGCAGAAACTGTGTTTGCGGCAAAGAAGCTTGACGGAACAGTGCTTGGTGAGGATGAATGTGAAGTTATTTTCACATCATCGGATACAAGCATTGCAACAATAGGAAGTGACGGAAAGATTACGGCTGTAGGCGATGGCACGGTTACAATCTCCGCAATTGCATCGGACGGAGCAGGAAGCTATTCTGCAAGCATTGAGATTCAGGCAACAGACAATACGGGAATAGCTTCGGCTAAGCTTAAAGCCGCGACGGATATGTATGTTGGCGGCAAGGCAAAGACTACCTTCTACGCTGTTATGAACAGTGGAAACGAGCTTCGTGTGAATTCAAGGGATGTGAGATATATATACTCAACTCCCGGAATTGTTTCCGTTGATGCAGACGGAATGGTAACGGCACTTTCCGAAGGTGAAACCGAGGTAACTGCAACGGCAGAATTCCGGGGCGAGACTATAAGTGATACAATCACGATAAAAACAATGGTTCACGAGGGAAAGAAAGCTTCCACTTACTACACAACCGAGAAAAGAAATGCGGCAAAGACGAATTCCGAAAAATATTCTTGGGCAAAAGAAATCGTAAGAGAGGCAACTGCCAAAGCAGATGCTGTCAGCGAAAACTACGAACGCCTTTATGACCTCATTCCCGGTGAAGGAATCCCTCGCTCACGTCAGATAGGTGCACCGGGAGACCCCGAATATAATATGTGCCGCTACTGTGGAGTTAATGTTGTGGGAAAATATGGCTCAAGCGGTGTCGGCGGATGGGTTATAAACGGAATTTCAAGACCGTGGAAGGTACAGTGCCCCGATTGTAAGAGATTCTTCCCGTCAAACGATTTTGCTCTATTAAAGGAGCGAGGAACAAACGAGCACGGCTATTATGACCGTGAGCTTGCAATTGCGGCTAATGCCGAGGCTGTTGCAAGGGGAGAAAAGGATGCACTTCATAACGACCTCTATCCCGAGGTTTCGGAAAGCACAACCGTAAATGTCGGTCGGGGACTCCGTCCGGGTGAATCGGCGGAAACCTGGGGCGTTGACGACGGCTGGGGCTATATTCCTAAAGACGAAAACGGAAATCCCTATAAATACGGTGATGCTATTGAACGCCATTGCTGGATTGCACTTTTCCACTATGAATTTATGGCTGATGCGATAGGATATATCGAAGATCTTTCAAAGGCCTATGTCTATACAGGCGATGTGAAGTATGGAAGAGCAGGTGCAATTCTTCTTGACAGAATGGCGGATGTATGGCCCGGATATGACTTTAAGAACTTCAACGTTGACGGAAAACGTGTGTTCTTCAATACAGACGGCGGAACGATTTACGGAAAAATTCAGGGTATGATAAACGACTGTGGTTTTGCATGGTCAAATGTTCTTCACACGGATGCTTTCTATCCTATGCTTACAGACACACAGGTAATTAACTTCCTTTCGGAAAAGGCAGAAAAGTTCGGTCTTGAAAATGACAAGACAAGCTCTCAGAAGATTTGGGAGAACTGGGAAAAGGGCATAATTCACGAGTCCTTTGAAAGCGTGCAGGAAGGAAACTTTGACGGTAACTTCGGACAGATTCATCAGCTTCTCGCAGCGGCGGCACTCATTATTGACAAAGAACCCGATGCCGAGGAAATGGTAAAGTGGTTATATAAGACCGGCGTTAAGGGGGATAAAAACTCAATTGACGGCGGAAGCATATCAAATCAGCTTATAGATATCATCGACCGTGACGGAATGGGACATGAAGCAAGCCCCAACTACAACAGCACGCAGATAAAGGGACTTTCAAAAGTTGCGGAATGTCTCAAGGACTATAAGGATGAATACAACCTTTATAAGAATGCAAAGTTCCGTCAGATGTTTATGTCTTATCTGTCCATTGTAAGTGTCGGCTCTCACCATGTTCACATCGGAGACTCGGGTTCTGTGGCAGACACGGAATTCATTCTCGGTGTTGATACATATGCTCCGCATTTCAAGCAGTTTAAAGACGACCCGCAGATGGGAAAGAAAATAGCTCAGTACATCTATATGGTAAACGGAAATACTGCCGAGGGACTCAACTACGGAATATTCGATGAGAACCCCGAGCAGATGGAAAAGGATATCCTCGCTCTTATTGAGGAAAATCCCGAACCTGTGAGCGAAATGATGACAGGCTATGGCTTCTCCATTCTTCGTGACGGAAAGAATTATACCTCTGCAAGTGAAACAGATGCAAAGAACAATCAGCGTGACTTCTGGATTTACTATGGTATAAACGGCGGTCACGGCCATCCGGATACACTTAACCTGGGCGTTGAGGCATATGGATTGAATCTCGCCCCGGAGATGGCATATCCTCCAAACACGGGAGCAGACCCGAACAGACTTCAATGGGTATCTGCAACGATTTCTCACAACACCGTTGTTGTTGACGATGATAATCAGGGCGGTTTTTCAACGATCGTAGGTGAGCCTTTGCACTTTGACGATGCAGGAAAAGTCAAGCTTATGGACGTTGATGCACCGAAGGCATACGGTCAGACCGAGGAATACAGAAGAACGGTTGTTATGATTGAGGCAAATGACGATGTTTCCTACGGTGTGGATTTCTTCCGTGTCAAGGGTGGAAATAAGCACACTTACAGCTTCCACGCTCAATCTGAAAGTGCAAGTGCGGTAAATGGACTTGATTTCACAACGGTAAGAGATGAGAACGGCAACTATGTAACAGGTGCACAGGTTGATGAAAACGGAAACTATATAGGTACATATGCCGGTGTTGATACCGAATACGGTGAAGACCCGTGGACACAGTCTACCTGGGTTTATGAAACAAAATACCCGAGAGGATATACGTGGATGAAGAATGTCCGCCGCGACAATTCTCCTGCGGAGAACTTTACTGTTGATTTTGAAATCACAGATTACCGTAAATCTGTTGCAGACAGTAAGGATCTGCACCTGCGTCTTACACAGCTTAATAACTTCACACCGGATGAGGTTGCAATAGTGGGCGGTAATGTTCCCGTTAAGCGTGCAAACCGTTTTCTTCCCGAAACTCTTGAGTTTGTTCTCACTCAAAGAGAGGGAGAGGATCTTGATTCACTCTTCACAACGGTTTACGAGCCTTATAAGGGCGAGGCATATATTGAGTCAATCGTTCCCGTCACAATAACAACGGCGGAGACGGAAAAGGACGGAGATACTGCCAGAGCAGTAAAGGTAACTCACACAAGCGGCAGAGTTGACTATGTTGTCTATGCAACAAACAATAAGATTATCTACTCGGTCAGCGATGGCGGAAACAAGGTGTTTGACTTCCGTGGCTTTGTGGGTGTATACAGTCTCAACGATAATGGTGTTGTTATTTACAGATATGTAAATGACGGTGACATAATCGGAGAAGAGACAGGAAAGACGGCAGCCTATAAGGGTGAGGTTGTGACCTTTGAAAAGGCACTCACCACAAATAACTATATTGATGTAAAGCTTGATTGCGACGATATTTCCGATATAGTGGGAAGACACATCTATATCAGCAATGGAGGAGAGCAGAACGCAGTTTATGCAATCAATGATGCAACGCCGCTTGAAAACGGAAATGTACGTCTCGATATAGGAATGATATCTCTTATCCGTGGACATCAGGATATAATGGATACCGATGCAGGCTATGTTTATAACATAAGTGAGAGACAGAAGTTTACCATCCCCACATCCTTTGTTGATGAAAAAGCCCCCGTTATTGAAGATGTAAGCGAAAATCTTACAGCCTCTGTAGGCGGAACAATAAGTCTCACCATCAAGGCAGAAAGCTCCGTTGAAGGAGTAAAACTTGAATATGTCGGAAGGACTTTGCCGAGAGGTGCTTCAATAGATTCCGAAACGGGTGCTATTGTCTGGAAACCTTCTGCATCCCAGGTAGGCGATAACCACTTTGCGATAACGGTTCTTGACTCCGACGGACGTGAGAATACAATTCACTTCAATATCAAGGTATATGGTTCAACGGGCGGAGCTTCCGGTGGCGGAGGAGGTACGACCACAACAACACCCTCGGATGAAAAGGAAAATGATGTGGGGAACGGAGGTTCCGACGTTCCGCAAACTCCGGATTCGGAAAATGTCCGTTTCACGGATCTCGGAAATCATGCCTGGGCAAAGGATGCAATAAATGCTCTTGCTGATGCAGGTATCATCAAAGGAACAAGTGAAACAACCTTCTCACCGGGCAATAACATCACACGTGCAGACTTTGCAATTCTCCTTGTTCGCGCATTCGGTCTTTCAAGCGACAACGAAGAGAATTTTGCAGACGTTGATGCTTCAGACTACTTTGCAAAAGAGCTTGCGGTCGCCAGAAACACAGGACTTGTCGGCGGAATAGGAGATAATAAGTATGCACCTCGTGAAAACATCACCCGTCAGGATATGATGGTGATCGTATACCGTGCAATTAAGGATGTCCTTGCCGCGACACGGAACGACACACAGGTCGTTTCCTACGAGGACGCAGACGATGTTTCCGACTATGCAAAAGAAGCAGTGTCGGCACTTATAAGCGCAGGGCTTGTAAACGGAAAGAACGGCAAAATCGCACCCACCGATTACACAACAAGAGCAGAGGTCGCAGTACTGATTAAGAGAATACTTGATTTTACGACAGAAAAGTAAAATAAAGCGGTCGGTTTTCCGATCGCTTTATCTTTGGTCGCAGAAAGTTCTGCGGTATGAAAAATGCCGAAAAGATTATTAAAATCAAAAGGATTCTATAGAATAAACATACTTCCCGAAAATGAAATTTTGTTGATTTTATGTCCGGAAAGTGATACAATGCATAGGTAGATGTTTGCGGACATTGGTCGTTTTTAAAATGAATGGTGTCAACGGCGATAATTTAACGCCGCAAACCCTGAAAATAAAGGAGAAGTAGATAATTATGAAACTTGGTATAGTCGTTCATGCGCCAATTTCATATAAGTCTATATATCCTTATAAATCTCTCTAAATGGCTATAAAAAAAGGATTGTCACAAGAGCAGAATTCTATATATTCCCGTATAACACTATATATTTCATAAAAAATTGGTGTCGGAAATGGTGTCAGGCGTGATATGATAAAAAGAGTTTGACACACAACTTAAAAACAAAATCAAATTAAAAGTCTACTTTAATTCGATAGTGATCGACTTGGATAAATGAAAATATGGTGTATAATTGTAACTGATAAGGGGGGGTGCTATGAATGATTATATTTTTGGTAAAAAAATTTATAAAATGCGCACCAATGCAAAGTTGTCACAGAGCCAGCTTGCAGAGATGCTTGGTGTTTCTAATAAAGCCGTTTCAAAATGGGAAAACGGAAGTGCAAAACCGCATGTTGATATGATAAAGAAACTTGCGGCAGTATTCAATATGTCAGTTGACGAATTGCTCTCTTTAGAAGTGAATAATAAAGAGATTCAAATTACAAAAATTGTAATCACCGGTGGTCCGTGTGCTGGTAAAACTACAGCAATGAGTTGGATACAAAATGCATTCACAGAGCTTGGTTATTATGTGGTATTTATCCCCGAAACAGCAACAGAACTCATTACTGCAGGGACTGCGCCTTGGACATTAAATAGTAACCTTGATTATCAGATATGTCAGATAAAGTTGCAGCTTGAAAAGGAAAAAATCTATCGCAATGGTGCACAAAGTGTATTTAATTATGATAAGGTTTTAATTGTCTGTGACAGAGGAACAATGGATAACAAAGCATATATGTCCGACTTGGAATTTTCACAAGCAATGACAAAGCTTAAACTAAACGAAACCGAGTTGAGAGATGAATATGATGCTGTGTTCCATTTGGTAACTGCCGCAAAAGGGGCTGAAGAGTTTTATACTCTTTCTAATAATCAAGCGAGAACGGAAACTGTAGAAGAGGCTGCTGCGATGGATGATAAACTCATTGCTGCATGGACAGGACATCCCCACTTAAGAGTTATTGATAATAGTATGGGCTTTGAGGATAAAATGAAAAAGCTGATTTCGGAAATCTCTGCTTTCTTAGGCGAACCGGAACCATATGAAATAGAACGAAAATTCCTGATTGAATATCCGGATATAAAGCTTTTGGAAACAATTCCTAATTGCCGCAAAGTCGAAATTATACAGACATATCTTAACTCCACTCTTAATGAAGAGGAACGTGTACGCCAACGTGGCGAAAATGGCAATTACATATATTTTAAAACAATAAAACGAACAATTTCCGGTACTAAACGAGTAGAAATTGAAACAAGGCTCTCAAAAGATGAATATCTTACCTTGCTAATGAATTCTGATACAAGCAAAAAACAAATTCGTAAAAATAGATATTGCTTGACTTATGATAATCAGTACTTCGAGATTGATGTTTATCCCTTCTGGAGTGACAGAGCAATTGCAGAGATAGAACTATGCGAAGAAAATACAGCGATAAAATTTCCCGATTATATAAAAGTGATAAAAGAAGTTACAGATGATGAAAACTATAAGAATTCAGCTTTAGCAACCCTTTGATAAAAGGAGATTGATATGAAAACTACAAGAAACTTGTGCGTCATGGCTCTTGGAATTGCCTTGTTTGTAGTGCTTACAATGTGTCTGCAAGTACCGGTGTTTGAAAACTATTATTTGTGCCTCGGATATGTTGTTATGGCGATGTATTGCTATTCGCTCGGCCCGATAAAAGGTGCAGCGGTTGGTTTTTTTGGAGTTGTTCTGTATTGCCTGCTCACGAGCGGGTTAAGAGGTATGCCGGGCTGGGCAGTTGGAAACATTGTGATTGGAACAGCATTAGGATTAACTTGTAAAGCTACAGAGGGTATGAAGAGCAAATTAATCAGACATATCATAATCTGTTGCTCAATTATTATCTCAACTGCTATTGCGATGCTTGGCGTAAAGTCAATAATAGAATGTTTTTTATACGCACAACCATTCCTTTTGAGAACCGCAAACAATATATATGCTTTTATAGCAGATGTAGTTGTTTTGATGATTAGCATACCAATATGCTATAAGCTACACCCTCTTGCTGAAAAAACGTGCAAAATGAAAGAGAAAAATGGAATAATGATAGATACAGAAATGACAAATAAGGCAATGGAAATTGTAAGAAAAGCACGTAAGAGGCAGTCAGGTGAAAGCGGGCTGTCGCGCATGGTTCATCCGAGCTCTGTTGCTTTGCAGATGAAGGATGAAAACACTAGGGTTGTTGCTCTTTTACACGATGTTGTAGAAAATACCGATATTACATTTGAGGATCTGCGAAAGGAAGGGGTTTCAGAACAAGTAATCGAGGCATTGAAAGCTTTGGTCTTTGATGAAACAGCTCCTTTAGAACACCCTGATAAGTTTTATAATTTTTATAATAAATTAAGCGAAGACGAAAAAAGAAAACACAGAAGAAGCGAATATATGGACAGACTCTTGAAAAATGATATTGCAAGCATTGTTAAATTATGTGAATTGGAGCAGAATCGTCGCATCACAAGACTTGATGAAATTACAGATAAAGACAGAACAGAGGAATACTACGAATGGATTCGTTTAAAAAGAGCGAATATAAAAAGACACGGTAATCACAATTATGATGAAATATTCCCCATACACTCATGGAACCGACACCATTTAGGCAGAGTTGTGATTTTTTTTGAGGGAGTATTAAGAGGTGTTTTCAGACCCGAAAACAAGTATGATGCCGTAAATCAATATGAGCAGCTAAAAAGTATATTTGAAGCAAGTGTGCTATTCGAAAAAATGAATATCGACGAAGGGAGCAGATGGGTTTCTTACCTTTGGTGCAGTAAGCCTACGTCTGACAGCGGGTATAGTTGCTTCAAGTCTGACAACGGAGCGATTTCTCTCGAATTCGATAATGTAGATGATTTTGATCCGTTTAACTGTACTGCAGACGAGGAAGAATGGATTACACACACCTGTCTTTCAAATGTTGAAGAAGGATTTATTAATGATATAGTGAGTGCACTTGAAACCTATTTTGGTTTCAAGGTGTTCTACCGTGTAAAAAGTAATAACTGTGATTTCCCGACTATCATTTTTTCTGATGCTGAAATTGGGGAGAATGAGAAATGATGACATGATTGAGATAAATGAAAAGGTCTTCGCATTTCGGGGACAGGCTTTTGGAGAATAATTATATGAGCAAAACATTTTTTATTGCTGATACTCATTTCGGAGAGGATAACATCCGTAGATACGAAAACAGACAGTTTGAGTCGACAGAAGAAATGGATGCTGCTCTTATCAAGAAGTGGAACTCAGTTGTGACAAGTGAAGATGAGGTCTATATTCTGGGCGACTTTGGTGCAGAAAAACGAGAAGCAAAAGTTTTATCTGCGCTTAACGGTACAAAGTATCTTGTTAAAGGAAATCACGATGTGTGTTCTAACAAGCATTACAGAGATGCAGGCTTTGACGAGGTTTACGATATGCCGGTTCTTTATAATGGTTTTTGGATTCTGTCCCACGAAGCTATTTATATAAACAGCAATATGCCGTATGCAAATCTTTTCGGTCATGTACATAACAGTCCTATCGTAAAAGATTATAGCTCACAGCATTTCTGTGTTTCGGTGGAAAGAATTGAATATAAGCCGATAAGCTTTGATGAGATTAAAAGAAAAATAAAGGAAGCAAGCAACGTTTGATTGCATATTCTTTTGGAGGCATAAAAGCAGTACCGCAAAGGATTCTTGGACATGAATTTATTCAAGTTATAATGGATAAGTACGTACACGTTATTTATGATTCATTGAGAAAAACAATCAAGATCAAAATGGTGTCAAATTGGTGTCAGACCAATTTGAAAACCCTTGAAAATAAAGGAGATTTGAAACAAATGAAATTAGGTATCGTCGGACTTCCGAATGTGGGAAAGAGTACCCTTTTTAATGCAATCACCAGTGCGGGTGCGGAAAGTGCAAACTACCCGTTTTGCACCATCGACCCGAATGTTGGCATGGTAAACGTCCCCGACCCCCGTCTTGATGAACTCTGCAAACTCTACAACCCGAAAAAAGTCACCCCGGCTGTGGTGGAATTTGTGGATATTGCAGGCCTTGTCAAAGGCGCATCCCGTGGTGAGGGCTTGGGCAACCAGTTCTTGGGTCATATCCGTGCGGTGGATGCCATCGTCCATGTGGTGCGTTGCTTTGAGGATGAAAACATTGTTCATGTCGACGGCAGCATTGACCCGATGCGTGACATTGAAACCATCGAGCTGGAGCTTGTCCTGTCCGACCTGGAACTCTTAGAGCGTCGAATTGATAAAACCAAGAAACTCTTAAAGGGCGATCCGAAACTCCAGGGCGAGGTGGATTTGCTGGAACGTCTCCACAAACATTTTGAAGAAGGCAAGCCCGCTCGCAGCTTTGAGAGAAGTGAGGAAGAGGGGGAAATCCTGAAAACCATCGAGCTTCTCACCGCAAAGCCGGTCATTTTCGCAGCAAACTTAGACGAAAGCGGGGAGAGTTCGTTCCTTGGTACTTTGCGTGAATATGCAGAGTCGCAGGGAGCGCAGGTGTTCCCGATTTGTGCAAAAATCGAATGTGAAATTGCGGAACTTCCCAAGGAAGAACGTGCGGAATTCCTCGCAGAACTCGGGATGGAGCAGTCGGGACTTGACCGACTCATCACCCTGTGCTACGACCTCTTGGGTCTGATTTCGTATCTGACCGCCGGTGAGCCGGAAGTGCGTGCCTGGACCATCACCAAAGGCACCCGTGCGCCGCAGGCGGCGGGAAAAATCCACAGTGACTTTGAGCGTGGCTTTATTCGTGCCGAGGTCATTCGCTATGAAGACTTGATAGAATGTGGCTCGACCGCAGTGGCACGTGAGCGTGGTCTGATGCGCTCGGAAGGCAAGGAATATGTGATGCAGGACGGCGATGTAGTCCTCTTCCGCTTCAATGTCTAAACGAATCCAACTCTTCGATGCGCTGCGTGGGCTTTCCATTCTGCTCATGCTGGTGCATCATGCGGCAATTGACTTGGTCGGGCTTCACGTCCTGCCAAACCGACTGGTGTTCAACCCGGTTGTATCAACGCTGCAATTTGTGTTTGCATCTGTTTTCATCCTGCTGTGCGGGTTTTCCAGTGAGTTTTCACGTCACAACTTCCGCCGTGCAGGACTCCTGCTTGTGTGTGCCTATGCACTGTCTTTGGTCACAAGCTTTGTTCCGTCCGCCTACATCCGATTCGGAATCCTGCACTGTTTGGGATATTCGATTTTGATTTATGCGCTGATCGGAAAACGCATTTCCCGTGTTTCGGCAAAAACCTGGTGTTTGCTCTTCCTCCTTGGCTATGCGGTGTATGTGCTGGTAAATGCCGGGTATTGGGAAAATCCGGACCATCTGTGGATGCTTGGCATTGTCCCACCGGGATTTGCCTCGGCAGATTATTTCTCCCTCATGCCATGGTTTTTCCTTTTTATGCTGGGATGCAAGCTGGGTTGTGCGGCAAAAGAAGGGAAACTGCCCAATTGGGTGTATTCCTTCCGCTCAAAATTTTTTGCGGCGGTCGGTCGGCACACACTGGTCATTTATTTGGTACATCAGCCGATTTTTTACGGCGTGTTCTATCTGCTTGGACTGTATAACCCGAGCTGATTTCGGATACAATACCTTCAGAACAGGAGGAATTGTAGATGAAAAAAGCAAAGCGCATCGGAGCGGTCTGTTTTTATACCGTGCTGTTTTTGTGCCTGACCGCATTTGCGGTCTCGGGATTCTTGATGAGACGTGCCACCGAATCCATCGGTGAGCAAGTGATCGTCAACGATTGGGGTGAGGGGGATCCGCCCGACCTTCCGACCCCTGTGATGGAGGAGGTTCCCGTCGTTCCGGAGGAACCGGTTGAGATTCCGGACGAAGGCGGCGCAACTTCGGGTGCGGAAGCGCCTGTCCAGGTGACTTCGGGTGAACCGGAGATTTTGGTCCAAGTATTTGCGCCGGCACTCCCGGGTGAGGTGGTCTGTGCCTTTTCTCCCGAGGATTTGGTACACAGCAAAACCTTTGGGGACTGGCGTACCCATGTGGGGGTAGACATTGCCGCCGCAATCGGGGACGAGGTCTGCGCCATTTCTGACGGAACGGTGAGTGCCATCATCGAGGACCCCATGATGGGGAAAACCGTGGTGGTGGAGCATGCGGGCGGATATGCCAGCACGTATTCCAACTTAGAGACGGAAGTCCCGTGCAGCGTGGGGGACAAGGTCGGCATCGGGGATGTCATCGGCTGTGTGGGAGACACTGCGGTGGCAGAATCCGCAGACCCCTCGCATCTGCATTTGGAACTTACGCTGGATCAGGAACAAATCGACCCCATGTCGGTATTGAGTGAATGAACAGAGGCATCTCGTTAATGCGAGATGCCTCTGATTGTTTCTGCCAACCGTTCGGCGGCTTGCAGCAGTTCGTCAAAGCGGATTGCGGGATGGTAAAGTGCTTCCAATTCGTCGTGGATGCGCTTTGCTTCGGCGAGTTCTTCGCAGGCGGCATCCAAAAGCTCTTTCGAGAGAGCGGCGGTAAACTTGAGTTTTCCCCGATTGCGCTTGCGGTATTCCGGATCGAGCATTGCGTCAATTCGGATGCGGCGTGTGGGGGTGTACGGATAGGGCTGCGACGGGTTTGAGGTGACAAATGCAAGCCGTGCATCAGGCAGGATGAGATGCTCGGGAGTTTCGGGACAGAGCGGGGAATAGCAGGTGTATACCCGATGTCCCAACCCGACCGCCGCTCTTGCAATCTCCTCGAACAGCGGGGCGGCGAGGTGGTAAGAATCCTCAAGTTCGTACACCCGATCCGCATAGGCCTTTACCGTGTCAAACAACGTGAGAAATCCGCTCGGAGAGATTGCGGATAAAAACCGCTTGGCTTCTCCTCCCGTCCGCCCGGTCGGGCGCAGCTCACGGGAGAGAATTCCTTTTGCTTTTTTTGTGATGCGGTCGGTGTCTACACCGCCGAGTGCAATCCCATGTAAATCCTTACGCAGCGTCCCGGCGCACGAGGTCAGCCGATACACACGGGAGAATTTGCGTTTGTAACGGCGGGTGGTTTCGATGATGCGCTCTTTCGGAAGTGCGGAAGTGTCCGCAAACACACCCAGATTGATGTACTCCTCCACCGCAAGTGCAAATGTGGGCTCCACCACGTGCGGCGCTGTTCCGTCCACCAGCGCAATCCGTCGGTCCGGGAAGATCACCGCATCCAAAGAATCCGGGTCACTCGAACAGTAAATCCGCTCACTCGGTGACTCCACAAGTTGCTCCACCCTGCGCATGAAGGTGGATTTCCCGCCGCCGGGACATCCTTTGATGATGTAGAGTTTCTCGACCGATTGCGAAAGTGTGTGATAAAACGAGGAAAATCCGTCTTTGGAATTTGCCCCAAGAAAAAAACCGCTTTGCATAGTAGCTCCTCCCCCGAAAAAGGTTTCTGCGCTATCTTATGCAAAAAGAAAAAAACCGTCACTCTCGACTCGGAGTGACGGTTTTTTCTGTCTCTTAGTAATTGGTTGCGCGGATTTCGAAGTATGCCTGCGGATGGAAGCAGGTCGGGCAGACTTCCGGAGCAGAGGTGCCGACATGGACATGACCGCAGTTGCGGCAGAACCAAACGGTTTCCTCGGTGCGTGCAAAGACCTTGCCGGTCTTGACGTTGTCGAGCAGAGCGAGGTAGCGTTCTTCGTGCTCTTTTTCAACCTTTGCGACGTTTTCAAACTGAACTGCGAGAGCCTCAAAACCCTCTTCACGAGCGACACGAGCGAATTCAGCGTACATATCGGTCCATTCGTAATGCTCGCCTTCTGCTGCATCCTGCAGGTTTTCAGCGGTGGTGCCGATGCCGCCTAAATGCTTAAACCAGAGCTTTGCGTGCTCCTTTTCGTTGTCAGCGGTTGCGAGGAACAAACTTGCGATCTGCTCGTAACCGTCCTTCTTTGCCTTGGAAGCATAGTAGGTGTACTTGTTGCGTGCCTGGCTTTCGCCTGCAAACGCAGCCCAAAGGTTCTGCTCGGTCTTGGTGCCCTTCAAATTCATGGTAAAAACTCCCTTCAAATGTTCTTTCTCTTATCTTATTCCATTTTGAATCAAAAGTCAATTCAAAAGTTTGCTGACTGCGTGCTTGAGTTTTCCGGCCGCTTCCACAAGGAAAAACCGATAACGTGTGACCCCGTCGGTCTCGGTGAGCAGTGCCTGTTCCTCCTCGGAAAGGTCGCTTGCCGCAGTTTGGACTGAGACCGGGGAAAGGCAAAGCGGTGGGAACAGGACACACCAGAAATTACGGCCTTTTCCTTCACCCAACGTCAGGGTGACCGCTTGGTATTCGCCTGCCGGAAGTCGGAATCCCGCATAGGATTTGGTGGGGAAGTAGGCGTTGGTCTGTTTTGCGATGGCGTGATAGTTCACGCCGTTGTTTTGCAGGACCGCATTTGCAATGGCTTCCAGATCCTGTAAGTGCGCACCCAAAATCTCTTGTGCACGGTCACGGGAACGGACTCCCCGGGTGAGTGATTCCACATATCCCACCACTGCATCCCGCACCTCGCCTTTGAGTTCCTGGTCAAACGGCAGATCGGAGTTTGCAATTACATGAAAGCGCACCAAGTCCTCCGCAAGCCCTTCCTGCACCGCACTTGCGTGCAGAAAAACCGCAACGACCGCCACTGCCGCAACAGCGCACAGAAGTTTTCTTTTCATAACAAACCGCCTCTTTCCTTGTTTTTCTTGTTATACCCAAATGATTTGGCATTGATACATGAAAATAATTATGTTATAATAAATTATCTATATTTCAGAGAGGGGTGGCACGGATGATTTGTGACACACATACCCATTCCATGTATTCGTTTGACGGTGTTGAGACCATTGCGGCAATGTGCGCAACTGCCGTTTCCAAAGGGATCCAAGTCCTTGCGGTTACAGATCATACCGAGGTTTTAACCTCAAAAGAAATGGGTGATTCCGAGCGTCGCCGCCTGCGTGAGCATCGGGAAGCGGTGATGGAGGCGCAGAAACTGTATGCAGGAAAACTCAAACTTCTGTATGCGTGTGAACTGGGTCAGCCGCAGTTTAATCCTGCTTGGGCGGAGGAGATGGCGCAATACCCGTTTGACATGGTCATCGGCTCCATCCATTTTAAGAAAGGCGATATCGACCTTTACGATGTTACTTATACCAGAGAAAATCGGGATGAATGTATCCATGAGTATTTTGAAGAAACCAAGGAAATGATTCGCCAAGGGGGATTTCACACCCTCGGGCATTTGGATTATATTCTGCGCCGTATGGAAGGCTGCTTTGACGGGAAACCCGGCTATACGATTTATCGGGAGCAGGTGGATGAAATCCTTTCCATGCTGATTGAGCGTGACATCGCCCTTGAGGTCAATACCGCAGGGCTTCGCAAGTGGCTTTCCGCACTCATTGAACAATGGATCTTGGAGCGCTTCCGTACCCTGGGCGGAAAGTACATCACAATCGGAAGCGATGCACATGTAAAAGAAGACATCGGAGCGGGTTTTGCCGAGGCGGCAAAGCTCATCCGTGCGGCAGGATTTTCCGAAATCGTATATTTTGAAAAGGGGCAGCCGGTTTCGGTGCCGCTGAAAGGAGAAGTATGATGAAAGACGTGTTACGTTATCTGGAAGCAAATGGGCGTGCGGATGCGCACGAAATTGCGCTGGCACTTTGCCGTGATGAGGCGGAAGTCTCTGCCATCCTCAAACAGTGCGAAGAGGAGAGAATCATTTTGGGCTACAAAGCGGTCATTGATTGGGACCGTACCGACGCCGATATTACCGCAGCAACCATCGCAATCAAAATTCAGCCTCAGCGTGGCGACGGATTTGCCCGTGTGGCAGAACGCATCTGTGCGTATGACGAAGTGGAAAGTGTCACCCTCATGTCGGGCGGTGAGTTTGACTACTTGGTCCGAATCGAGGGTAAGTGCCTCAAGGAAGTGGCAATGTTCGTTGCGGAAAAAATCGCTCCGCTGGATTGCGTCACCTCCACCGCAACGCATTTTGAACTCAAAAAATTCAAAGACAGCGGTGTCAGCCTGAATAAGCCGCACGGCGATCAGGAACGCTTGACCCGCCTGTAAGGGTGCTGACTATGGATTATCAAAACTATATTTCCGGCCGTGTGCGTGGGATCAAACCTTCCGGAATCCGAAAATTCTTTGACCTGCTCGACGGACGTGATAACGTGATTTCACTCGGCATCGGTGAGCCGGACTTTGTCACCCCGTGGCACATCCGTGATGCGGGCATTCGCTCACTGGAGCGTGGATATACCCACTATACCCCGAATGCGGGTACCATGGAGTTGCGCCGTGCCATCAATCATTACATGGAACGCCGATTCTCTTTGAGCTATCATCCCGAAGAGGAAATCGTAGTCACCGTGGGTGGCAGCGAAGCGATTGACCTTGCCATTCGTGCGCTCATCGAGACCGGGGACGAGGTGCTGCTCCCTGAGCCTGCGTTTGTGTGTTACAGCCCAATCGGTCAGCTCACCGGAGCAAAGGTGGTTTCCATCCCGACTTCTGCCGAGACCGGGTTTGAACTTTCTCCCGAGGCGCTTGAGGCGGCAATTACCCCTCGCAGCAAGCTGCTGGTTTTGCCGTTCCCGAACAACCCGACCGGTGCGGTCTTGGAGGGGGAGACCCTGGCACGTGTTGCCGAGATTGCAAAAAAGCACGACCTGATCGTGCTGAGTGATGAAATTTATGCCGAACTCACTTACGAGGGCGAGCATGTTTCCATTGCCTCGCTTCCCGGAATGAAAGAGCGGACCATTGTGGTCGGCGGCTTTTCAAAGTCCTATGCGATGACCGGCTGGCGCCTTGGGTATGCCTGCGGTCCGAAAGAAATTCTGAAAGTGATGACGCTGATTCATCAGTATGCCATCATGTCCGCACCCACCACCGCACAGTATGCTGCGGTGGAAGCGCTCGAGCACGGGGATGAGGATATTGAAGTCATGCGTGAGGAATACAACGAACGCCGCCTGCTTTTGGTGGAGGGGCTCAACCGTTTGGGGCTTACCTGTGTTCCGCCGAAAGGTGCGTTTTATGCATTCCCGAGCATCAAAAGCAGCGGGCTTTCCAGTGAGGAGTTTTGTGAAAAACTGCTGCTGGAGCAGGGGGTCGCAGTCATCCCGGGCGGTGCTTTCGGCGCACCCGGCGAGGGTCATGTGCGCTGCTGCTATGCGAGCTCCAAAGAGGATCTCACCGAGGCACTCCGCCGGATTGAGGTCATGCTCGGAAAATAAATGCGATGGGAGGGGTCAGAATGTCCCCGGTTTTTGAAAAAGCATATGCAAAACTCAACCTGACGTTGGATGTGATCGGAAAACGTGAGGACGGCTACCATGATTTGGATATGATTATGCAGACCGTGTCGCTTTCCGACACCGTGTCTGTCCGCCGTGGGGCGGGGGACGGCATCCGTGTGATGTCAAACCTGGGCTATCTCCCAAGCGATGAGCGCAACATCGCATATGTTGCCGCACAAGTCTTTTTTGCACAGACAGGAGTGTCTTGTGACGGATTGAGCATCGTGATGGAAAAGCGCATCCCGGTCGCTGCCGGAATGGCGGGCGGCAGTGCGGACGGCGCAGCGGTCCTGCGTGCGCTCAATCGGATTTATGAAACCAATCTTTCCCTGCAAGAACTTGCAGCGATGGGAAAGCAGGTGGGCGCAGACGTCCCATACTGCGTATTCGGCGGCACCATGCGTGCCCGTGGCATCGGAGAGGTGCTTGATCCGCTTCCTGCAATGCCGAATTGTTATCTGGTGTTGTGCAAACCCCAATTCGGGATGTCCACCGCACGGGTTTTCGGTGCACTCGCCTTAAACGAGGTCAAAACCCGCCCGGACACCGAACGGGTCATCCGTGCATTGGAGGAGGGGGACCTTTCCTCGATTGCCCGTGGGCTTTCCAATGTGCTGGAGCCTGTGGTGGCACAGAAGCACGCAGAGATTTCCAACCTCCGCCGCAACATGATCGAATGTGGTGCGCTTGGCGCCTGCATGAGCGGAAGCGGCAGTACCGTGTTTGGGATTTTTGAAAGTAAAACACGTGCACAAATGGCGGTCTCCCGTCTGAAAAAACGCCACAAAGATACCTTCTTGACCGAGCCGGTGGGGGTGCAGCATGCATAAGTGGAGAGATCGTTGTGTCTATTTTGCAACCGTTCTGGTTTCGGTTCTTCTGATTTTTTTCCTCAACCGTGCCCTTACCGATAACCACTGGTTTCAGGAAATGCGTGATGCGGAAAAACCCATCCGTGCCAAAGTCACCTCGATTCTGAATAAGAGCGAGGACAATTACAGCATGGACGGGGAAAACACGGTGGAGGAGTTTGAAATCACCTTCCAGGCACGCATCCTTTCCGGCGAGCGCAAAGGGGAAACCGTCACCGCAAACCAGCTCTTTGACTCGTACACCTCGACCGATGCAAAAGTGGTCGAGAGCGGGGACAAAGTCCTGCTTTATCCGGTGGACGCTGAAATCTACAACGCAAGCTGGACGTTTGGGGACTACATCCGCTCGGATGGAATTCTCTTTTTGTGTCTGCTCTTTTTCGGCTTGATTTTGCTCTTTGGGCGTATGAAGGGTGTTCACACCATCGTTTCGCTCTCTTTTACCGCACTCTCGGTCTTTTTGGTGTTTGTCCCCTCCATTTTGGCGGGGTACAACATCTACCTCACCTCCATTCTCACCTGTGTGTTCATCATCGTGATGACACTCCTCATCATCAATGGGTGGAACAAAAAGAGTTTGGTGGCATCGGTTGGCTGTGTCAGCGGTGTTTTGGTGGCGGGAATCCTCTCGTTTGTGATGGATCGGGTCCTGTCTTTGAGCGGTGTGGTGGATGAGACCTCGGTCTATCTGCAATACGTGGTGGAGGGTCTTACCATTGACTTGCGTGCCATTATCTTTGCCGGCATCATCCTGGGTGCCGTGGGTGCGGTGATGGATGTCGCAATGAGCCTTGCCTCCTCACTGCTGGAGGTCTACGGGGTGAGTGAGACGCCAACGGTGAAAAGCATTGTCAAATCCGGCTTCACCATCGGTCGTGACATCATGGGCACCATGGCAAATACCTTGATTCTGGCATACATCGGAAGCTCGCTTTCGGTGGTCATTCTGTTGATTGCGTATAACAGCTCCATGCTGGCGCTGTTTAATAAAGAAATGATCGTTGTGGAACTTCTGCAAGCGCTTGCGGGAAGCATCGGAATTCTTGGTACCATTCCGCTCACTTCGCTGATTGCAGCGCTGGTTTATGTTCCTCGAAAAGGAAAGGAGAAATAATATGAAAAAACGTCTTGTTGCATTGGTTTTGGTCCTTGCGATGCTGATTCCGTCAGCACTTGCGGTGTACCCAAAAAAGGCGATCGTCTATGAACGACCGAACTTGACTCATCTGACGCTGCTTTCCGAACAAATGGAACGAACGCTAAAAGAAACCGGTGCGATCAACCGCATCACATACCTGTATGGCGAAATGCAAATCGAGTACGAACACATTTACACCATGTACTCGCTTGCGACCTTGCTGCGGTATCAGGGTGTGAAAGACAAACTGCGTGCCGAAGAAGTCAGCTTGAGTTATCAGGTGCTGATGGATGCGTTTGAACTCATGCGTTCCACCATGGTCACCATGTTTGAGTCCCAATATGAGGATGCTTTCCGTGCGGCTTGGGGCGATGCGGTGGTGGATTCCATTTTGGCATCCGACCCGATGACCGAGGAAGAACGTGAGATCGAAACGAAAATCTCGGAAAAACTCGCAGAGTACACCAGTCTGAACGCAAACCCCTCTGCGATCATCGACGGAAAGCGTGTTTCGCTGAACTCCACAAAGGATTTGGAAAAAATCCGCAAGATCTATGAACTTTGGCAGAGAGAAATGGGCGAGATCTATCTCGACCTGGTTGGTTTGCGCAAACAGCTTTCCGGCGAAACCAACTACCTGGCGTCTTCCTACCGGGGCTTCTACCGTGACTATACCCCGCAAAACGCCCGTGCGCTTGAGGAAATGGTAGCCACTTCGCTGAGCAATGTCTACGATAAAGTCGGCCGTGTCTTTGACAGCTCGGCCGCAGACCGTTTGGACCTGAAAATGAGTATGACAGATGCGGTGGAACTGGCATCTCCCGTGCTCGGAATTGTGGACAAGAGCCTTGCGGAATCCTATCAGGTCATGAAGGAAAACGAACTTTACGATATTGAGTATATGGATCGAAAAGCTTCGGTCGGATTTACCATCGCATTACCGTCCTTTGAAACTCCGTTTATCTTCATCCAGCCGAACGGACACGCAAACGGTTTGAATACATTCTTCCATGAATTCGGGCATTTCAACCAAATGCTAAACAGCGATATGCATGAATACTGGCCCGGAAGCGTGAAGGATCTGGATGCATCCGAGGTCACTTCTCAGGCGCTTCCGCTGATGATCGGCGGCGAGTTTGGAACTTATTACGGCGAAGCGGTTGGGGAACTGCTGCAGAAATACAACGTGAATAACACCCTGTTTGCCCTGCTCAGCGGCTGCATGGTGGATGAATTTGAACAGTATGTGTATGCGACCGACAACCTCACCGTGGACCTCCTCAATGAGAAATTCGCTGAGCTGGTTGCCAAATACCAGATTCCGTGGGGTGATATGGTCTGGACCCAAATCACCCATATCTATGAAACCCCGGGCTACTACATCAGCTATGCGGTTTCTGCCATCACCGCAATGGAAATTTGGGAACAGTTTGAAACAAATCCGAGCGTGGGCAAAGCGAGTTATCTCGCTGCGGTGGATGCGTGCCAGGAGGGATACCGTACCCTGCTTGCAAAAGCAAAACTCAGAAACCCGTTCTCTGCGCCCGAATTGCTCACCAAGATCCGCAATCTGATTGAAAAAGAATTCACCCTGTTGGTGGATACCTACGGGCATTGGTCGGAAGAAAAAGTGGACGTACTTGCAGGGATTGGCGTTATCAACGGCTACCTCGGACAAGACGGCAAGAACTATTTCCGCCCGAATCAGAATGTCACCCGTGCCGAATTTGTCAAGCTGCTGTACAGCCTGGCAGGCGGGTCGGAGGAAACCTTTACCGAGCCGTTTACAGATGTGCGTGATACCGACTGGTTCTCCCCGTATGTTGCATGGGCAGCGGAAAACGGGCTGGTCAACGGTGTCAATGAAACCACCTTCAACCCGAACGGTACCATCACCCGTCAGGATATGGCGGTCATTCTCGAACGCTTCCTGGCGCTTAAGAATCAGCGCCTCCCGGTCGGCGACAACAAAACCTTTGCCGACGATGCTCTGATTGCAAACTATGCACGCTATGCGGTCAACCGTCTGTATGGTGCGAAGATCTTAAACGGTCTGCCCGACGGACGTTTCGATCCGAAAGGCAGCGTGACCCGTGCCGCAGCGGCAACAGCACTCTATACCACGTTGGAGGTTGTGGCGGAGAAAGCACAAACCACCAACACTTCACAAAACGAACTGTTTGCACCCATCACGCTTCCGGGCACCGTTCCGGTGCAGGCAAAACTGCTTTCCATGATGGTGCATTAACATGAAACGACGCAGAAGAAAAAAACGAGTCCTGCGGGGGTGTTTATCCCCCGCAGTTCTCTTCCTTTTGTTGGTTTTGGTGCTGTGGATTTTATGTGCACGCTCGTGCAGACAGGAGTCCGTGGAGATTACAGAGGCACACGGTGTCCCGGTTCAAACCCTCTACATCCGGGAGGGGGATGCCGCACGTCCCGGAATCAAGCGCAAAATCAAATACATCGTTCTCCATGAAACCGGAAATTCTGCCAAAGGTGCGGATGCCGCACGGCACGCAATGTATTTGCGGTTTAACAATGAGGATGACACCTCGTGGCACTACACGGTGGACGAAAAGGAAATCTACCACCATATCCCGGATGGGGAAGTGGCGTGGCATGCAAGCGACGGATTGGACAACCCGGGCGGTAACCGCAACGGGATTGGGATTGAACTTTGCGTCAATTCCGATGGTGATTTTGAAAGAACCTTCGACAATGCCGCACGCTTGGTCGCCGTGCTTTTGGATGCGTATGATTTGAAACCCGATGACATCCGTCAGCACGCAGACTTTACCAACAAGAACTGTCCGGAAACCATCCGCAACAACGGCAGAATGGAAGCGTTTGTCACACTTGTGGAACAATACCGAACATCGGAATAACGACATGAATTCACAGAAAATTAAAAATTCCATGGACAAGCAATACAAGATGTAGTATAATAGTCGCAAGTGTGTGGGGATTTCCCACAAAAATAGAGAAAGGTGTGTTTCCCATGAAAAAATTAACCGGCAAAGACTTTATTCTGGGCTTCCAGCACATGTTCGCCATGTTCGGCGCAACCGTTCTTGTCCCGATCATTACGGGTCTTGACATCGCAACCACCCTGTTGATGGCAGGTCTCGGAACCCTGCTCTTCCACCTGATCACCGGTGGTAAGGTCCCGGCGTTCCTTGGATCTTCTTTCGCATTCCTCGCAGGTTACGCTGCAATCGCTCCGAAGCTTGCAGACGGCGCTTCCAACATTGAAATGATCCCGTATGCATCCCTCGGCGTTGTTTTCGCAGGTCTTTTGTATCTGGTACTCGCTCTGCTCTTCAAGCTCTTTGGTGCAAAGCGTGTCATGAAATTCTTCCCGCCGGTCGTGGTTGGCCCGATGATTATTGCAATCGGTCTGATTCTGGCACCGAGCGCAATCTCCAACTGCCAGACCAACTGGATCCTCGCAATCGTCGCATTCCTCACCATTGTCATTTGCAACATTTGGGGCAAGGGCATGGTTAAAATCGTTCCGATCCTCATCGGCATCGGCGTCTCCTGCGCACTCGCAATCATTCTTCAGCTTTGCGGCGTCACCATCTTCTCTCCGGAGCAGATCCAAGGTTTGAAAGGGGCTGACTGGATTGGTTTCCCGATCAAGTGGGATCAGACCGTATTTGTCATCAATGACGCTTCCAAGGCAATTTCCGCAATCATCGCAATCGTTCCGATCGCACTTGCTACCATGATGGAGCATATCGGCGATATTTCTGCGATTTCCTCCACCGTTGGCAAGAACTTCATTGCGGATCCGGGTCTCCATCGCACCCTGACCGGTGACGGCCTTGCAACCTCGCTGTCCGCTCTGTTCGGCGGTCCGGCAAACACCACTTACGGCGAAAACACCGGCGTTTTGGCACTCACCAAGGTCTATGACCCCCGTGTTATCCGTATCGCAGCTGTTTTTGCAGTCATCCTGTCCTTCTCTCCGAAGGTAGCATGCCTCATCAACATGATCCCGACCGCAGTCATCGGCGGTGTATCTCTCATCCTGTACGGTATGATCTCCGCAATCGGTGCAAGAAACTTGGTTGAGAATCAGGTTGACCTGTCCAAGAGCCGCAACATCATCATCGCAGCAGCGATCCTGGTCACTGCACTCGGCTTCAACTCGGTTGGCGGTCTGTCCTTTACCGTGTTTGGCATTGCAATCAACTTGAGCGGTCTTGCAATCGCAGCACTTGTCGGCATCCTCCTCAACGCAGTGCTTCCGGGCAAGGACTATGAATTCAAAGACGAAGAACAACAAGGCGTTGACTTCAAACTGTAAAGAAAAGAGTGAAAAACATGAGCAAATTATTCGTAATGGATCATCCCCTCATCGCACATAAGATTTCCATGATCCGTGATGAGAATACCTCGGTCAAGGACTTCCGTGAACTCATCAACGAGGTTGCACTCCTGATGGGTTACGAGGCAACCAAAGACCTCGCCCTCACCAAAACCAAGGTCAAAACCCCGCTTGCGGAAACCGACGGTTATGTGGTGGAAAAGCAGGTCGCATTGGTTCCCATTCTGCGTGCAGGCCTTGGCATGGTGGATGCGCTGATGAGCTTGATCCCGGCAGCAAAAGTGGGTCACATCGGCTTGTACCGTGACCATGAAACTCTCCAGCCGGTCGAGTATTACTGCAAACTGCCCACCGACATCGGTGACCGTCAGGTGCTTGTGCTCGATCCCATGCTGGCAACCGGCGGCAGTGCTGCAGCGGCGATTGATTTTGTCAAAGCCCGTGGCGCAAAGAAAATCAAACTCATGTGCATCATCGGTGCACCCGAAGGTGTTGCAGTGGTTCAGAAAGCACATCCGGATGTCGATATCTATGTCGCAGCCCTGGATGAAGGTCTTAATGAAAACGGCTACATCCTCCCGGGTCTCGGCGATGCGGGCGACCGTATCTTCGGCACCCTGTAAAAGACAAAAGAAAACACCCAAGCGGCAAAACGCTTGGGTGTTTTTGTTGTTATTTTGCTTCTTCCAAAGCTTTGATATGGGCTTTTAAGACCAAATTGATGTACTGGGAAAGGGAGCGGTCGCAATCCTCTGCCAGCACCTTTGCTTTTTCCACCAAATCTTCATCCAATGTCAAACTCACTTTCACCTTGAGTGGTTTCATTTGTATCACCTCAAACAAATCATACTATAAAAGAGGATTTAAGATTGACATTTCCTACAAAGTAGTATAAAGTAGTATTCGGTGATTAGAATGGACTTATATCGAGATTTGCTTGCGGAAATGATAAAAAAAGGAGAACTTGATATCGCACGTTTACAATCAAAAGAAACGATTGACGCATTGATTGAGATGAAGTGTTATCGTGTTTTACTTTCGATTCGGGAAATTTTGGACGATGATACAATTGACGATCCTGCATGTTTTGAGAGAATTGAGCGTATCGTTTCGCTGTTTGAGCAGCTGGGAAGTAATGGTGGGTCACGTCACGACTTCGGATAAAAGAACTCCGCAGAAGAAAGCTTCTGCGGAGTTCTTTCTTTATTCAACTACAAATTGGTTTTCGCCGTCTTTGATGGAAAGCTCCGGTGTAAATTCCAGGTTCGGGATGATTTTCTCGCTGAAATACGGGCTTTGCGGTCTTTCCCCCTCGGGGTGTTTCCAATCCGGAGGTGTGGGCATTTTCTCCGGGTCAAGATCGCTCGGCGGTGCAGGCAGTTTTTCCGGGTCGAAGTCTTTCGGCATCTTTTCCGGGTCGAAGTCCTCGGGTCTCTCACCACGACCCATACCGCCACCATGTCCGCCGAATCCGCCGGTGGCGGTTTTGAGTTGGGTGTCGCCTTGCCACAAGGTATATGTGCCTGCTTTCAAATCCGGGGAGGAGAGGATGAGCGATGCAAAGGCATTTTGCGGGGTTGCTTCCAAAACCGTGTTTCCGCCCGCATCTTTCAAACGATAGGTCTTGCCGCCCTCCTGACGCTCGGTAAAATGAAATACCGCATAGGTGGAGGTGCTTTCTCCGATACGGTCCATCATATTGCCGGAAGCGGTCACCGTGCCGCCGTTTAAGTGAATCCCGAGGTCGGAGTCAATCCCGGCATCTCCGCTGGTTCCGCAAGCGGAAGCGGTTACGCTGCCGCCATTGATGACAAGCCAGCCGTTGGAGTCAATGCCGTCACCCTCGCCGCTTTTGCCGTTTACCGTGATGTTGAGTTTACCGCTGTTGACCGTAGTGACCGAAACCCCATCCTCATTGGTATTGATTCCGTCGTTTGCGGAGTTGATGTTCACAGTCGGACCGTCAACTGTGAGATGCAACTCGGAATCCAAACCCTCGTTTTCCGCATTGATATTGAGTGTCCCGTGACCCAACACGTTCATGCTCATGCACGAGTAGACCGCACCGTCGTATTTATGCAGGGTTTCGTAATCCTCCACTTTCGTGCCGTCCTCACTTAACTCATACGACTCGTAAATCCGTGCGACATACGCACCGTTGACGGTATTGGTACTGCCATCGGCAATATAGAGATTGGCGCCTGCCGCTTCGGTATTCACCACCGCCTGTGCGTTTTCCTCATCAGAGGAGCCACACTCGAACACGTTGTAGAATATGATTGCGGGAGCAACCGTGCAGGTGAGGTCCACCCCGTCCAGCACCAAGCGTACCACCGCATTGGGATTTTCTTTCGCACGCTCGCCAAGGTCAACGGCAATCTGCCCTTTAGAAAGCGTTCCGCTGACACGGTATGTCCCGGGCTGAGTGATATGCACCACGGTGTGTGCATCCGCCGCCTGAGCAGAGTGTGCTTCCCCCTCGGCGGCGTCACCAAAGGTGAAGTCCTTGCCTTCGGGGTAGTAGAGAATGTCGTTTTTCGTGTAAACGGCAGGGATCAGGGAGGTGGTGCCGTCAAACGTTGCGTCTTTTCCATCCACGGTAACCCCGTCATCCGAGAGAAGAATCTCGGTCGCACCGCCCAAGGAAAGCTCTGGCTTTTGTGCGGCGCAGCCCGCAAACAGTAGGGAAATCGCTAATATGAGTGCAAAAATCCGTTTCATAATATGACCACCTTTCGTTCTTTATTATGACCGAAATGGATGAAGGAAACAAGAAAAAATTGTAAATTTTTGAAAAACAAAAGAGCATCAGACGATGCTCTTAAGGTATGCGTGCAGCGCAGAAAAATCCCCGTTTTGGAATTGCGCAATGTCCACACCATGCTTGTTGATGAGGTGATTGGTGAGGAGGAAACCCTTCATGCCGAGTTTTACGGCAGGCATATCGTCGTCCACATCGTTTCCCACCATGAGACATTCCTCGGGGGCAAGAGCAAGGGTCTCTAAAATCTCACGGTAGTAGGCAGTGGTAGGCTTGGCAAAATGGGAATTCTCATAGGTGGTGACATGTGCGAAATCCTGCTCGGAAAGCCCCGCCCACCGAATTCTTTGCTCGGTTGCAATGCGTGGAAAAATCGGGTTTGTGGCGAGTACAACGGTCAGACCCAGTTCTTTACAAAGACGAATGGTTTCTGCCGCAGCGGGATCAAACCCACACACCGATTTTGCTCGGACAAACTCGGTCTCGTAAAACTCGTCAAACAGGGGGAGGGAGTCGGTCACGTCACGACCGTAAACCTCGGTGAATTTCTTCCAGAAAACCGCTTCGTTAGTGGCAGTGCCATCGTTTCCAATCATGGCAAAGGTCCCGTCCCAAACCGCACGGATGAGCGTTTCCGGTACAAACCCATGCGGCGCAAGATATTCTGCAAGATGTTTTAGATACGTTTTGATAAAGACCTCAAGGTCCATCGGGAGCAAGGTCCCATCCAAATCAAACAATACCGCTCGAATCATAAGAAAACTCCTTTTATCTCGGGATTACAGCCAAGGATCATTTAATTGATTTTGATGGAATCGACACGGATGACGCCGCCGCTTGCGCTTGCCCAATACACAGAGCCGTTAAAGTAAATCGGATCTTCGTAAGAGTTTAGGTGTCGGAATTTGCCGAGCGGGGTGGGTGCTTTGAGGATGGTTCCGTCGTTTGCCAAAACCGTGTACATCGCCACCGGACTACCGCTCCGCATTTCATTCCATAAAATTACAATCTTATCATTTGCAGCCACGCTGTGCGGGGCAATGACCTCGCTGCCGGTGTAGTTGGTGATCCAGCGCACCCCGTAATCGGTGACCGGAGTGAGCGGAGAGTTTTGGTTGTCGTTGATATCAAACGAAGTTGCGCCGCTTCGCTCCTGACCGCCTACAAACATGGACTTGGAAATCGAACTTGCGTTGGGATTGAAAATCTGCACAAACAAGTTCTGCTTCTCTGTCTTTGCGTTTCCGCTCAGGGATTTTGCCGAAGCACCTACCAAAACGGCACCCTTGCTGGTTTCCAAAAGCCCGCCAAGCTGTGCGAAAGTTTTATTGACGATCCACATATCATAGTTTGCATTTGACGGGAGATAGAAATGAAACAGGGTTTTTTCAGAACTCCCGTTTGTGGTAACAAAGCCTCGGTCGTAGGCGTCCCCGTGGTTGGCATAAAGAAAGGCGTTTGCATGGTTGCTCCAAATGACACGCTGATTGAAAGAGTGAGAACAATAGGGGATATCCCAAGGCGTGCGGAACGAAACCGGCTCCATGCTGTCGGTTTTGACACCGATGACGTTGTTGGACTGATGCCCATTATACATTTCTCTTCCGTAGTTTACCATCAAAACATTGCCATGGAGAGCGGAAGAACAAGTGCCTGCGTCAAACGGGACTCTTGTATTTCCGGTTGCGCCCATTTTACTCTCGCCGACAAATCCGGTTGTTTTGACGTGCGCACCGGAAGAAGTGTATTTCGAGATGAAAATCGTTTGAGCGGAAACATTTCCGGAGTTGTTGACATCGCCCCAAACCACATAAAAATTGCCGGCACTGTCGGAAATCACATCGCCGAGCAGGGGATATTTCATGGGTGTGGTCAAACGCTTTTTCGGGGTCACAATGTAGAGCGTGTTCTGACTCTCAAACGCATATGCCATGCCCTCGTTTAAGTACAGAAACTGCTGCACTTCAGAAACTCCCGCCCAGTTTTGGATATACCGTTTGCTGGTATCTCCCACTTTGGCACCACGTGTGATTTGGTATGTGTTGTTGCCCGGCTCGGAATACCCGTATGCCGACTCAACCGAAATTGACTGGTTGGCTTCGTTCCATTCCACACTGAAGTTGAGCGCTTTTCCCAAGTCACGCAATTTGAAATAGTTGTTGCCGTCGATGTTGTATGCGGTGAGTGCAAGCTTTCTGCCATTGAGTGAAACGCTGGAGTTTGTGGGTTTTGCGACCGGGCGTTTGTAGGAATAGAAGGTACTGCATTCACCACCAACCGGGGTGTACTGCCTGCCGCCCAAAAGCTCAATCGAATTGGTTGCACTGTTCCAACGCACGTCAAACTGTTTGAGGGTTCCGTTTAACACATACGCAATATCACGCAGTTTGAAATAGTTGTTGCCGTTGATGTTGTAGGCGGTAAACGGACGGGAACTCCCGTCGATATAAACGTAGGAATTGCTTCTGACTGCGTTTACAGCCCCTGCACGCATCCCGGCAGGGATGGATACCAACAGGCACAGACATAAGAAAAGTGCAACGATTCGCTTCATGGTTGATCCTTCTTTCTCAAAACAGATCCTTTCCCGGTGGTTTGTGTCCGGGAAATGGTTTCATTATCATACCATGTTTTGAGCGAAAAAGCAATGACGGAACAGGCGAAATACAGCATTGGAAGTCATTGACAAGTGCTGGGGTGCGTGGTAAAATTAAGTATCAATTTAACTCATGGGGGTAATATCATGAAAAAAGTTTGTCGTGTTGTATCGTTGGTCCTGGCATTCACGATTTTGCTGGGAACACTTATGACGAGTGTCGCCGCAAGCGATGTCGTCACGATTTCGGGCGTGACCGAGATTAATTCTTCAAGTAGATACCAATATGATGCACAAATCAAAACTGTGTATGTTTGCAGAGGTGTCAAATCAATTAATGATTTTGCATTTGATGGATGTTCCAACCTTTCCCGTGTGGAAATTTCAGATACAGTAACGAAAATCGGTTCTTATGCCTTTGACGATACGAAGATTTCCCGTATCGGCATCCCCAAATCGGTTACAACGATTGATGAAACTTCGTTTGACTCGTCCAGGTTTTCAGACTATTCTACTTCGCCTAACAAAAACATGGTGATTTATTGCGAACCCGGATCGGCAGCAGAAGCATATGCACAGCAATATAATCTCAAGTATGTCTATGCTACCATGGTTTATGCGGCTGATGGCAGAACCATGATGGTGACCGATGCTGAAAAAGCCGGATGCCTTTCCGTTGGTTGGTATGCACAGCCGGTCAGCAAAATCTATGCTCTGGGCGGCAAAACCGCAGTTGTCCCGACCGCACAAGTTGCAGCATATCAGAAAGTTGGCTGGTACACCGAACCGGTGATCAAGATGTACGCAGCAGACGGCAGAACCGCAATCGTTCGTCAGTCTCAGGTGGCGGCAAGCCAGAAGGTCGGTTGGTACACTGAACCGGTTGTCAAGATGTACGCAGCAGACGGCAGAACCGCACTCGTTCGTCAGTCTCAGGTGGCAGCAAACCAGAAGGTTGGCTGGTATACCGTGCCGGTGACCAAAATGTATGCACGTGACGGCAGAACTGCGGTGGTTCCGACCGCACAAGTCGGTGCACATCAAAAAGTTGGTTGGTATCTCATTGGGGATTATGCACTCGTAAAAGCGGATCAGGATGTCCGGAATTCCGGCTACAGTGCCGCAGTAAGAGGTTTGGAAAAATACCTGAATCCGTCCGATGCATCTTATGTCAACGATTATTCGGCACGTGTGAAGATCCTGGGGAAAAAGACAGCCTTGCTTGCAAGTTGGTATGCATCGATCAAGTGTCCGCTGGCAGTTGTCGGCTGGTCCCGTACCGTAAACAGTATTGGGATTCCGGTAATACATATTACTTACCGTAACGTTTCGACAAAGACGATTACTGGCTTTGGAGATCAGTTCACATGTTACGATGCATATGGGAATGCGACAAGCGATTATCCGTCCTTGTATTCTGATTCTGCTACATACAAAAGCAAGATGAGTGGGGATTCCATTCTTCCGGGTGAGGAAGTTGTGTACTACTCGACTTTGTACAACCACGAAAGCACAACCAGCATCAGCTGGCCGTATGTGTTAAACATTACTTTCAGCGACGGAACTACATGGAGCAGATAAGTTTTAAAACGAAACATCTTGGATCCAAAAGCTCGGTCATACGTCAGTATGACCGAGCTTTTGGTTGTATGTGTAAGAATCTGTTAGAAAACGGAGGACATTGACAAGCACGGGAGCGGATGATAGAATTTATTTAACAAAAGATAGAATCATGGAGGGGTAATCATGAAGAAAATTTGCCGTGTGGTATCATTGCTTTTGGCTTTGATGATGCTTTTGGGAATGTTTGTTGCGGGTGCTTCCGGAAGCGATGTCCTTTCGATTTCGGGCGTGGAGCAAGTTGCGTATTCTGCGCATAGAGGGAATACGCAAATCAGGACGTTGTATATCTGCAGAGGCGTAACGGCTATTGACGATTTTGCGTTTGATGGGTGTTCCAACCTTTCCCGTGTTGAAATCTCTGATACGGTTACAAGAATTGGTGCTTATACCTTTGATGATACGAACATTTCCCGTGTTGGGATTCCGAAATCGGTTACATCATTTAGCGCATATTCGTTTGATGGGTATGGCTATCAGTATGGTCTGAATTCTTCTAAATCTTGCAATACAAATATGGTTGTGTATTGTGAAAAGGGATCAAAAGCAGAAGAATTTGCGAAGACATACAACCTCAAGTATGTCTATGCTACTATGATTTATGCGGTTGACGGCAGAACCATGATGGTGACCGATGCTGAAAAAGCCGGATGCCTTTCCGTTGGTTGGTATACCGAACCTGTGGTGAAAATGTACGCAGCAGATGGCAGAACCGCAATTGTCCGTCAGTCTCAGGTGGAAGCAAACAAGAAAGTCGGTTGGTACACCGAACCTGTGGTCAAGATGTACGCAGCAGATGGCAGAACCGCAATGGTTTTGAAGTCTCAAGTGGCAGCAAGCCAGAAGGTTGGTTGGTACACCGAACCTGTGGTAAAAATGTACGCAGTAGGTGGGAAAACTGCAATTGTTCGCAAATCTCAGGTGGAAGCGAATCAGAAAGTCGGCTGGTACACCGAACCTGTAGTGAAAATGTACGCAGCAGACGGCAGAACTGCAATTGTTCGTCAGTCTCAGGTAGAAGCGAATAAGAAAGTCGGTTGGTATACCGAACCGCTGGTGAAAATGTATGCAGTGGGCGGAAAAACCGCCATGGTTCCGCAATCGCAGGTAGCGGCAAACAAGAAAGTCGGTTGGTTTACAGCTCCGCCGGTGCTCTTGTACACGCTTGATGGCAGATCACAATATTTTGCGTCAACAGATGTTGCGGCGCAAAAAACTGTCGGTTGGTATACCGTTCCGGTGACCAAAATGTATGCACCCGACGGAAGAACCATAATTGTTCCGAAAACTCAAGTGGCAGCAAATAAGAAAGTCGGTTGGTATGAGACCTGGGATGCAGCGATGGCGGCAAACAGCACGTCGAGCAGCAGTGGTTCGTCGTGGTCGAATAATCCGAGTTCAGACGGCTATTATTACAGAACTCCGACCGGAAAGAGATATCACTTGGATCCCAATTGCGGCGGAAAAAACAGTTACAGAACAAAAGATATTGACGGACTTAGCCCGTGCAAAAAATGCGCCAGATAATAATGTGAGAACAAGAGCTCAAGGATCCGATCAATAGAGCAGAGTTGATTCAAAAAGCACCGATAATCCTGACGGTTATCGGTGCTTTTTTGTGAATGAGTAGATTAGTTGCTGATCACCCAAAAGAGCAGTGTGCCAATAATACAGATGAAGGTACCTGCTATGTATTTGACTATACCACCTGCTGTGTCATAGGATATTTCCTCTAATGCTTCGAAACATTTGGCGGTTCCCCAAATTAGAATTGCAAGCATGCACACCCCGCTGATAAAGAATTCCAAAATGAAAAAGAAGATTGCAAGACCACCTTCGGCGGCAAGTTCTATACAATTTGCGGCGAATTGATATACAAGAAAAGTCAGGGCAGCGAGCCTTGGAATATCGAGAATCAAAAACAAGTATTTCCATTTGCTGTCGCATATAAAGAGTTGTACAATTGCGGATATTGCAAAGAATATGCCAATCAACCACCAAAAATCCATCAGCCAGTTTACAACAGCGAGAAATGCATTCCCGGCAATACCACATACGCCAAGAATCAACACTAGAATTGCCAGTCCGCTGATGGGAAAAAACACTACCATTCAAATAATCCCCCTTTTTGAAAGTTTAATTCAATGATAATTCTGATTTGTCATTCTGTCAAGAATCTCATCGTTAAAGCCTGTCTTTTCTTTTTGGCGGAGAAGGGGAGATGCAGCTTGCTTTATGCAACCTGCCTTGCTCGACGACCGCAAGCGGTACCCGTCTCGCACCAACTTCGCTAAAAACGATTCTCAATCGTTTTTTTAACGCTCGTTGCCCTCTTAGAGTTCAAATCTCCCCTCATTCACATACAAAAAAGAATAAGCCCGCACAAAAGTGCGAGCTTATTCTTTCTGGCGGAGAAGGGGAGATTTTACCCGTTTGCGGTGCCCGAAATTTTGCGACGGCTCACACCTGCAAAATTTCGACCGCAGCACAACCCTGTGCCCTCCTTGCATCCGCCACCGGCGGCAGTCGGGCTCGGTTCCCCCTTGCCGGTGCCCGGCACGGAAGTTCAAATCCCAACCCAAAACAAAAAGAAAAGACAGGCAAAAGCCTGTCTTTTCTTTTTGGCGGAGAAGGGGAGATTTGAACTCCCGCGCCGGTTACCCGACCTACACCCTTAGCAGGGGCGCCTCTTCGGCCAACTTGAGTACTTCTCCGTGCCGAATATACGTGACTCCTTCTTAGCGGAATCAAACGCAATCCTTATTATAATGGATTTTCCCCCTTGCGTCAAGGGGAAATTTGAGAAAAGTTAAATCTGACGGACGGTATAGTAAATACCGACGATTACCAGATAAGCAACCAAACCGAATGCTGCGAAATAGAGTGCTGCATAACCCAAGACGAATGCTGCGATGATTGCTGCCGCAACGAGTGCGTAGGTAGCATACAAGAGCGGGTACAGGGCAGTGGAATCAAACACGAGCGCACCGAAGAGCTTGCCGCCGTTTTTCTGCGCCTTTGCGGTGAAGACCACACAGAGGACCAAAGCGGCGATTGCGAGGATGACTGCTGCCAAAAGAACTGCCGGGTACATTCCGATGTTACGGATTGCGGAGATCATCCAAACTGCGAGAGCACCGATTCCGCTGGTTGCAGCGACTGCAAAAAAGTCACGCGGGTAGGTGTAGAAGATGATGTAAAGCACTGCGACTGCGGGGATCATGACATACAGGAAGGTGAGCATGCCTTTGGTGAATACCTGCCAAAGCAAAAACGCACACAAAGCGGCAAATCCAAAGACGAATGCGAGGTGCTTGCCGGTGATCAAACGGTAGGAAGTATCCACGCCTTTGACTTTGGCGATGATTGCCCACACAACGCACGCCACGGTGAGGAGTGCGAAGCCTGCTGTGAGATACGGCATTGCCTTAAACGCACCGACAAACGAGGTGGCACGACTCATCATGCGGCTGACGGAAACCAGACCCAAAATGAGCAGGAATGCGAGCGTGAACACGCAAAGAATCTTATTGACAACATAATCTTGCGCACGAGTCTCGTGCTTTCCGGAACGGTTAACTTTACTCAACAGAAGTCACATCCATTTCTCTATAATTCACCTGCGTGATAAAAAATCGCAGACAGAACACAACTTGGTGCGGTTTCACACCGCAAAATACGGGGACCGAGCGTGACAGAAAGCAGACCTGCCGCCTGCGCCGCCTCGGCTTCTTCCGGGGCAAAGCCGCCCTCGGCACCGATGACCACCGCAATTTCGTCACAAAAACGGGATTCCAAAACAGAACGGAGAGAAGTTGCACGCTCTGCTTCGTAGCACAGAATGGGGAGCGGGAATTGCGCCGCCTCGTGACACATCTGTGCAAACGGGATTGGAGAGACAACCTGCGGGATGATTCCACGGCCGCATTGTTTTGCTGCTTCCAATGCGATTCGGCAGAGCCGCTCGGTTTTTTTCTCAGCGTCTTTTTCGGTCCATTTGACAACGCAGTACTTGGAAATGAACAAGCGGATTTCATGTGCACCGAGCTACACTGCTTTTTGCACGATATGATCGAGCTTATCGCCTTTGGAGAGTGCGACATAGAGCACGACACGGACCTTCGGTTCCGAGACGGTGGGGGCAGAGGACTCGATCGCAAGGGTGACACAGTCGGGCGCAATTTGCGCAATCTCGCAGAAATAATCGCATCCTGCGGTGTCACACACGGTGAGTTTTTCGCCCGGGCGCATCCGAAGCACACGTCCGATATGCTGCGCATCTGCATCACGGAGGAAGATCTCGTTTCCGCATACGCTCTCCGGAGTCACGAAGAATCTCGGCATGATACCACTCACTTCTTTCAAACACTACTGTAATATTTTAACAAAAAAGAATGCGTTTGTCCATAGGATTCCCAAAAGGAATGGGAATTATTTTTTGCGGCACACCACCGCACCCCAATCGTTCTTCTCATGAACCGATTCAATGCGGAAGTTTTCCTCGAGCGCACCCCGTACTTCATCCAGCCTGGGCAGAATGATGCCGGAGGCGATGAACACCCCGTCGTCACGGATGAAATGCTTTGCAAGCGGTGCGAGCGGGATAATGACGTCCGCAACAATATTTGCCACAACGAGATCAAATTTTTCGGAAGCAAACCGTTCTTGCAGGGCGGTGTCGGTCAGGATATTGCCTGCAAATGCGGTGTAACGGTCCACATGATTCTTTTTCGCATTTTTCACAGCGATTTCCACCGCATTCGGGTCGATATCCATTGCGACGGTATCGCCTGCGCCCAAAAGGCGTGCGATGATGGAAAGAATCCCGCTGCCGCAGCCTAAGTCGAGGACGGTTGCTTCAGGGGTCAAGTGACGTTCGATTGCTTCGATACAAAGCTGAGTGGTGTGGTGCGAGCCGGTGCCGAAGCTCATGCCCGGATTGATGGTGAACACCACACGGTCGGTTTCCTCGGAAATCGGCTCCCACTCGGGCTGGATGAGGATTTTATCGCCAACCTTAAGCGGATGGAAATACTGTTTCCAATTTTCCGCCCAATCCTCCTCCTGCAAGGTAGCAAGCTCCAGTGTGAGCGGACCGTAGACCCCGTCTGAATCCAATGACCGCAGGGCCGCCATTGCATCCCGCACGAGAGAGAGCTGCTCATGCCCTGCCGCATTTTGGGTGACATAGAGCTTCACTTTGGTGATCGGAGAAGATTTTTCCCGCATGAGATCTTCATCAACATAATCCCATGCCGCACGGTTTTCTTCTAAAAAGGTAAAGAAATCGTCTTTGTCTTCTATTTCAAAGCCGTTGATTCCAAGCGTGAGCAGGCGACCGCAAACCGGGTCGATGCCTTCTGCTGTGGTGATGATGGCTGCTTGAATCCATTCCATAATCGGTACCTCCGTTTCTTTTCACCAGTATACCACGAATTTCGCCGCTTGAAAACATCATTTCCATAATTTGTATTGCAAGGGATTTTTTTTCATGTATAATAAAAGGGAACCTTTTTGTTTTTCTTACGTCAACAAAGACAGAATCACCAAACAGGAGGAACTTATGATGAAAAAATTACTTGCAATGCTCTTGGCAATTTCGATGGTGCTCACCCTTTTTGCGTGTGCACCGAAACACCAGAATGAAGACGTCGCAGAACCTGAAATTCAGGAGGATGTCGATTCGGTCATTCCGGAAGAGGAAGACCCCATTCTCCCTGAGGATGAGGTCGCTTCCGAGTCGGAAGAGGAAGATGTCGCCGCTCCGGAAGAAGACGCTGAAATCGGAAACGAAGAAGATACCACGGCTCCTCCGCAGCCGGAGGACAAGCCGGTAGAACAGAAACCGGTCGAACAGAAACCTGTTGAGCAGAAACCGGTCGAGCAGAAGCCTGCAGTCCAGCAGTCGACCACTCAGAAACCGGCAGAGCAGAAGCCTGCCGTCCAGCAGTCGACCACTCAGAAACCGGTTGAACAGAAGCCTGCCGTCCAGCAGAAGCCGACCACTCAGAAACCGGCAGAACAGAAGCCGGCTGTCCAGCAGAAGCCGACCACTCAGAAACCGGTCGAACAGAAGCCTGCTGTCCAGCAGAAGCCTGTGGAACAAGAAAAGCCGGTCGAGCAGCAGAAACCCGTGGAAGAAGAAAAACCTGCTGAAACTCCCGCAAAATCTCCGGCACAGACCCTGCGTGCGGACTTCAGATCCCGTGTGAGCAGCACCAAAGATCCGGAAGCACTTGCCTCCGCACTCATCGGCAATTCCATCATCCCCTTCATGGGTGCATCCATGCCAGTTGAACCGGGATTCTTAAACGGTTTTGACAACGAGATTTCCGGCTTTAGCAAAGGCGCAATGTTCGGTCCTGCGATCGGTACCATTCCGTTTATCGGGTATATCTTTGAGGTGGATGCAAATACTGACGTCAGTGCGTTTATCCAGACCCTCAAGGACAATGCAAATCTGCGTTGGAACATCTGTACTTCGGCGGATGAAATGGTTGTGGATTCGGTTGGAAACACCGTATTCTTCCTCATGGCTCCGGCAGCATTTGAAGAATAAGAGAGACAAGATCAGTGAAACGGGCGGGACCACCGCCCGTTTTTCATAAAAGGAGGCAAGTGGATTGCTTTTTTCCTCGATTACTTTTTTGTATGTATTTTTGCCCTGCGTGCTCCTGCTGTACTTCCTCGCCCCAAAGCGCTTGAAAAACACGGTGCTGCTTCTTGTCAGCCTTGTGTTTTATGCATGGGGTGAGCCCAAGTATGTGGTGTTGATGATTGCATCGGTTTTCCAGGGATATGTGTTTGCACGGCTGATGGAGAAGACCGAGCGTCGGGCGGTCAAAAAACTCTTCCTCATTCTCTCGCTTGCAGTGAGTTTGGGGCTTTTGGGGTACTTTAAGTATGCCGGATTCTTCCTGGAGAGTTTTGCATCGCTGACCGGGCTTTCTGTCCCGGTGCTGAAGATCGCACTGCCCATCGGTATCAGTTTTTACACCTTCCAGATTTTGAGTTATGTTGTGGATGTCTACCGTGGTGATGTCCCGGCACAGAAAAACATTCTCTCGCTGGGGGCATACATTTCCATGTTCCCGCAGCTCATCGCAGGTCCGATTGTGCGTTATTCGGATATTGCCGAAAGCCTGGAGGAGCGGAGCCACAGTCTTGCATTGGCATCGGACGGCATCCGACGCTTTGTGTTGGGTCTTGCCAAAAAAATCCTGATTGCCAATACCTTGGGAGAACTTGTGGCGGCGATGACTACGGCACGTGACGTGTCGGTACTGTATTTCTGGCTGTATGCGATTGCATTTTCTTTGCAGATTTATTTTGATTTTTCCGGGTACAGCGATATGGCAATCGGGCTTGGGAAACTCTTTGGGTTCCGGTTCATGGAAAACTTCAATTACCCCTTTATCTCCGCAAGTATCTCGGAGTTCTGGCGCCGCTGGCACATTTCGCTGGGGAGTTGGTTCCGTGACTATGTCTACATCCCGCTTGGCGGAAATCGGGTAGGGAAAGGGCGCCTCCTTTTCAATCTCCTGGTTGTTTGGATGCTCACCGGGCTTTGGCACGGTGCGGCGTGGAACTTTGTGGTGTGGGGCTTGTTCTTTGCGGTGTTCCTCATCGCAGAGAAATATTTCCTTGGGAAATTCCTGGAAAAACACCGTGTGGTGGGGCATGTGTATGTCTTAATCACGGTGGTGATCAGCTTCGTCATTTTCAATGCAACCAGTATGATGGAAGCGGGATTCTTCCTTGCGGCGATGTTCGGCGCTAAGGGGTATCCCTTGGTGAGCGGGGAATTTCTCTATCAGCTGGGGCAGTATGGTGTGGTCCTCATCCTTGCGTGCGTGGGGGCGACCCCATGGGTCAAAACCCTGGCACAGCGCATTCCCAAGAAACTGGCAAATGTCTTGGAGCCGATTGTGTTGGTCCTGCTGCTGCTCATCTGTACCGCATATCTGGTGGACGGGTCGTTTAATCCGTTCTTGTATTTCCGCTTTTAAGGAGGTGCCGTAATGACAGACAAAGCAAAACAAATTGTACTGACCGCTGTGATGGCGGCACTGGTCCTCGCCCTGTCCGTCCTGTGCTTGTTTTCGCCGCTCACGGAATACTCCCTCTCCGAGCGCAGAAGCCTTGCCGGACGGCCGGAATTCACCGCAGACCGTGTGTTCTCCGGGCAGTTTGCTTCGGATTTTGAACGCTTTACACAAGACCAGTTCCCTTTGCGGGAAGAGTTCCGTGCGTTGAAATCTGCCACCTCGCTCTACCTCTTCCGCCAAAAGACGGTCAACGACCTCTATCTTGCCGAGGGACATATCTCGAAAGTTGTGCCGTGGATAGAAGAGCGCATGATCGAACACGCAACCGAACGATTCCGCTTTTTGCAGGAAACGTATTTCCCGGAAAAGACCCCGCTTCTTGCGGTGGTACCGGATAAGAATTTCTACCTCGCAGAGAAAAACGGATTCCTCACATTCGATCATGCAGAGTTGATGGAAACCCTGCGTGAAGCACTTCCGGCGTTCTCTGTGACCGATTTATCCGAGCTGCTCACACTGGAGGACTATTACACCACCGACACCCACTGGCGTCAGGAGCGCATCACCCATGTTGCGGATTTCCTGGCAGGGCAGTTTGGGAGAACATTGCCGCAGGAATACCGGGAAGTCCCCATGCACGTCCCGTTTTACGGGGTGTATCACGGTCAGCTTGCGCTTCCGGTAAAGCCCGATGTGATCTCTTATCTGGAAAACCCCACCATTTCAGGGCTTTCTGTAACAAGCTATGATTCGGGTGCACCCGAATCGGTCGATCTTTACAACGCCCAAAAAGGCGAGGGGAAAGACGGGTACGAACTCTTCCTTGGCGGCTCCCACGCAGTGCTCACCATTGAAAATCCCGCTGCTGAGGGCGAACTTGTGGTGTTCTGCGATTCCTTCGGACAGAGCATGGCACCGCTGCTTGCACAAGGCTACGGGAAAACCACGTTGGTGGACATCCGCTATATCCAAAGCGCCATGGTGGGTGCGTTTGTGAATTTTGAACACGCCGATGTCCTGTTTTTGTACAGCACCATGATGCTCAATCAAGCAAGTGTATTGAAATAAAGAAAAGCCTCCCGTTGGGAGGCTTTTTCGGTTAGAGTTTGGGGAGTTCGGTCATGCGGAGTTTTGCCGCACCGTAGGGGATCAGCTTGATCGGACGAACATCGCCGATCGGGGTGCGGGAGTTGGGCACTTTGGCGCAAACCGAGGTGTAGCCGTCTAAATACCCCCAATCGATGGGGACAGCCCGGGTGCGGAGGGAAATCGGCGGGTTTGCCTGCGAGAAGGGGACTTCTCCGATGGGCGCAAATTCCGCTTCCAACTCATCCGAGCAGAGTGCGAGACTCCAATCCGATTTGGGATGGAGTTCGGTTTCGTAGTAGGGGGACTCACACTCACGGCGCACGGTATCGTATGCAATGGGGAGCGAGAAGAAGAGGGGTCCGAAGCGCACAGCGGTGAGATCCAACGGACGGGAAACGAATTGAGGAGTGAAGTGCAAGCCCACTTCAATGACTCGGGTTTCGCCCTTTTCAAATGCGTAGGTGAGTTCGTTTGTGGGGGTGGTGTCAACACCGTCCACGGTCAGACCCTCAACAAACGAGGGGATCCGGATTCGGAAGGTAAAGGCATCGTGCGCCTCCACCTCGTAACGCACCGTGTGCCGGAATGGGTAGTCTGTGATGACTTTGATCCGCTGGTGCGGGGTGTTCAACTCGCAGGGAACCGCAAACAGACTGAGGACAGAGGTTTCATCGTGCGCACAGGCGGAAAGAGCGAATTTCGGCCAGCCCTGACCGAAGTTCGAGGTGCAGCAACCCCAAATGCGGTCAAATGCAAACAGGTGTGCACCGTCCGGATTGGTACGGAACGGGGGCCATCCGAAAAACCGCTTACTTGCCATTTGGTTGGCAAGCTGGAGATACTGATGGGTTTCCATGCGCTCGTCAAACTGCGCAGGCAGGGCGTTGAACGCAATGGTTTCCATGCGGTCCAGCCACTTGAAATCTCCGGTGTGAGCGAAGATGGTTTCATAAGAGAAGAGCTGCTCCACTACGGCGCAAAGCTCGGTGCCGTGGACCGGGGAGATGCCTGCCAGACATTCATCACCCGTAATCAGCCCGATTGCGGTGCCGTTATAGGTTTCCAAAAGATCCAGGAGTTTTTGCGCACTGTCGGTATATTCTTCACCAAGCAGGTCAAAGACCACCGCTTCATGCTTGAACATCATTGCGATGTTCACGATATGGGTTTCAAATTGCCATAAATTGAGCGGGGTTTTCCACATCTCGGTGAATTTGGTGTAGTCGGCGCCTTGGTCACGGAAACGACGTGCAAGGTCAACCAGCCAATCTTCCCCGGTGCGTTCGTGCAGGAAGTGAATGGGAATCAGTCCGTCAAACCAACGGTACTTGCCCCATGTGTGCAGGACAAAACCATCGTTTACCTGGTGGTTGTAGTAGTTCTTGAAGATGCGGTAGAGCGCTTGGAATGCTTCTTCGTCGTTGGTACACTCGATGTAGCTTTTGAGCATCTTGCCGATGAGGAAGATGATCCACGGATCGAATTTGGCTCGCTCCTCATCTTCACACGGACAAATCCAACCGTCGGGTTTCTGACGGCTGATGAGGGTGTCAATGTAGTTTTTGGCACGGGACATCATGTCCGCATCGTCCAAAAGATGTGCGAGCGGGATAAAGCCGTCCAGCCAGTATGGGACACGCTCACCCCAGATTCCGCCCGGGGTATTGGTGTCCTGTCCGCCGCCAATCCATTTGCTGTTGCAAATGTCGGGCCAGATCTTGTCCAGTTTTCCGTGCAGCCCGTCTGCCTGGATGCGGAGTTGGGTGCGGAGCCAACCATCCGGGCGCAGTTCATTTGATGTATAGTACGCATAGCGTTTCATTTCATCACCTCGCATTAATGATACCATGCAAGCAACCGAGAAACAACGCCGATTTTCCTGCAAAAAGTGAGAAAATCCGATATTTGTGAGGGAGGTTAATGTCTTGGAGACATCCCGAAAATGTCTGTGAGTAGATGATAAACGTTATGTGTACCGATGTCTACTTTGCTTGCAACGATTTGACACCATTGCTCAATCCGGTTTTCGGAAAGAGCATCCACTTGCCAATACTCCAAAAGTGTTGCAGGATTTGCAGTCATAATTGTCTCGGCAATCAACTCTCTGTGAGTGTGTATTTTGCCGAACGCCGCAGGTACTCTTTCAAAGTGACCGTTGATTGTGACAAGACTAACTTTTCCACCTGACGAGAATTGGTCTCGAATGTGCGGATCAACAATGCTACAGTTGGAAACAAGCCATACTGCGTATCGATTATATTTTGATGTTAAAACTTCCGGAAAGAGCGCATAACCACGAGCACGGTATTCGTCTTTTTCCTCCTTAGAAAGAGAACTCCACAGTCTAATGGTGGGGGGAGCGACGATGTCTTCGGGGTTTTCTTCTGCTGCCCACCACAAACTTTCTCCCGGCTTCAATTGACTTTTGTAATACTTTGAAACAGGAGTAACCGGGTTTTCTAATCTCCGAAGTTCATCATAAGCAATTCCCATTTTGTCAAAGATGGTTTCACCAACACCAAGCTCCATATCTATTTGATAGCGAGGATAGTGTGTGACCGAGATGCCGGAAAGACACTCTTCATAAGGGCGGCTCTTGAACGCAATTGGTGCGCCCAGTTTTCCAAATGTCAGAAAAATTCTTTCAACGTTTTGGTCACGTGTTGATTCTAAAATACTGCTACCAATGGATTTCCAGTGATTCTTATTGGTGCTTTTTACCTCCACACCATAAAACCGATTCGCAACAATGTCAGGAAACGATGCCCCTGACACCAACTGGATGGTTCCTTCAAAAGGGGTATGTATCGCACATCTTGCCAATGCATCGTAAACATCTTCTTCTAATTGTGTTCCGTTGCGGCCTTTGTAATATGCTTCTCGTCCCTTGGCTTCCGCATTCAGCGTTGCATCGGTTTTTGCCATGAGTGCTTTGAACTCTTCTAATGGCGGTTTTTTGTTTTCAGATACGATCACCTGTATCACCTCCAAAATAAATCTCCCATAAAGTTTCAATACGTTTCGCAATGTGGAATCCTAGTAAGGGTGGGACGGCGTTCCCAATCAACTTATATGCTTCGGAAGCGGAAACTGAGGTGTTTGATTGGCTGTTCCGAAAAACAAAATCATAACTGTCTGGAAATGTTTGGATCCGTGCACATTCTCTTATTGTTAATCTTCGTTCTCGTTTTCCGCTTTTGAGTTCTTCTACATAATGACCACCATGTTCGATACTTAAACGGCGGAACTCAATGTTTCCATGGTGTTCCGAGCGGATGGTGGGACCGATGCTGTCGAGCTTAATCTCGGTTTGTCCTTGGCAATGCTTTCCCATATATTTTGCTTTTGAATATTTCTGCTGTGAAACGTCAGCTGAGTTCTCTGGTTCATCTAGATCACAAAATGCTTGCCGAACTGTCACCGGTGGCAATAACATATTTCCGGGGTTATTGTAAGCGTGTGTAACAATCGGATAAGGATCATAATCTTCTGGAATCTGCGCCAAAGAGAGTGCTTTCAGTGCTTCCATGGTTAAAGCAGACTTCTTGAAACCAAAGAAAATCACACGTTCTCTCGATTGTGGTACACCATAATCGGCAGCATGCAGGACTCTTGCTGGGACGACAAGATAGCCATTCTCTGAAATTGTACTAAAATCATGTTCAATAATTGCCTTCACATCGCCGAGGTTTGCAAGACCTTTTACGTTCTCCGCAATAAACATTTTAGGTTGTGTGATGGCAATTACTTCACGCATCCACATGTATAATTGACCGCGGCTTTCGATACTGGGGGTGTCGGAGTCTGTAATTCTTTTTCCTGTATGACTCTTGTCTGAATCAAACCCTTGCCGTTTGCCGGCAATGGAAAAGTCCTGACAAGGGAAGCCGCCTGTAACAATGTCGATGTTTTGAGGGAATACAGAAATTCCATTTTCTTGATGTAGTTTTACCAAATCAACAATACTATCAAGATAATAGGTGGAAGCAGAAATCCCTTTTTTGCCAAAATAATTCGTCCATGCAGCTTTGGCATCTTCTTTGATGTCGTTAGCAAAAACAGTATGGAATCTGTTTTTTGGAAGGCGAACCCAGTTTTCATCTATCTTCTGAACGTTCCAATGCTTGTTGATTGTTTTATTGACACATAACTTTAAAACTTCAAAATCACCTTCAAATCCCAAATCCATGCCACCACAGCCGGAGAATAACGACAACACATTGATATTTGTTTTTCTTGTGTGGCTTTTGGTTTGTTTGCCTTGCCTTGCAGGTTTCGCTGTTGTTGAGGGGATGAACCAAATACCGCTCTTTTTGACTGCACCATCTATACGCCCCTCGTTGCATAAAATTTGCACTCTGCGTGGGGTGATATTCCATTTTTTAGCTGCAGCTTGGACGGTAATCATCTCGTTCATAATCCTATCACCTCGCTTGTAATTATATCTATTATATTCGTTTGTGCGAACTTTTACAATGGGTTATCAAAAGAAAATTCCCCTTTAGCCATTGCTTCGGCTCCAAAGGGGGGAACAGTTCATCGGACGACCATCAAGAGCCGCCATTTCGGATTCCTTTGAGTAAAAAAAACACCCACCCGATAGGGTGAGTGTTTTTTTTGGCGGAGAGAAAGGGATTCGAACCCTTGGCTCCTTGCGGAGTCACTGGTTTTCAAGACCAGCTCCTTAAACCACTCGGACATCTCTCCGTAGACGTCACTAAATATACCAAAAGAATGGAGTCTTGTCAAGTTTGAAAATGCGTGGTATACTAATTGCGGAAAGAAGGCGAACAAGATGAGTACATTGCATGAGCAGGCAAAAACTGCTGTTTTGGAACTGATTGAAAAAGCAAATCTCAAAGCAGGGGATTTGATGGTAGTGGGATGTTCTTCCAGCGAGATTATCGGGAGTAAAATCGGCTCGAACTCCTCGCTTGAGACCGCCGAGGAGGTATTCGGTGCGATTTACGGAGAACTTTCTGCCCGTGGCATTTTCCTTGCCGCACAGTGCTGTGAGCACTTAAACCGTGCCCTCATTGTGGAGGAAGAGGTTGCAAGAAAATATGGCTGGGATCCGGTGAATGTGGTTCCGCAGCCCAAGGCAGGCGGCTCGTTTGCCACCACCGCATACAAGACCTTCGCAGCACCGGTTGCGGTGGAGCATATCCGTGCAAAAGCAGGGCTTGACATCGGCGGAACGCTGATCGGGATGCATCTGATGCCGGTTGCGGTGCCGGTGCGTCTTTCGGTGAAGAGGATCGGGGAAGCACCCATCATTTGTGCCCGTATCCGTCCGAAATTTATCGGCGGCGAGCGTGCGCATTACAACGACGAATTGAAATAGACTCTTCCGGCGGTCGTGTGCTGCCGGAATTCTTTTGCTTCTAATTTACAAAATGTTCACCACTTTTTTGGAAAACCGGGTAGAATAAACTTTGTAACTGTATGAAACTCGAGGTGATGGGATGAAAACGAAAATTTTGATTGTTGAAGACGATCGCAATATCTCGGAACTCATCCGTCTGTATTTGGAAAAGGAGAGTTTTGAGGTGGCGCAGGCCGAGGACGGACGTCAAGGCGTGGAGCTCTTTTCCTCCTTTGCGCCGGATTTGATTTTGCTCGATCTCATGCTCCCCGGGCTGGATGGCTGGGGCGTGTGCCGTGAGATTCGAAAAACCTCGTCCGTCCCGATTATCATGGTCACCGCAAAGGATGAAACCTTTGACAAGGTGATGGGGCTTGAGATGGGTGCGGACGACTATATTGCAAAACCGTTTGATATGAAAGAAGTCATCGCACGCATCCATGCGGTGCTGCGTCGCACCGCAAAAGACCAAGCGTCCGACGGCAAGATTCTGGAATACGACAAACTTGTCATTGATATGAATGCGTATCAGGTAACGGTGGATGGAAAACGGGTGGAAATGCCGCCGAAAGAAATTGAACTCTTGCATTTCCTCGCCTCGCATCCCAACCGTGTCTTTACCCGAAATCAGTTGCTTGACGATGTGTGGGGCTTTGAATATTTTGGCGACTCCCGCACCGTGGATGTCCACATCAAGCGTTTGCGTGAGAAGGTGGACGGCGTGAGCGACAAATGGCTGCTCAAGACCGTGTGGAGCGTGGGCTATAAATTTGAGGTTGTCGATCAATGAAAAGTTTGATGGGCAAACTCTTCGTGTTCACAGCGCTGATGGTGATTTTGAGCATGGTGATTTTAGGCGGCGGAATTTTCCCCCAACTGCGAAACACCGTGCTTTTGGAAAAACAGCAGAACATGACACGGACCGCAAAGCAGGTGGGCGGTATGACCACCGAGCTTTTGGGAAATTACAACTATATTCAGGAACGCAATTACCGATTCATGCTGGAGAATCTGACCGAGGATGGGCGCAACCACATCCTGGTGTGTGACAGTGACGGGCAGGTCCTCATCAGCTCGGATGAGAGTTTTGGGGCGTATCTCGGCGCAGTCATCCCCTCCGAGGTGCAGAAAGAACTGTTGCAAACCGGCAGCTACAACGGGGTGGGCAACCTTGGCGGGCTGTACCGAGGCACGAATTATACCGCCGGTGAGGTTTATCGCAACCCGGACGGCGAAGTGGCAGGGTTTGTCCTGGTCACCTCGTCGGTGGAGCACGTCACCCGAGTGGTGGGGGAGATCCAAAGTACCTTCTATTTTTGGATGATTCTGATCGTGCTGTTTATCGCAATTCTGGCTTACTGCATTTCCCGCACGCTCACCCGACCCGTCAAGCGGATGGCGAGTGCAGCACGTGAATTTGCCCATGGGAAATACACCACCCGTGTCCCGGTCACAACGAGAGACGAAATCGGAGAACTCACGGTTGCATTTAACAACATGGCGGACTCGATTGAAAAATCCGAGGAGCTGCGTCGTGGATTTGTGGCAAATGTGTCGCATGAACTCCGCTCACCCATGACCAGTATCGCAGGATTTGTGGACGGGATTTTAGACGGTACCATCCCGCCCGAGCAGCAGGAAAAGTACCTCACCATCATCTCTTCCGAGGTGCGGCGCTTGTCCCGACTGGTGAGCAGGATGCTGGATATCACACGGATGCAGGCGTCTGACCCCACCGAAAACGGGGTGCGCTTTGATCTGTGCGAGGTGGTGCGGCGTGCCGTACTGGCATTTGAAGCACGACTCGAGGAGAAAACTCTGGTGCTGGATGTCAAACTCCCGGCGGAGGAACTGTTCTTATTCGGAAACGAGGACGCACTCTATCAGGTGGTGTATAACCTGGTGGACAATGCGGTGAAATTCTCGGATGAAGAGCGGGTCATTACCATTTCGGTGGTGGCACGGGGCAGAGATGCGGAGTTTTCCATCTCCAACTTCGGCCCGACCATCCCGCCCGAAGAACTTCCCTTTGTCTTTGACCGATTCCATAAAACCGACCGTTCACGCAGTGAACAGACCGGGCTGGGACTCGGACTCTATATTGTAAAAACAACCGTCAATCAGCACAAAGGCGACATTGGCGTCATGAGTGAAAACGGGAAAACCACATTCTGGTTCCGTGTCCCGATGATGCGTGTGTCGAGAAACGAACAAGCAGGAGGAACAAAACATGAGTGATGAATTGAACCGTATTCCGGAGGAGGAAACCTCAATCGAGGAAACTCCAATTGAGGAAACCCCGGTGGAAGAAACCCCGGTGGAGGCAGAACCCATTCCCGAGTTTGACATTGAGTCGCTCGATGAGGAAGCGGAGGCGGAAACTTCCACCCCACGCAGCGAATTTTCTCAGCAGGCGGAATTCTACCGCCGTGTGCAGATGTCCGAACAAAAAGGCAAAAAGAAACGCCGCAAGATCTTAGCAATCGTGTTCGGTGCGCTTGCCGCTTATCTGCTTTTGATCGCAATCGTGATCGGGGTAGTGGTCTATTTCATCTCGGGTGCACGCCCCCAACTTCAAGAACAGCCTGATGTGCGTGTGGAAGAGTACGTCGAGATTCAGAAAACCCCGTTTGTCAAAGACGAGGCAGCAAATCCGGACGGCACCATGAGCGTCAAGCAGATTGCGAAGAAAGTCCGCCCGTCGGTGGTCGGCGTTGTGGCAAACGCAATCTCTTCCAGCCCGTTCTCTTCGTCCTCCGGGTCGGTGGGAAGCGGCATCATCCTGAGCGAGGATGGCTACATCATCACCAACAACCACGTGATTGAAAACTCGGATTCGGTCTCGGTCATCTTGGATGACGGCACCGAATACGGCGCACGCATCATCGGTGTGGACGCACGTACCGACCTTGCTGTACTCAAAGTGGAGGCAAAAGATCTTCCTGCGGCAACTTTCGGGGATTCGGATGCACTGGAACAGGGCGACCTTGCGGTTGCAATCGGAAACCCGGCAGGACTCCAGCTTCAGAACACCGTGACAAGCGGAATCATCTCCGCTATCAACCGTGACGTGATTGTGGAAAACCAGCCCATGACCTTAATCCAGACCGATGCGTCCATCAACCCGGGCAACTCGGGCGGACCGCTGGTCAACGCCTACGGTCAGGTAGTGGGCATCAATACCATCAAAATCGGCATCTCCTACTATGAGGGCCTTGGCTTTGCCATCCCGATGAACACGGTCAAGCCCATTGTGGACGAACTCATCTCCCGTGGCTATGTCAAAGGTCGTCCCACCATCGGCATCACCGGTGAGATTTTGGATGAGCGTACCGCATCGTACTTCGGCGTTCCGGCAGGCATGTATGTCGACTCGGTTGACCCACGCTCGGATGCGTATCAGAAAGGCATTATGCGTGGCGATATCATCGTGAAGGTAGAGGGTCAGGAGGTCACATCCCTTGGCGATGTGCAAAAGGTCCGTGACGAACACGTGGCAGGCGACTCCATCACACTCACAGTCTACCGCAACGGCAATACCCGTGACATCAAAATCATTTTGATGGACGAGGCGGAACTCAATGCCATGAACGGCATGCAGAACTAACGGAATTCACCCCAATTTTCGGATTGGGGTGAATTTTTTTATGAAAATCACTTTACAAGCGGGAGAAACCGTGGTATCATATCTTGAATGTAACACCCGTGTTGCGGGAAGATTCATTCTCCGCCCTCTGCTTCAAAACGAGGGGCGGGGTATTTTTATGTAGATGACGCAAAAAGAAAGGTGGGATTGTCATGGTTGCAAAAATTTCAATGCTTGTGTTTTTTGTCGCAGTTACTGTTCTCATCGCAGTGGTTTGCAGAAAGCGTGACGCCGGCGTTTCCGAGTTTGTCCTTGGCGGCCGCAGTGTCGGGCCGTGGCTGACCGCTTTTTCTTACGGCACCGCATATTTCTCCGCTGTGGTCTTTGTGGGCTATGCGGGTCAGTTCGGTTGGAATTTCGGCGTTTCCGCAACCTGGATCGGGCTGGGAAATGCCTTCATCGGCAGTTTGATGGCGTGGATGATTCTGGGGCGTCGTACCCGTGTCATGACCAAGCACCTGGAAAGTGCCACCATGCCGGATTTCTTCGCAAAGCGTTTTGACAGCCATGCTTTGCGCATTGTCACCTCGGTGATTATTTTTGTATTTTTGATTCCGTATTCTGCATCGGTCTATAAAGGACAGTCGGGGCTGTTTTCGCTTTCTTTCCATCTTGATTATACCTATTGCATCATCGGTGTGGCACTCCTCACCGGTCTGTATGTGGTGGTGGGCGGCTATATGGCAACCGCATTCAACGACCTGTTCCAGGGCATTATCATGCTGATTGGAATTGTGGCGGTCGTGGTTGCGGTCCTTTCCAAAAACGGCGGACTCACCGACTCCCTCAATGCACTCTCTCAAATCCCGTGCGAAACCGCACCGAATCTGCAAGGCGCATTCACCTCGTTCTTCGGTCCGAATATGGTCGAACTTGCGAGTGTTGTGGTGCTCACCAGCCTCGGTACTTGGGGACTTCCGCAGATGGTGCACAAGTTCTACACCATCAAGAGCGAGCGCTCCATCAAGGCGGGGACTGTGATTTCCACCGCATTTGCGCTCATCATCGCAGGCGGCAGCTATTTCCTCGGCGGCTTTGGCAGACTGTTTTACACCCCGAACGGAAACGTGGTATTTGATGAAATCATTCCCACCATGTTGGCAGAGTCCTTGCCGGACCTGCTCATCGGTTTGGTTTTGATTCTGGTGCTCTCTGCATCCATGTCCACCCTCGCAAGCCTTGTCATGACCTCCAGCTCCACTTTCACGCTGGACTTCCTCAAGGGTGCACTGTTTCCGAATATGAACAGCAAAGCACAGGTGCTTGTCATCCGTGTTTTGTGTGCGTTCTTTGTATTGCTGTCGGTCGTCATTGCGCTCAACCCGTCCAACCTCATCACCTCGCTGATGTCCCTTTCCTGGGGCACTTTGGCAGGCTGCTTCCTCGGCCCGTTTATCTACGGTCTGTATTGGAAGCGCACCACCCGTGCAAGCGTTTGGGTGACCCTGATTACAGGGGTTGGGATCAACGTGGCAAATCTCTTTGGCGCATGGGTTTCTCCCACCGTTGCGGGGGCGGCATCCATGATTTTATCGCTTGTTTTGGTACCCGTGGTCTCTCTTGTCACCCCGAAACTCTCCGAGGGACACGTATCGAATTTGTTCTCCTGCTACACCGTCAAGGCAGAGGTGGAGCAGAAATATGCCATTGATGAAAAATAATTTGTTTTGTTGCGAGTTTTTCTTTTGAAAAACTCGCTTCTTTATGGTATACTGAAGTTTAACAGGAAACACATTGTCATAAGTGAGAAAAGGAGCGTCTGTTATGAAAAGAATCCTGGCGTTGTTGCTTTCGTTGCTGCTGGTGACCACCGCTGCTGCAAAAACCGTGGATATCACAGGAAATGAGAGCTTTCTGTTGTGGAATCGATGCAACAATAACGAGTGCGAGGAAAGCTTCCTTCTCTTTGGTTACAACAGCTGTACCGATTCCGTCGAGATGTATTCGGTGGTCAAAGCGTATGCGGAAAGCAAAGGCGTGACCATGTATGCGGTGGACGGCTCACTGCTCGGCATCCGTGAAGCACTTGGCGGCGGCTCGTTGGAGCTGCCTGCAATTGTGGTGTATAACAAAAGCACCAGAGCCCTCGGCGGCGGGGACGGCATCAAGAGCCTGTCGGCGTTGAAGGCGATTGCCGACCCTATTTTGGATGCGAGAAATCCGAAGATTCAGCTTACCATCGGCTCGGATATCATGCTGTGTGACGGCAAAAAAATCAAGCTGGAAGTTCCGGCAACCATCATTAACGGTCGCACAATGGTGCCGCTCAGAGCGGTATTTGATGCCCTCGGTGTTGCGGTCACCTGGAACGGTCAGAGCAAGCACATTACCGCAAAAAAAGGCGGGATTGAACTCGGACTCACGGTTGGAAACAACCTGATGAGCGTCAATTACGACTATGTGAAGTTGGATTCCCCGCCTGTGATTCTAAACGGCAAAACGATGGTCCCCGCCCGTGCGATTTCAGAGCCGTTCGGTGCAGATGTAAGTTGGGACCCGACCACCCGCACCGTTACCATTCAGTAAACAAACAATTCCATTGAAACTATAGAGAAAAAGGAGAAACCATCATGCCAAAACGCAACGATATTCAAAAGATCCTTATCATCGGCTCCGGTCCGATCATCATCGGTCAGGCGTGTGAATTTGACTATTCGGGCACCCAGGCGTGCAAGGCTTTGCGCAATTTGGGCTATGAGATCGTTCTGGTCAATTCCAACCCGGCTACCATTATGACCGACCCGGAAGTTGCGGATGTCACCTATATCGAGCCGCTGAATGTGGAGCGTTTGACCGAGATCATCCGCAAAGAACGCCCGGACGCACTGCTCCCGAATCTGGGCGGTCAGTCGGGACTCAATCTCTGCTCTGAGCTTGCGAAAACCGGCATTTTGGAAGAATGTAATGTCCAGGTCATCGGTGTGCAGGTGGATGCTATCGAGCGTGGTGAGGACCGTGTTGAATTCAAAAAGGCAATGGATGCACTCGGCATTGAAATGGCACGCAGCGAAGTGGCATACACAGTGGAAGAAGCCGAAAAAATCGCAGAGAAGCTGGGATATCCGGTGGTTCTCCGTCCGGCATATACCATGGGCGGCGAAGGCGGCGGCTTGGTCTACAACTTAGAAGAACTCCGCACCGTCACCGCACGAGGACTCCAGGCAAGCCTGGTGGGTCAGGTGCTGGTAGAAGAATCCATTTTGGGTTGGGAAGAACTCGAAGTGGAAGTGGTGCGTGACGCAAAGGACCAGACCATCACGGTCTGCTTCATTGAAAACATCGACCCGCTTGGCGTCCATACCGGCGACTCGTTCTGTGCCGCACCGATGATCACGGTGCCGAAGTCGGTGCAGGACCGTTTGGAGGATCAGGCACATCGCATCGTCCGTTCCATCGAAGTCATCGGCGGTACCAACGTCCAGTTTGCACATGACCCGGTGAGTGACCGTATCGTGGTCATCGAGATCAACCCCCGTACCTCCCGTTCCTCCGCATTGGCAAGTAAGGCGACCGGCTTCCCGATTGCACTGGTCTCCGCCATGCTTGCGGCAGGTCTGACCTTGGACGAAATCCCGTGCGGCAAGTACGGCACTTTGGCAAACTACGTCCCGAGTGGGGACTATATCGTCATCAAATTTGCACGTTGGGCGTTTGAAAAGTTCAAAGGCGTGCAGGATAAACTCGGCACCCAGATGCGTGCGGTCGGCGAGGTCATGAGCATCGGTAAGACCTACAAAGAAGCCTTCCAGAAAGCGATCCGCAGTTTGGAAACCGGGCGTGCAGGCCTCGGCGGTGCACGTGACTTTGCAAAGAAATCCAAGGAAGAACTTATGACTATGCTCACCGTTCCGAACAGTGAGCGCCAGTTCATTATGTATGAAGCACTCCGCAAGGGCGTGAGTGTGGAAGAACTCTTCTCCCTCACCAAGATCAACCGCTACTTCCTTGAGCAGATGAAGGAGTTGGTGGAAGAGGAAGAAGCACTCAAGAAAAACGCAGGTGCGGTTCCCGATGCGGAAACCTTGCGCACCGCAAAGCTGGACGGTTTTTCGGACCTCTATCTCTCCCAGCTGCTCGACATAAGCGAGGACGAAATCCGCAATGCGAGAAAGGCTGCGGGCATCACCCAGGCATGGGAGCGTGTCCATGTCAGCGGCACCGAGCATGAGGCGTATTACTACTCCACCTACCATGTGGACGACGCATCCGTCGCAAGCGAGAACAAGAAGAAAATCATGATCCTCGGCGGCGGCCCGAACCGCATCGGTCAGGGCATCGAGTTTGACTACTGCTGTGTCCATGCCGCAATCGCACTCAGAAATCTGGGCTTTGAGACCATCATCGTCAACTGCAACCCCGAGACCGTATCCACCGACTATGACACTTCGGACAAGCTGTATTTCGAGCCGCTCACCATTGAGGACGTGCTCAGCATCTATGAAAAAGAGAAACCCCTTGGCGTGATTGCGCAGTTTGGCGGTCAGACCCCGCTGAATCTCGCAGGTGCACTCAAGAAAGCAGGCGTTAACATCCTGGGTACTTCGCCTGAGACCATTGACATGGCAGAGGACCGTGACCTCTTCCGTGCGATGATGGACAAGCTGGAAATCCCCATGCCGGAATCCGGTATGGCGGTCACAGTCGATGACGCACTCGAAATTGCAGAGCGCATCGGATATCCGGTCATGGTGCGTCCGTCCTACGTCCTGGGCGGCCGTGGTATGGAAGTGGTGCGTGATGCGGAAATGCTCCGTGTGTACATGGAAGCTGCGGTCGGCGTTACTCCGGACCGCCCGATTCTCATCGACCGTTTCCTCGGCCATGCAACCGAGTGTGAGGCAGACGCAATCTCGGACGGCACTTCCTGCTTTGTCCCGGCGGTAATGGAGCATATCGAACTCGCAGGCGTCCATTCGGGCGACTCGGCTTGCATCCTGCCGTCGAAGAACATCCCGCAGCACCTGGTGGATACCATTAAGGAATACACCCGCCGCATCGCCGTGGAAATGGGTGTTTCCGGTCTTATGAATATGCAGTACGCAATCGAAAACGGTGTGGTGTACGTGCTGGAAGCAAACCCCCGTGCATCCCGTACCGTGCCGTTGGTCTCCAAAGTCTGCGACATCAAGATGGTCCAGATTGCGGTGGATATCATGACAGGGGAGTACACCGGCAGACCGTCTCCGGTCCCCGCACTCAAAGACAAGAAGTTCTCCCATTACGGGGTCAAAGAAGCGGTCTTCCCGTTTAAGATGTTCCAGGAAGTCGACCCGGTGCTTGGTCCGGAAATGCGCTCCACCGGTGAGGTGCTCGGCATGAGCGAGTCTGCAGGCGTGGCATTCTGCCGTGCGCAGGAGGCAACCCAGGTCAAAGTCCCGATGGAAGGTACCGTCCTCATCAGCGTCAACGACCGTGACAAAGACGAGCTGCCCCAGCTTGCCCGTGATTTCCATAAGGCAGGCTTTGGCATCATCGCAACCGGCAAGACCTATGAAACCATTGTAAATGCAGGTGTTCCGGCAAAATTGGTCAAGAAGCTCTACGAGGGCAGACCGAATATTTTGGATTCCATCGCAAACGGCGAGGTGACACTCATCGTCAACACCCCGTCGGGCAGTAAGGTCTCGGCGCAGGACGACAGTTACATCAGAAAGAGCGCAATCAAGAGCCGTGTGTGCTACTTCACCACCATGGCAGCGGCGCAGGCTTGTGTCTCGGGTATTCTGGAGGTCCAGGAAAAGGGCGACAGCGGTGTCCGCTCCATTCAGGAATTCCACAAGAGTATCACAGAATAAGAGGGTATCTTCACATAGGGAGAAATCGGTTTTGATACGCCCTTTTTCGAAAATACTGCATCAAAACGCACCGATATCCGTCAGGATTATCGGTGCGTTTTTCTTTGTCTTTTGCGAAAAATGTCAGCCTCAAAACTGCTTCGCATCTTATGACGAGGATTTCGTGATTCGAAAGCAAGCAAAAACACGAGGGAATCATTGGCGGTTTTTGAGGATTTTTGTGATGCTATGGACTTGAAATCCTGTCATAAGACGAATGCTCCCCATATGAAGACACCCTTGGGTGTTTTTTCGGGGAAACACTTGACAGACGGAAATGTCCTGTGGTAAATTATAATTGCGTAGTGTTCGCTTAATTTTTACATAAGGAGAAATTACCATGAGAAAAACCAAACAGGCACTGCTGCTCAGTGCTCTGAGCCTGCTCGTGTGCATTTCCATGCTCATCGGCACCACCTTTGCATGGTTTACCGACTCTGTTTCCTCGGTCAACAACATCATCAAGTCGGGAAATCTCGACATCGAGGTGTCTTACAGCACAAACGGTGTGGACTTCCTTCCGCTTGGGGCTGACCCGATTCTCCCCAAGGATGCTCTTTGGGAGCCGGGCTATACCCGTGTTGTGGCGCTCAGTGTGAAAAACGTGGGCAGCCTTGCAGCAAAGCTCGACGTTGCAACCAAAATTGTTTCCGAAACAGAGGGCATCAACGTCTATGACGAATCCTTCAAGCTTTCGGAGTATCTGGATATTTACAGCGCAGATTCCCTTGCGGGTGTGGATTTCTCCGACCGTGCAAGTGTCAAGGGCATGACCGCAGCGGAATTCGGCACAAGCCTTTACACCGACGCTTCCATTCTCCCGAATGAGGAGAAGGTCTTTGTTCTCGGTATTACCATGCCCGAAACCGTCGGAAACGAAGCAAACCACAAGACCGGCGCCGGCAATCAGCCGTCCGTCACCTTCGGTCTTACCGTGCTTGCAGCTCAGCTCATGCATGAGTATGACTCCTTCGGCAACGACTACGACAAGGACGCGACCTATCCGGAAGTTACCGTTCCTGTGGACGGAATTACACTTGATATGGCAGAACTTACCGTTGAAATGGGAAAAACTGCAACGCTTACCGCAACTGTTTCTCCCGAAAATGCTACCAATAAGAAAGTGACCTGGACTTCGTCCGATGAATCGGTCGCAACCGTTGATGAAAACGGCGTTGTTACCGCTGTCGCTCTCGGTACCGCGACGATTTCCGTAAAGGCGGGAGAATTCAGCGACTCCTGCACGGTGTCGGTTTTCAAGGAGTATGCAAGAAAGCTCAATGCAGGTCACAATAAAGACAGCTCTATATCTACAAGTACAGGTGCTGACTTTTTACCTGTTGCAGCTGTAAATCCGGGAATTTACGGTTACTCCGTATTTGATGGAGATACAAGAATTGCAAATTATGTTTATTTCCGCTATAACAAGGTTGCAAAAGAAACGATCGACGAAAATTCTTACAAGATTTTGGTCGATTTAGAGGTGCTGGATGAGAATCGTAACGCTTTGGAATTGAAGTCCGGTTCACCGTATAACACCGGAAAAGAATACCTTCACGTTTATTTGAATCTGATTGAAGTTCCGACCGGTTACTCCATCTCGACAGTTAAGGTAAATGGTTCTGCATTTACTTTAACCAACAATGCAAGCGGAAATCCGGCTGCAGGAGAATATTGGATTGGCTATGACCAAAAAGATATTTATCTCCAGTCTAAAACTGCAGGCCTGATTGAGATTACCGTCACCAAAAACTAACCGAAGAAACGAAAAACGCTCCCAAACGGGAGCGTTTTTTTTACTTTGTAATGCGTGTTTTGGAAAGGTCGGTTTTGTGGTAATAAATTGCGGCGAGGATGCTGCACAGCACCCAGCCCATGGGGTAGGCAAGTGCGATGGGTAAGGGCTCATTTACAATGAAATTTGCCATCACAAAGAGATACGCTTGACGGAACGCCACAAACGAGGTGAGCATAATGATCATGGGCGCTTTGGTATCCCCGGCACCTCGCAGTGCCCCGATATAGATTTGGTTGATGCAGCAAATCAGATAAAACGGGGTGAGGCAGCGCAAAAACGTGGTGCCCATCTTCACAACACCCGGGGTGTTATTGAAAAACGCAATCGTGTGCGGCGCAAAGACCATGACCGGAATCATGAGCACGCCTGTGGTGAGCATGGCAAGGATGAGCGAGGTACGCACCCCACGCTTGGCACGTGCCACATCCCCGTAGCCCAAATTCTGCCCCATAAACGTGGTGGAAGCGAGTGCGACCGATTGCATGGGCAGGATGATGAGTTGGTCGATTTTATGGTAGGCAGAGTACCCTGAGATGCAGTCGGTCCCGAAGAAGTTGATGTACCGATGCACAAAGACATTGGAAAACGAGGTGAGCGCCATTTGGAGTGCGGAGGGGAAGCCGATGCGCACGATCTTCCAAAGCAAGTCCCCGGCGATTCTGAGCTTTTTGAGGGAGAGTCGCACGCAGGAATCCGAACGGAAGAGGGTGAGCAGCACCAGGACCGCCGAGAGTCCTTGGGCGATGACGGTTGCATACGCAACCCCCTCCACGCCCATGCCGAATTTGAGGACAAAGAGCAAATCCAGCACGGTGTTGAGCAAAGCGCAAACCACCAGGTAATAAAACGGACGGGTGGAGTCGCCCACCGCACGCAAAATCGCAGAGCCGATGTTGTAGATGACCAGCCCCAACAGTCCGGAAAAATAAATGGTGAGATACGACTTCGAGTAGGGGTAGACCTCGCTCGGCACCTGCATGAAGCGGAGTAAGAGCGGGATGAGCAGCACCCCGACAATGCTCAGGACCACGCCCAGAATCAGCGAGCAGGCGATTGTGGTATGCACGGTGCGGCTCACGTTTTTCTCGTCTTTCGCACCGAAGTATTGGGAAATGACCACACTCGCACCGGCGGAAAAGCCCATGAACAGAGAAATCATGGTGTTGACGATTTGGGTGACCGAGCCGACGCCGGAAAACGCTTCGTTGGAAACAAAATTTCCAAGCACCCAGGTGTCCACCATATTATACAGTTGTTGGAAAAGATTGCCGGCAAGAAGCGGCAGGGTAAAGGCGATGATATGGCGAAGGATGTTCCCTTGGGTCATATCCACGCTGGTTTTGGCTTTCATCAAACCACCTCGGATTTATTGTAGCACTCGGGGCTACGGTTGACAAGACACTTGACAAAATTCGGAAAATCATATAAATTCAAAGGTAGAATAGGAGGATGTTTTTATGAAAAAATCAAATCCAATCGCATTGCTCCCCATTGGGGTGTTTCTGGTCATCTATTTGGGGTTGGGCCTGCTCTTTGAGTACGGCATGAAAATCCATATGGGCTTTTACAATATCCCCATCGTGGTAGCGTTTTTGGTCGCTCTGCTGGTTGCATGTCTGCAAAACCGCAAGCTGAGCTTCGATGAAAAACTGCAACTGATGGGCCGTGGCGTGGGCGATAAGAACATCGTCACCATGATCCTCATTTTCATGGTAGCGGGCATTTTCGTTGGCGTTGTGGGCCGTTCCAGTGCAGACAGCGTGGCATACTTCTTGCTGTCCGTCATCCCTGCGCAGTATGCAGTGGCAGTGCTCTTTGTGGTTTCCTGCTTCGTGTCCCTTGCTATGGGTACTTCGGTCGGCACCATCACACTCATCACCCCGATTGCGGTCTCGGTCTCCGCAGCAAGCGGATTCTCGCTTCCCTTGTGCATCGGCACGGTCATGGGCGGTGCCATGTTTGGCGACAACCTGTCCTTCATTTCGGATACCACCATTGCGGCGTGTAACGGTCAGGGCTGTCAGATGAAAGACAAATTCTCCGCCAACTTCAAGATTGCGCTTCCGGCCGCAATTGTGACGCTGATTGCGGTTTTGGTGCTGTCATTTCAGCAGAATGTCACCGGTGCGGTCATCGAGCCGTATAACTTAATCCAGATCATCCCATACGTTCTGGTGTTGGTGGGCGGTGTGATTGGCATCAATGTCTTTGTGGTCCTGCTCATCGGGATCTTCTCGGGCGCAATTATCATGCTTGCCACCGGCGCCACTGCGGCAACCGACCTGCTCTCCAATATGGGCTCGGGTGCGGCAGGCATGTTTGAAACCACCATGGTTGCGATTTTGGTCTCTGCCATTTGTGCCCTCATCCGTGAACACGGCGGCTTTGAAGCGCTGCTTTGCGGCATCAAGCGTGTCTTCCGCGGCAAACGAGGCGGACAGCTCGGTATGGGTCTCCTGGTGGGTGCGATGGATATTGCAACCGCAAACAACACGGTCGCCATCGTGATGGCAAACCCGATTGCAAAAGAAATGAGTGAGGAATACGGCATTTCGCCCAAGAAAACCGCATCCATCCTCGACACCTTCTCCTGCGTGTTCCAAGGCATCATCCCATACGGTGCGCAGATGCTGGTTGCGATTACCGCAGCCACCGAGTTGGGACACACCGTGGGCGCATTCCAAATCATTCCGTACCTCTTCTATCCGTTTGCACTGCTTCTGAGCTCTTTGATCTTTATCTTCTTTGTTCGGGAAAAGTAAGATGCTGTTTCGACGCAAGAAGTTTGAGGTCGGGCGCTTTCTCACACGTGCGAGAGGCTTTGACCCGCTTGAAGCGCAAGCGTATGAAGAACTTGTCTCGCATTACCTGGCGCACGGAACGCGTGTGACCCCAAAACCGTTTGGGCTGAAACTCATCGTGGTCTCGGATACCCACGGGGACCTGGGCTTCGGCAACAAGTTTGAGGAGTTCTTTTCCGGTGTGGCGGCATATGATTTGTGCCTGATTCTCGGGGACTTGTGCCCCTATGAATTGGAGCGGGTGTTAACACTCGTGCCGAAAGAAAAACTTTTGGCGCTGCGTGGCAATCACGACCGCCCCGACCTGCTCGACCAATTCGGCATCCCAAACTTAAACGGCAAGACCGTGACCCATCGTGGGGTCACCTTTGCCGGAATCGAGGGGAGTTTCCGCTACAAAAAAGGGGAGTGGCCCATGTACACCCACTATGAAAGCCTGCTTCTGGCAAGCGGAATGTCAAAGGGTGCGGATGTCCTTCTCACGCACGACCGAGCGTTTCTGTCTGCACAGTATGACCATGCCCACGCAGGGCTTGCCGGGATTACCTACTATCTCTTTGAGCATGGGATACCGCTTCACATCCACGGTCATCTCCACAAGTCCTATCGCAAAGCGTATCCCAACGGTGCGGTGGAGCAAAGCGTCTACGGCTGTGAGTACATCGAAATCTAACCAAAAGAGGTGTTTTCTTTTTGAAAATGCCTCTTTTTTTTGAAAAACACTTGACTTTATCATGTTATTGCGTTAGTATACTAAAGTAATAAAGTATCTAAGAAAGTGACGGTTGTCGAATTACGGAATCTATGATATAATACAAGATAACCGTTTTTTATCGGAGGAACGAATTTATGGATGTCTTGAAATACGAAGAAAAGGCGATTTTTTCGCTGCGTGCGCTGTATCAGACATACGGATATGCACAGTACAAAATGAGCAAATTTGAGGAATATGACCTCTATGTCCGCAACAAGAATTTCCTGGTTTCGGACCATATCATCACCTTTACCGACACGGACGGCAAACTCATGGCGCTCAAGCCGGACGTGACGCTGTCCATCATCAAAAACAGCAAGGACATCACCGACTCGGTGCAGAAGGTGTATTACAACGAAAATGTCTACCGTGTTTCCAAAGGCACCCATTCGTTTAAGGAAATCATGCAGGTGGGATTGGAGTGTCTCGGTGCGGTGGATTCCTACTGCATTTTCGAGGTGTTAAAGCTTGCATGCGAGAGTCTTGCGCTCATCTCGAGCGACTTTGTGCTGGACCTCTCCAACTTGGACATCATCGCCGAGGTGATCGATTCTTTGGGCGTGTCCGATCAGGCGAGAAAGAATCTGCTTACCTGTGTCGGGGAGAAGAATCTCCACAGCATCTCCGCCATCTGTGCGGAGGAGGGGGTGGACGGCAGCCGTCTGCGCCGCCTGGTCTCTACCTACGGTGTCCCCGCAGAAGTTCTGCCCGTGCTGCACGAAATCGTCCCCGAAAGCCCTGCGGTTGCGCAGCTGGAAACTGTTTTGCAAGCCCTTGCGCACAGCGGTGCGGATGCAAATGTCCGCATTGACTTCTCGGTGGTCGGCGATATGAATTATTACAACGGCTTTGTCTTCAAAGGCTTTATCAGCGGTGTTGCATCCGGTGTCCTTTCCGGCGGTCAGTACGACAACCTGATGGACAAAATGGGGAGAAAGTCCCGTGCAATCGGATTTGCGGTGTATCTCGACCTGTTAGAGCAGCTCTGTGAAACCGATCGGGAATACGATGTGGATGCGGTCATCCTCTATGACGATGGGGCGGACCTTGCTGCACTCTTTGATGCACACAAACTCCTCACCTCGAGCGGGATGCGTGTGACCGTGCAGAAATCCCTGCCCGAAAAACTCCGCTACAAACAACTTTTGAAATTACAGGAACGGGGGGTCGAGATCATTGAAAACCATGCTTAATGTTGCCTTGCCCAAAGGCAGACTGGGCGAAAAAGTCTATGCCATGTTTGAAAAAGCGGGTTTCCCATGCCCCTCGATCAAGGAAAACAACCGCAAGCTGATTTTTGAAAATCAGGAAGCGGGTGTGCGTTATTTCTGGGTCAAGCCCTCGGACGTCGCCATCTATGTCGAGCGTGGTGCGGCGGATCTCGGAGTGGCAGGCAAAGACATTCTGCTTGAGTACCAGCCCGATGTGTATGAACTCTTGGATTTGGACATCGGCAAATGCCGCATGGCGGTGGCTGCGCAAAAGAGCTTCCGTGACAACCCGCAAAAGACCCTGCGTGTCGCCACCAAATTCACCAACATCGCAAAGAATTACTATGCGTCCATGGGACGTGACATTGATATGATCCACTTAAACGGCTCAATCGAAATCGCTCCGATTCTCGGACTTTCCGACGTGATTGTGGACATCGTGGAAACCGGCACCACCTTAAAGGAGAATGACCTGGAGGTAATCGAGACCATTGTCCCCATCAGCGCACGTCTGATTGCCAACAAAGCCGGCTTCAAATTCAAGCAAGCCCCCATCGAAACCATCGTCGCAAGTTTGGCGGCGCAAACGGAGGAAGCGAAATGATTCGAATTCTCAAATACAGCGAGGTGGACCACTCGGAAATCTTCGCCCGTGTCACCCCGACCGTGAATGTGGAGGAAGTGGTCGCCGAGATCATCCAAACCGTGCGGGAAAACGGGGACCAAGCCCTGCTTTCTTACTGCGAGCGGTTTGACCATGCCAAGCTGGACTCCCTTGCGGTCAGCGAGGCGGAAATCCAAGAAGCACTCTCGCTCGTCGAGCCGAGATTCCTTGCGGTGTTGGAGCGTGCAGCAGCCAACATCCGCAAATTCCATGAAAAACAAGTCCGTTCGGGCTTCATCATCAACGACGAACCCGGGGTACTGATGGGTCAGAAAATCATCCCGGTGGACCGTGCCGGACTCTATGTCCCGGGCGGCACCGCAACCTATCCCTCCACCGTCTTGATGGATGCCATCCCCGCCAAAATTGCAGGCGTGCCCGAGGTGGTCATCGTCACCCCGCCGAATTCCGAGGGGAAGATCAATCCGGTCATCCTCGCCGCAGCAAAAGTCGCCGGGGTGGATAAAATCTTCAAAGTCGGCGGTGCGCAAGCGATTGCCGCACTCGCTTACGGTACCGAAACCATCCCCAAGGTGGACAAAATCGTGGGCCCGGGAAATGCCTTTGTCGCAGAAGCGAAAAAGCAGGTGTTCGGTCAGGTGTCCATTGACATGATTGCAGGCCCGAGTGAAATCCTCATTGTGGCAGACGAGAGCGCAACTCCGTCCCACGTTGCGGCGGATCTGCTCTCCCAAGCCGAGCACGATAAACTCGCCAGCGCAGTCCTTGTCACCGATTCCATGGCGCTTGCCGAGGCGGTGCAAGCCGAGCTTGAGCGTCAAATCCCGACCCTGCCGAGAAGTGAAATTGCCCGTGCGTCCATTGACCAAAACGGCAAAATCATTGTGGCAGACTCGCTTTCCGCCGCAATTGAAATTTCAAACGAACTCGCACCCGAGCATCTGGAACTGTGTGTGGCAAATCCGTTTGACTCGCTTGACGCCATCCGTCACGCAGGCTCGGTCTTTTTGGGGCACAACTGCCCCGAGGCGCTGGGGGACTACATGGCAGGCGCCAACCACACCCTGCCCACCTCAGGTACCGCAAAGTTCTCCAGTCCGCTCTCGGTGGATGACTTTGTCAAGAAAACCCAGTATACGTACTTCACCGCAGATGCACTCGCCGCTTTGGCTGAGGATGTGGCGTACTTTGCGGAACAAGAAGGGCTTTCCGCCCATGCGAGAAGTGCCACCATCCGTTTGGGGGAAAAACAATGAGCAGATTTATGAGCGAGAAATTCGCATCGCTTACCCCGTATACCCCGGGGGAGCAGCCCAAAAATATGCAGTATGTCAAACTCAATACCAATGAAAGCCCCTTTCCGCCCTCGCAAACCGCACAAACACTTGCGTCTGCGGCGGCGAAGGAGTTGCAGTTGTATCCCGACCCCGAGTGCCGCACCCTCACACAGGCGGTGGCGGACACGCTTGGGGTGGACTTCTCACAAGTCCTCCTCACCAACGGCTCGGACGAGATTCTAAACTTCGCTTTCATGGCGTATTGCGATGAGAACACCCCGGCGGTGTTCCCGAATATCACCTACGGTTTTTATTCGGTCTTTGCCGAACTCAATCGGGTCCCGTTTGTGGAGGTGCCGCTGAAACCTGATTTCACCGTGGATGTGGACACCCTGTGCAAGACACACGGCACCGTGTTTCTCGCCAACCCCAACGCACCCACCGGCATCGAGCTTGCACAGAGCGAGATTTGCCGAATTCTGGAGAGTGACCCGAACCGAATCGTGGTGGTGGATGAAGCGTATGTGGATTTCGGGGCGCAAAGTGCGGTGGCACTGTTGGAGCGATACCCGAACCTGCTGGTCACACAGACCTTCTCCAAATCCCGTTCCATGGCAGGGGCAAGACTCGGCTTCGGCGTGGGGAGTGCAGACCTCATCTGCGACCTCAACACCATCAAATATTCCACCAACCCGTATAACATCAACCGCATGACCATGGCGGCGGGCTTGGGGACACTGCAGGATGCGGAGTACACCGCACAAAATTGCCGCACGGTAATGGAAACCCGTGCAGAAACCATGGCGCAGCTTGCCGCTCTCGGCTTTGAAATGACCGAGTCGAAAGCGAACTTCATCTTCGCCCGTCATCCCAAACTCGACGGGGAGCGCACCTATCTTGCGCTCAAAGAAAAGGGGATTTTGGTCCGCCATTTCACCAAACCCGAAATTTCAGCATATAACCGAATCACGGTCGGGACACGGGAGCAAATGGACCTTTTGCTCGCCGCTCTCGCTCAGATTTTGGAGGAAACAGTATGAGAACAGCTAATTTTACCCGCCGAACAGCGGAAACCGATATCGCCCTCGCCCTTGCGCTCGATGGGAGCGGAAAAAGCGAGATCAACACAGGGTGCGGATTTTTGGACCATATGCTCACCCTGTTTGCCAAGCACGGCCGTTTTGATTTGATCGTCACCTGCAACGGGGACACCCAGGTGGATGACCACCACACGGTGGAGGACATCGGCATTGTGCTGGGAAAAGCATTCTGCGAAGCACTCGGCGACAAGCGCGGCATCAACCGCTACGGCAGCCAGATCCTGCCCATGGACGAAGCCCTCATCCTCTCTGCGGTGGACCTCTCGGGGCGTGACTGGTTGGGCTATGACCTGTGTGTCCCGACCGAGAAAGTCGGCACATTTGACACCGAACTGGTAGAGGAATTCTTCCTCGGCTTTGTCCGTGAAGCGAAGTGCAACCTGCACATCAAGCAGCTTGCCGGCACCAACTCCCACCACATCATTGAGGGGACTTTTAAGTCGGTCGCACGCAGTCTCCGTGCCGCATGTGCATTCGACCCGAGCGCAGCAGGGGAAATCCCGTCCACCAAAGGGGTGCTTTGATATGATCGCAATCATTGATTACGGGGTGGGGAATCTGTTTTCCCTGAAAAGCTCCTTTGCCGCCATCGGGCAGGAGGTTGTGGTCACCTCGGATGCAGATGTCATCCGTGCTGCCGACCGCATCGTACTTCCCGGTGTGGGCGCATTCGGCGATGCTGCGAAAAAACTGCGTGAGAGCGGCATGGCAGAGCTTGTCATTGAGCAGGCGGAAGCGGGAAAACCCATCCTGGGCATCTGTCTCGGGATGCAGCTGCTGTTTGAGACCGGCTATGAATACGGGACCCACAAAGGCTTGGGCCTGATTCCGGGCGAAATCCGTGCCATCGCAGAAGTGATTCCGGAGCATCTCAAAATCCCGCACATCGGCTGGAATGCCCTCCGCTTTACCAAAGAAAGCGAGCTTTTCCGCTATCTCAAGGACGGGGACCATGTCTACTTCGTCCATTCCTACTATGCGACAAACTGCTCGGATTACGTCATCGCAGACGCCGAGTACGGTGCATTTCTCACCGCCGCCGTGCAGAACAAACATGTCTACGGCTGTCAATTCCACCCGGAAAAGAGCGGGGATGTGGGACTCTCCATTCTGCGTGCATTTTGTGAGGTGGAAGTATGATTATTTTCCCGGCAATTGATTTGTATGAAGGCAAAGCGGTCCGCCTCTTAAAAGGGGACTATGCCAAGATGACCGTGTATAGCGACACCCCTGCCGACGTGGCACGGGAGTTCCAGGCGGCAGGCGCAACCCATATCCACCTGGTGGATCTGGAAGGCGCAAAAGACGGCACCACCCCGAATCTGGACACGGTGCGCTCCATCGTGGAGAGTACCGACCTGTTTTCCGAAATCGGCGGCGGCATCCGCAGCATGGAAACCATAGAAGCATATCTCGCAGTCGGGGTAAATCGTGTCATCCTCGGCACCGCTGCGGTGACAAACCCCGAGTTTTTGGCAGAAGCGGTCGCCCGTTTTGGCGAGAAAATTGCGGTCGGGGTGGACATCAAAGGGGACAAGGTCGCCATCAAAGGCTGGACCGAAACGTCTGATCTGACCTGCTTTGAATTCTGCGAAAATATGCAGAAACTCGGGGTCAAAACCCTGATTTGCACCGATATCTCCAAAGACGGTGCCATGCAAGGCACCAACCACGCACTCTACCGTGAACTTTCCGAGCGGTTTTCCGTGCAGATCGTGGCATCGGGCGGCGTGTCCTCACTTGAGGACGTGGAGCGCCTTGCCGCACGTGGTCTGTATGGCGCCATCATCGGCAAAGCCTATTACACCGGGGCAATCTCGCTCTCTGATGCAATTGAGGTGGCAAAATGATTACAAAACGCATCATCCCGTGCCTGGATGTAAAAAACGGGCGTGTGGTTAAGGGTGTCAACTTCGAGGGGCTGAGCGACGTTTCCTCCCCGGTTGCACTCGCAAAGTATTACAGCGACTGCGGCGCAGACGAACTGGTCTTTTACGACATCACCGCCTCTGCCGAGGGTCGTGCCCTTTTTACCGACATTCTCTGCGAAGTGGCAAAGACCATCTTCATTCCGCTCACAGTGGGCGGCGGCATCAACACGGTGGAGGATTTCAGCCGTGTGCTTGCCTGCGGTGCGGACAAAGTCAGCGTGAATTCGGGCGCCATCAAAAACCCCGACCTGATTGCACAGGCGGCAAACCGCTTCGGGGACCAGTGCGTGGTCATCTCGGCGGATGTCAAGCGTGTAGACGGTCAGTTCCGTGTCTTTGCCAAAGGCGGACGGGAGGACACCGGCATGGAAGCCATTTCCTGGATTCGTCGCTGTGTGGAAAACGGTGCAGGCGAAGTGGTGCTCAACTCGATTGATACCGACGGGGTCAAAGGCGGCTTTGACCTGGAAATGCTGGACGCAGTTTGCAATGCGGTATCCGTCCCGGTCATCGCATCGGGCGGCGCCGGGAAGATTGAGGACTTTGTCACGCTGTTTCAAACCCTGCCCAAAGTAGACGCAGGGCTTGCCGCTTCCATCTTCCATTTCCGTGAAGTTGCGATCCCCGAACTCAAAGAAACACTTGCGGCGCACGGCATCCCCATGCGCAGATAGGAGAAAATTATGCTGAATATTTCCGAACTCAAATTTGACGAAAAAGGCCTCATCCCCGCCATCGTGGTGGATGCGGTCTCCAAAAAAGTTTTGACCCTGGCGTATATGAACGAAGAAAGCCTCCGCCGCTCCATGGAAACCGGGAAAACCTGTTTCTGGAGCAGATCCCGCCAGGAATTCTGGGTCAAAGGGGAAACGAGCGGCAACTACCAGCACATCGTTTCCATCACCGCAGATTGCGACAACGATGCGCTCGTCGTCGTGGTGGAAAAAGACGGACCCGCCTGCCATACCGGAAGTGACTCCTGCTTCTTCCATCCGGTTTACCAAAGCGAGGACCGTCACGAATTCTCGCTTGAGAGCTTAATGACCATGCTGGAAGGCCGCAAAACCGAGAAAAAAGAAGGTTCCTATACCACCTACCTCTTTGAAAAAGGCATTGATAAAATCCTCAAAAAAGTGGGTGAGGAGTGCACCGAAGTCATCATCGCAGGCAAAGCGGATGACAAGGCGGAAACCATCTATGAAATTGCGGACCTGGCGTACCATGTCATGGTGCTCATGCTTCAGATGGGCATCTCGCTTGAGGAGATTCACAAAGAACTTGCTTCCCGCCATGTGATCGATCACAAGGTCAAGCAGGAAAAAATGACCAAATAAAATGGAGACGAAACGAACGGTCGGGCTGTGGCAAGGCCTTGCCATTGTGGTAGGCATGATTATCGGCTCGGGCATCTTCTTAAAACCCGGCATCGTGCTGAGCGATGCGGGCAGTCCGCTCTATGCACTCGGCGCATGGGTGTTGGGCGGGATCGTCACCCTTGCAAGTGCGCTCTCGGTTGCCGAGATTGCGGCAAACCTGCCCAGAGCAGGCGGGCTGTATACCTATCTCGAAGAACTCTACGGCGAGAAGTGCGGCTTTTTGCTGGGCTGGGTGCAGTCGGTCATTTCCTATCCCGCATCGGTTGCGGCGCAGGCGATTGCGTTCTCGGTCTACGCCTCGTGGTTTCTCCCGATGGGCAAAGCGGAACAAACCCTGCTCGCCATCGGTGTGCTGGCACTGCTGCTGGTTCTCAATATCCTCTCCACCCGAATGGGCGGCATCATCCAAGTCCTCGCCACGGTGGGAAAACTCATTCCAATCGCCGTGATTTTGGCGCTGGGCTTTACCCGTGCGTCCATGCCGGGTGCGGCAGGACTCCAAACCGGGCTTTTGGGAAGCGCCGGCACCGCTGTTTTGGGCACCCTCTGGGCGTATGACGGCTGGATCGGGGTGACCAATATGGCAGGGGAGATGCAAAACCCCAAGAAAAACCTGCCCCGAGTCATCTGCATCGGGATTCTGTTCGTGATTGCGGTCTATGCCGCATTCAACCTGGTGATTTTCCGCCTGCTTCCGCAGGAGGTAATTGCCGCCTCGCAAACCCCGGGTGCGGATGCCGCAGTCGCTCTGCTCGGGCCAAACGGCGCCGCATTCCTGACCGCCGGGATCATGGTCTCGGTCTTTGGTGCGCTCAACGGTTATCTCATGACCGCTGCACGTGTGCCGCAAGCCATGGCAAGCCAAGGGAAACTCCCGTTTTCCAAACTCCTTGCCTCGCTCCATCCCAAATTCGAAACTCCCACCGCCGCACTCGTGATGCAAGCGCTCCTTGCGGTGGTGTATCTCCTGACCGGCACCTTCAACACACTGACCGACCTGCTGGTCTTTGTGCTTTGGATCTTTTTCACCCTGGGTGTCCTGGGTGTGTTCCGTCTGCGGAAACGAGGACTCTCCTCCAAAGACAGCTACCGTGTGCCGCTCTATCCTGTGGTACCGCTCATCGGTGCGGCAGGCGGCATCTTCATCCTGGTCAGCACCGTGCTGGAAAGCCCGCTCCGTTCTCTGATCGGCATCGGGCTGACCCTGGTCGGACTCCCCGTGTATGCATTCCTTGAGCGCAGAAAGCGAGGCAGTCATGATTGATTTTGCGTCGGTATTTTCCAGCGTGCTGCTGTTTGTTGCACTGCTGATTCCCGGCTGGGTGCTGGGGCGCAACGCCCGCATCAGTGATGAAGCCATCCGTGGCATCACCGCCATCGTCTCGGATGTGGCGATGCCGTTTCTGGTCTTTGTCAAGCTGGCGCAGACCGACTTTTTCGCCATCTCGGTCACTGACATTGTGTGCGGGCTCTTGTTTCCGACCATCCTGCTCCTCGGGCAGTATGCGCTCTCCGGAGTCTTTTATCCGAAAGACGATGTGTCGGGGAGAGGTGCCTCCACCTTCACCAACTGCGGATTCCTCAGCCTCCCGCTGGCCGCAGTCCTGTTTCCCGATGCCCCTGCAGTGGTGGGCATCACCTCACTGTTTAATCTGGTACACACCTTCCTCATCCTCACCCTCGGGGTCGCCCTGTTTTCCGGTGACCGCCGCCATGTGAGTGTTCGGGGAATTCTCTTAAAACCCGTCACCTTTGCCATCGTGCTCGGCTTTGCCTGCTCGTTTTTGCAGGTGCGGGACTTCTTTCCCCAAGCGGTGGAGTATGCCGACCTGCTCGCATCCCTGTGCACGCCGCTCTCCATGCTCGTCTTGGGGGTGGAACTCTCCAAGTTCCCGCTTTCCAAAGTATTTTCTCCCCGCATTATCGCAAAACCCGTGCTGTTCAAGCTCATTTTGGCGCCGTTTTTTGCAATCCTGCTCTGCTTCGTTGCAAAGACCGTGCTTCCCATCTCCGAGGAGCTCTCGGTTGCGATGTTCCTGTCGGCAGGTGCCTCTGCCGCTTCCATGACCGTCGCCTTCGCCCGCACATATGACCGTGACGCCGAGCGCTCCGCCATCCTTGCGCTGTCGTCCACCGTGCTGTGTGTACTCACTCTGCCGCTCATGAGCGTGATATTTACGCTTTTCCATTGACGCAGAAGAAAAATAGCGGTACAATGAAGAAAAAACTTGTAGGAGGGTTTTTTATGAATCGTTTGGAAGGTAAAGTCGCCATTATCACAGGCGGAAACTCGGGTGTCGGTGCTGCCACCGCTCTGAAGTTTGCCGCTGAGGGCGCAAAAGTCGTCATCACCGCTCGCCGTGAAGCCCCGCTTTTGGAGGTTGCGGAACAAATCCGTGCCGCAGGTGGGGAAGTGCTTCCCATCCCGAGTGACATCTCCAAAGCCGAGGACGCAAAGCGTGTGGTGGAAACCGTTCTTTCGACCTACGGCAAAATCGATGTCCTCATCAACAACGCAGGCGTGCTGGACGAAGGCCTCAAAGCCATCGACAGCTTCACCGATGAGGATATGGACCGAGTCATCGACATCAACACCAAAGGCACCATGACCATGATGCGTTACGTCACCGCCGAGATGGCAAAAACCGGCTACGGCTCCATCGTCAACGTGGCGTCGGTAGCAGGTGTGATGGGTTGCGGCGGTGCTGCTTATGTTGCATCCAAGGCGGCTGTCATCGGCCTCACCCGCCATACCGCACTCCGCTTTGCAGGCACCAACGTGCGCTGTAATGCAATCTGCCCGGGCACCATCGTCACCCCGATGGTCGCAGGCATGAACCCCCAGAATATGGACATGAACATCTTCGGGCAAATGATGAAGCACAACGACCTCAAGGTCCAGCCCTGTATGCCTGAGGACGTCGCCAATATGCTGGTATTCTTCGCCTCCGATGAGTCCCGTGCCATCACCGGTCAGTCCATCGTGACCGACTTCGGCTCCACTCTCTAAGCACCCAAAGACCGCATTTTGCGGTCTTTTCTTTTCCTTACCACACCAAACCTTTGTTCGTATTATACCATACCACCCCGCAGTTCCGCAAGTGTCTGAAAAAAACAGCAAAAACCTTGAAAACATAAGGCTTTTTCAGGACACAAGGTGAACGTTCTTTCCTCCATACCTACTTCTACATCAACATCAAATCTCTTCAACATCACATCAAATCTCTTCTCATCAACATCAACATCTCTTCTCTTCAACATCTCATCTCATCCCCCCTATAATCCCCCCTTCTCTTCTCTTTTCTTTTTTGGTAAGATGTGTTATAATGGAGATGAGGTGAAACACGTTGGAATATGTGATGATGATTTTGACCGGCTTGGTCTCGTTTCTTTCTCCCTGTATGCTCCCCATCCTGCCTGCATATGTTTCGTATTTCTCGGGCGATGGGGCCGGTAAGTCCAAAACCTTTCTCAAAGTCATGTGTTTTGTGCTGGGGTTTACCGTAGTATTCTCTCTCCTGGGTTTGTTTGCCGGGAGTGTTGGCGCTCTGCTCAACCGATTCCATACCATGATCGATTTGGTCTCCGGGCTTGTCGTCATCCTGTTGGGTCTGGAATTCCTGGGGGTCATCAAACTCCCGTTTCTGAGGGATTTCCACCCCTCACACCATGCGAAAGGGCATCTCTCCGCCGTGGTGTTCGGCGTGGTGTTTGCAGTGAGTCACGCACCCTGTATGAGCGCATTTTTGGGTACCGCCTTGGTCACCGCCTCCACCTTCGCATCGGTGGGGAAAGGGGTCTTGCTTTTGCTGTGCTATTCGCTCGGGCTTGCCATTCCGTTTCTGCTTTCCGCACTCGTGATTGACCGCCTCACAGGGACCTTTGATTTTGTAACAAGACACTTCCTGTCCATTTCTCGCATCTGCGGCGGGTTGCTCATCCTCTTCGGAATCCTGATGTCGTCCGGGCTGCTGCACCACCTCACCCATTGATCGAACACAAAAGGGTCACACTTCTTGTCGAAGTGTGACCCTTTTTTTGATTTCATTTATGCCCACGGATCATCCGCAACCGGAAGACGGATATCGGATAAGCATTGGATTTCGTTTAAGAACCACTCGCCGGTAGACGGCTTTTTGCGGAGTTTGATGGAGCGGGGACTGTCTGCACCGCCGCTTTGCACCCAAAGCGTTGCCCAATTCTCGTGATCAAAGGAATAGGGATTCTCATACACCGTTATGGAATAAGGAACGCTCGGGGTGTATCCGTTTTCCGGGGTGGCGCCTGCAAAAAAGGAATACACCTTGTAGCCTTTTCCTGACAGCCGCTCGGTTAAAAACTGTTTTTCAAACACACTCACTGACTCGGGGCCCTTGAGGAAATCCAGCATCGCAAAACTCTCGTCCTTGTGTTGCTCAAAACCGCAAAGCGCCAAAAGCGCCAGTGCTGCGGTCTGAAACGGGGTAGAGAGGGATGCCTCGGGCAGTGCCTTTAACGCATCCACCGAGTGCGGAAGAGAAGAAAACGAAAAGGAAACTCCGTTCATGCTGTGTCCTCCTTGCTAGTTGATGAAGCGATAGAGGAAGGTCACCACCTGTCCTCTTGTGCAAGTAGCATCGGGGGAGAAGGTGGTGGCACTCGTTCCCGAGGTAATGCCTTGCTCCACCGCCCAAAGCACTGCGTCAGCGTAATACGCACCTGCGTCTACATCGGTAAACGGGTTGTTGACTTCCACTTTCGGCTGTCCTGCGGTACGCCATAAGAAGGTCACTACCTGTCCTCTTGTGCAAGCCAGATTCGGGGAGAACATGGTCGCACTCGTACCGCCCGTGATCTTACTGCCGTATGCCCAAAGGACCGGCTTGCAGTAGTACATACTCTGCGCCACATCGACAAACGGATTGGTGATCGCAGCAGGCTCGGGAGAACCCACCATGCGCCACAAGAAGGTTACCACCTGCCCACGGTTGCAGTTTTGATTCGGGGAGAAGGTGGTGGCACTCGTTCCCGAGGTGATGCCTTGCTCCACCGCCCAAAGCACGGGACGGTAGTAGTACGCACTTGCGTCCACATCGGTAAAGGCAACCGTTTGCTCGGGCTGTGTGGGCGTCTCCGGCACTTGCTCGGGCTGTGTGGGCGTTTCCGGCACTTGCTCGGGCTCGGTTTTTGCTTCCTCGGTTTTTTCAAAGGTGTAGCCAACAAAGAGACTCTCCTCATCCCCTGAAATGACGGAGGTGTTTTGGTTGATTGCGCCCGATACAAGCAGGTCGCCCGAGGAATCGGTGTCAAACCAATACCCATCAATGGGCTTTACCCGAATCGCAACGTAGTAATATTCGCCTGCTTGGAAGGTGTCGGTCGGTGCCATTTTCCGAGCATCGCCCACCCCTTCATACCAGGTGATGCCGTTTTTGGTGGAGTTTGGGTCGGGCGTGTCGATGTAATACAAGCCGTCCTCACGCTGATTTTCTGCGGTAAAGGACGGGGTTTCGCCCACAACCGGTTCTTTGATTTTGTATGAAACAACGCCTTTGATTCGCTCTTTTTCGGCGCCCAGGTTACCGTAATCCATGCGTGCGGAAAGGTTTCCCATGCCGTCATCGGATACCTGTCCCACAACGACACCGTTGAAGGTGACCACAACGTCGAAGGCTCCGGTACTTTTGCGGGCAAATTCATAGCCCTCTTTCGGCTTTAAGACCACTTCGAACATGTACTGCTTGTTCGAAGCAAAAACACCGGTGAAACGGTTGTTGTAGTCGTTGTTTTCATACCACGAAGCCTGGATTCCCTCCACGCCCTCGCTGTACTTGAGGTATTGCTCCCGTGCGATGGACTGTCTGCCGATTTTCGGCGGAATCACGTCCGAGATGGAGATTCTGGTGATTTTCTTTCCCACCGTCACGGCAGGGAAGGTGTAAGACACAACCACTCTCGCCCATCTCTGGTACTCAAAGTCCTTGCTGAGTTTGGCTTCCATACCGTTTAATGTGCCTTCCATCCGGTAGTCAGTGGCGGTGGAAGCAAAGGCATATCCGTCTTTCGCATCCAACCGAACGATTACGGTATAGACATGCCCCTCTTGGAAAGTCGCATTCATCGGCAAAAACTTCTTGTCGGTTTCGTCGTACCACTCAGCCAGACCGTTCACCGTGTACGGCTCATCGTCACCGACCACTGCGCTGGAGTCCCATGTCTGCCCGGCAATCGGCGGTACAAGGTTGTAGACTGCCACCGTGTCAATGGGCGTTTGTGTGGAAGATTCCTGGTATTTGGGGAAGAAATAATTCTTTCGCACGGCAATCACGGTACGACCGCCCTTTACTGCGTCCTGCGGAGGAGCGATTGCCTCAACCGGGCTGCCGTTTAAGAACACGTCCGCAAGCACGGTGGTCCGGTCAGAGGCGTACTTGAAGATGTTCTCGTCGATGGTTTTCAGCGCAATTCCCAGCACATATTCATGCCCTTCCTGAAACATATCGGAAGACTTGAGTTCTCTCTCTTGTGTCAGGTCGAACCAAACGATACCGCCCGGGACGTCGAGGGAATCGGAGTTGATCCGATAGCCATCACCGACTGTGGCGGCAAACGAGGGATGTTCCCCCACTTTCGGGGCAGTAATCGTAATCTCCACTCGATCGAGTTCCACCGCAAATGCGATGGTGGGAAGAAGCCCCACCACAAGGGTGAGGCATAAAAGAATACTAAGTAGCTTTTTCATCAGATCCACTCCTTATTTTGCGTCGCTTTCGTCAAATACGTCGCCGCATTCCGGGCAGAATTTCGGGGGATTGTGCGGGTCTTCCGGGGTCCAGCCGCACTTGTCGCACTGATAGAGCGGTGCGCCTGCGGGCTTGGGTTTGCCACAGTTCTGGCAGAACTTGCCCTGGTTTACATTGCCGCACTCACAAGTCCAGCCTGCCGCCGCTGTCGGCTGCGGTTTTCCGCAGTTCTGGCAGAACTTGCCGGTGTTCTGTGTTCCACATTCGCAGGTCCAGCCGCCTTGTGCCGGAGCAGCACCGCCAACCGGCTGGCTCACCATGGTGTCCTGCGTGGTGTCGGCACCCTGCATAAAGCCTGACATACCACCCATCATATTACCTGCCATGCCCATGCCCATGAATCCTGCCATAGCACCGTTAGGATTAGCGGCAGCAGTTCCCATAGCCTGAGCGGTTGCACCCGCCATATGACCACGAAGCATATTTGCATCACGACCCATCGCAGTGGAGCGCTGGTACTCGGTGATTCTTGCTTCGTCCTCTTCGGTTGCGTTGACTGCAGATACGCCGAATTCCACGATTTCAACACCGCGGCGATCCCGCCATTTGGAGGAGAGGAGTGTGTTGAGTTCATCTGCAAGCTGCATGGTGTAAGCCGGGATCGCTGCATAGTAGATGTTATTTTGAGAAATCTTGAACATCGCAGGCTGAAGTGCGGTGAGAAGTTCGCTTTTTAACTGCCCGTCAATCTCGTCACGGGTGAACGCATATTCCACGTTTGCACACACGTTGGTGTAAAAGAGCATCGGGTTGGTGATGCGGTAGGAATACTCGCCGTGGCAGCGAATTTTGATATCGAGCGGGAAGCCGATTGCAGTATCCATGATACGGAAGGGGATGGGGGAGGGAGTGCCGTACTTGTTGCCCATGATTTCCTTGGTGTTGAAGAAATACACTCTCTGATCCTTTGCCGGCTCGCCGCCAAAGGTGAAACGCTTGCCGATTTCAGAAAAGCTCTTCTTGATGTTCTCGCCGAGGTTTCCGTAGAACAAACTCGGCTCGGTGCCTGTGTCATATACAAATTCGCCCGGGTCTGCGCAGATGTCAACCACCTTGCCGGATTCCACAATCATCATGCACTGACCTTCGTTGACATTGATGATCGAGCCGTTGGAAATGATGTTGTCGGTTCCTTTCTTGTTGGAGGAACGCCCGCCGGTCCGCTTTTCGCCCTTTTGGACAAGGACGTCTGCATCTAAGCTGTCGCAATAGAAATAATCTCTCCAAGAATCCGCCAAAACGCCACCCATTGCGCCAATGCCTGCTTTTAAGAGTCCCATCATTTATTCTCCTTCCATGACTGTGTAATCTGTAATGTCCCAAACCTCAGGATTTGGAACAAGCTTTCCGTCTCCGCCGACTTGCGGAGAGAATTTATGTCCGCTTAAGTTCTGCTCTGTGCTGATTTCAATATTCGGATGTAAATCCGACAAGTTACATTTTACCGTAAAAGCCTCACCGTTGTAAACCGTGTGGGTTTCATTTGTGTCTAAATTTGTGATGACAACATCTTCTTTGTAACGGGGAATGATGAGATACCATTCATCCCCCTCGTAGTCAATGTGCCCCACCTGCTCAATGGCGTGATCTCCAAGGGCTTCAAACATCCCTGCGACAGATGCATGTCTGGCATCCATTCTGTCGCCATATCCCAAAAACGCCACAGCAAACATCGGTTGAGTATCAAGGGAGTCAAAGTCCAATACATTGGCATATTCGGTGCGGTAGTCGGAATCCACATATACCATGCCCGGACCGTCAAGAACCGTCGGCTTGCAGCCGAAGAGCGCAAGCAGTGCGGTCAAAATCGCCATCAGTTTGAGTCCTTTCATGTTATCACCCCGCATACAGTAAATTCTCAAAGCATTCTTCTTCCGGAATTCCGCCCACTTTGACCGGGTAGCCCGAAGTGTCCACGGTCAGCCGTACCTCTTTGCCGTCCGGAAGCCGTGCTTCCACATAGGACTTCCCATCGGTACGGAGCGGGGAAAATTCTGTGCCGGACGGGATTTCGGTTTCTTCCTCCTCGGGGAGCAGCAACACCTTGAGCGGGAGCTTGGAGGTCACAGAATTGCCGCCCTCAAGGCTGAGTGCACGGTCGGTCATCTCAGGAACTCCGCCTCCACCCACCTTGTAGTTTGCAACGCCTTGCCGTGTGCCCAAAAGCTGCAGTGTGGTGGACAGGGAAATCGCATTCGGGTCATTGAGGAATGGGCGATAAACCACAAAATCCTCCGCAGAATCGCCAACCGCCTCGGAATCGGGCTGGGTGTGTCTGAGACGGGCAATCTCGGAGATCGTATCGCCCAACTTCAGTGCCACAAATTCATTGTAATCTCCGTCCGAATAGGAGGTCACATAGAGATAGAGGTCATTTCCCATGCATACCAGATACTTGTCAAAGGAGTACGCATAATTGATCTCGTCCACATAGTGCGCCCCATTTACATCCACACTGAGCATCTCATACGACCCGTACGGGTCGGGCATCGTGCCGGAATGGACGGTGGTCTTGCCGTCAAAGAAAAATTCCATCTCATGGTCGGTTAAAATCTCAAGCGCATATGCACTTGGTGCCTGGGTCAACTCCTGCGGGAACAACTCAGGGGAGTCGGCGAAGAACACCTTTGCCGAAAGAAGCCCTGCCGCATATGCCGCAATCTCATACGGGGAAAACCAAAAAGTGATGCCCTGGTAATCAATCGTCCAGGAATAATCCTCGGGCGCATACTCCGAGAATGTACCCGAAAGATCGGAGAAAACAACGTCCTGATATTTCTCGTGGAGGATTCCCGCCAAAAGTTCGGGAAGCACAGCGGGGTCGGTTACCACTTGCTCAAGCTTCATCTCCTCGCCGGTGTTCGGGTCAAAGGTGTGTCCGGTGTAGGTGTAATTCGGGTGCGCGCCGCCCTCGTAAACATACACCGCTTCCAGATAACTCACCGCACGGTTGTCCGCACGCTGGGGGATGATGTCTGCCTCGCCGTCCAGCGACAACTCATCATGCCACTGTAAAAGCTCTTCCCTTGCGGAATTCAAATCAAACAGCAGCGCCTTTCCGTCCTTTGCCGCCTCGGTGTTGAGGGTTTGGAAGGTGCTTGCGAGTTTGGGGTATTTGTCCGCATCCCGGTCGGAAAGCTTCAGATTGTCCCAAACCACACGGCAATAGCCTTGCTCCCCGTGCGATTCTTCCAAAACCGAATCCCCCACCGAGAGGTGCAAGAACTCCAACGCATCGGGGTTGGCAGGCTCCTCCTGCGGTGCTTCAACCGTGGGTGTCTCGCTTGGCGGCAGGGAGACAAAGGAACAGCCGGAGAGCAGCAAACACCCTGTTAAGAGCAAACAAAAGAACCGTTTCATATGGATACCCCTTTCAAATTTGATTTGGAATTTCTTCTTCTCCAAACCCTCCGAACTTCGGAAGGCTTGGAGAAGAAGGGAGCAGTTTGCTCCCTTCCAAAGTTTTTTAGAAACCGCTGACCTTGAAGAGAACGATTTCGTCGCCGGTAACACCGGTGCGGTACAGCTGTGCCAGTACCAGGAATCCGCCGTCAACCGGGGTCATTTCGTAAATCCACATGCTGTCGTCGGTGATGCCGCAAAGTTCCTTTGCATCCGCTTCGCCGATGATGGAGCCGTCAGCATTCACAAAGGTCATCTGATTGACCGAGGAGGAAACATAGCCGTTTGCGGTCTTTGCGCAAGCGTTCGGCAAAGAGCCTGCCAAGGAACCGGTGGAGAGCATCAGGCGGTTACCCGAAAGGTCAAATGCACCCAGGATGTTGTTTTCTGCATCCGCACCTGCGAGCAGGACGGTATCGCCGTTGATTTCGATGTTGGAGATGGATTCAAATGCGCCAATGCCTGCAGCACCTTCCAGCATCCAATCGGAAGCTGCGCCATCCTTGATTGCGGTGATGGTTTCGCGGCCGGTGAAGTAGGTGAGAGCGAAGTTTGCGGTCTTGGAAGCGGAGAGGTAGCCGCTTGCAACCGCTTCGCCGGTAGCACCGGTTGCCGGATCCACAACGGTTGCTTCAAACACGCCGCCGTCTACATAGAGTTTGCCGCTGTTGTCCACGCTGATTTCGTCGCCGGTGTCCTCAACAGAAATTGTCTTGTCAAAGGTGAGGGCATTTCCGCTCAAAGTGAAAACCTTGACTTCGGTGTCGCCGTTGGAGATGTAAACCTTGTCACCCAAAACGTCCATATCCGGGTCGCCGGAAACGTCGAGGATGATCGGAGCATCAAACGGCAGGTATTCTGCGGTCAGGGTGTAGTTGCCGACCAAAACCGGAGCGGGAGTCGGAGCGATGGCTTCTCTCGGAACATCTTCCACAACCGGTTCTTCCACTTCTTTTTCACATGCTACAAGGGAAAATGCCATTACAAGTGCCAAAATGAGTGCCAAATACTTTTTCATGATAAATCCTCCTAAATAGTTTGTTGATTATTTCACGGATGCAAGAGCAGCGTCCGCCTTTGCGATCCATTCGGTTCTGTCGCCGTATTTTGCAGTATCCAGGATATCCATGGTTTCTTCTGCTTTGGTTTCATCCATGGTTCCGTCTTTGGCTGCTTTGAATGCGCCTGCAATTGCTTTGGCAGCATCCATCTGATGTTTGAAGGTGTTCTTGATGTTTCCGAGTGTTTTCTGAATGCCGAACTGGGTGTCGAAATACTTCGCCATACTGTCAAAGTCTTTCGAACCTCTGATTTCCAAACGCACCTGATACATACCGGGTGTGTTCTGGAACATCAGAACACAGTAATGCTTGGTCTCTTCCTTGCCCTCGGAATTTTTAACCGTTTCGTAATCGTAATCGTAGCCGTACAAGTCAGCAAGACGATAGACACAGGCGAGGGTGGTTTTGCCGAAGATGAAAATTTTGTAGCGGTTTTCCGTAACTGCCACAAGTCCCGTGGAAGGAGAAACATACAGTTCACCGTTTCTTCCGAACCGTTTCAGCTTTTCCTCCTTCACCTTTGTTTTGGTCAGCGGTACGAAAATCTGATTCCACACTTTTGTACCGAACTCCACCTGCTCGATGTGAGAGGTGACCGAACTCAGTGTTGCCTCCACTTGGTTGAAGATTTTCAGACATTTCTTCGAGCAGACTTTACGGCAGATATAATTGCCGTCCGCCAGTTTTTGTTCGGAGATCAGACCTACTTCTGCTCCACAGATTGCACAGTTGTGCTTTGCCATAATAAATTCCTCCTTAAGCGTTAGTTTACGATATCACTCGTGTCGATCACGTGATGGTCACGGTATCGAATCACGGTATCGCCGGATTGAGGACGGACCCCGTCCGTCATTGCAAAGACGATGCCCACATTGTCGCCTTTTTTTGCTTCCTCCAAAGCCTTTTCGAACATCTCAATGGATTCCACAGTCCCGAATGCAATGATCTTGCCGTTTCGTTCCACCGAAACCTTCTCGCCGACCTTCAGCCATCCGTCGGAGAGTCTGCCGGTGAGGGTCTGCTGGCCGTTATCCCAAAGCGACTGTGCCACCGTCATGGAAAACGGTCCGAATACGCTTGCAGTGTCGGATGTGACGGTATTGCCTGCCGCATCGGTCACTGTGCAGGAAATCGGCTGTCCCACAAGCACTCCGTCGGGAGTAAGCGAGATTGTGAGCGTGTCGGTGGTTGCACCGCTTACCGCATCGCTGTTTTCAATCACCACCGTGTCACGGCGGCTGCGGTAACTCCATCGATAGGTGTACGGCTTGATTCCGCCTTCCACCAGAATCTTCAGAGAAACGTCGGAATACTCAGACGCTTCCAGACTCTCGGGCTGAGCCTGAATCACAAGCGGGGTGGTGGTGATTCCCGGCAGGGTGGGGGAACCCTGTACGACGGGCGTCTCAACGGTAGACGGCGGAACCACGATGGAGGGATGACCGTTGATCTCAACATTGGGAAGATTGGGATCGATTTGCTCATGAATCATGGTGAACTTCACACGTTTTTCCTTGTTCATCATGCGAATCAGAATGGTTGCCACTTCCGAGCGCTTGATGTTGGTGTTCGGCTTGCAGGTGTGGTTTTCGTCCACACCGGTCACAATGCCTGCACGGTAAAGCTTGTATGCAACATCCCAAAACTCGCTGTCCTCCGGTACATCCGGAATGGTGCCATCCTCAATCCCGTTGATGACTTCGTATTCGCTCTCGGGCAGTGCGCTTGCAAATACGGTCATAAACCAGGCACGGGTGGCGTAGTCGTTCATCACTTCCGGCTCAGCGCTCCCAATGTTGTTGGAAGCACAGTAGTCCACATACGGCTGATACCAGGGAGTACCGTTTTTCAAGGTAATCTCGCCGGTCGTGTGCCGCTGATTCATGCAAGCCGCAAGCTTTAACACCTCGGCATGGGTGATGAAGTCGTTGGGGGCGTAGGTGGTTGTGGTCTTGCCGTTGATGAGCCCCATCTCCACTGCAGCAAGCACATCCTCGTAATACCACGCACCCTCGCTGACATCGGTAAACGGATTTTCAATCGGGTTTGCCGATGCGGTGCATACAAGGGAGCACAGCATCATCACGGCAAGGGTCAATGCGAAAAGTCGTTTCATGGTGTTTTCTCCTCTCATCGTTAGAAACTGCCGCCTCTCCCGCCGTGGCTGCGGCCGGAAGAAGAGGTGTGTGACCCGGACTCGGATTTGGGTCGCTCGGTTTTCGTGACATGAGAATACAGGAACAAATCACGGGATGCGGTCATCTTCATATCGGTGACATAGTTTGCTGCCTCATCGTTTGCGTTTGCGGTCTTCATCTGCTTGAGTTTCTTGTGCATCTTGAGGAATGCAATGAGAAGCGGAAGAATCAGACAAAGCGCCAGGATGATCAACACGGTTTTCAGCGGCTTTTTGTTATACGGCGATCCCTGTGCCGCCATCTCCAAAAGCTCGTCTGCGGTTTCGATGTATGCCAAACACGCACCATAGTAGTCATCCTCGGAGAGATAGGGGAGTACCTTGCTCTCCAGGTAAACCAAACCGTTTGCGTTGAAGGCAACCTCGCCTTCTCCGTGTGTCGTGAAGTGATACTCACGGGTTTGTGAGCAAATGTAGAATAAAATTCCGTCGCTTTTTTCACCGCTGCCGTATCCCTGATAGTCGTAAATGTCATCCGCTGCAGCCTCAACCGAGTCCGCAGAATAGGAGTCCTCGGTGTAGATGACCACGTCAACCCCGTATTTGCTGCGTACAGCTTCCAACTTCTCGGAAAGCTCTGTCAGTTCCGACTGCATGAGATACCCTGCATCGTCGGTGATCGGGGCGTTTGCAAATGCGGAAGCCTGCAAGAACAGGAACACCAAAAGGAGAATGCTGCAAAGAATTCGTTTTTTCATGACCGTTCCTCCTTTAGTGCAGCAGCAGGAACGCAATCACAGCCGCCACTGCATATCCGATTCCCGCAATTTTTGCGAAATACTTCCACTTTTTCTTGTTGTCCACCGGGAACTCGCCAACCACTTTTCCGGTCTGCCCGTTGATGGCAAATTTGTAAATCGTGTTGGCGTACTTGATGTTGAGCATCCAAACCGGGAGCAGGGAGTAGCGGATTTTGCCGCCGGAGAAACTCACACGCTCGCTCTCCGGAATTACCACGTTGTAGCAGCCGGTGGTGTCGGAAAACGCTGCAATGGTGGAGTTTTTCACACGCTCGTTTGCACGCTCAATGCTCTCTTCTGCGGAAACGTCGTATTTGTCCGCCAAATACCCGGACAGGAACGCCGGGGAGAATTCCACCGCCGCCGAGTAGTCAAACGGCTCCACCGCCTCCATGTACGCATCGTCCGCCTTTTTTGAGCCGTCCACCGGGATGTTTGCAAACCCGACACTGCCCGCACGGAACAAACGGAAGTAGTCGGTCTTGGTGTAGTTGTAATTGGCATCACTCCATGCGGTCACACGCTGTGCGTTGTAGGAAACCGCCGCATCACAGTTGCAGTCAAACATCCAGAAGGGGACATACACCCCCGACATTTCCTCAATCTTCTTTTTGACCTTGAATTCATCGGGCAAAAACGGAGCGTTTTTGAACTCCGCTTCAAAGGCTGCCACTGCGGCTTTCTTATCCACCTGAAACGGGATGATGTAGTCAGGGCGCAAACCGCCTTCGAATTGCCCTTTCACAACGGTTGCCTGCCCGCAATAGGGACAGACCGTGCTGCCCAAGGTCTCGTCACCGGAAATCTCGGCGCCGCAGGACGGACAGGAGTAGCCGGCGAGGTTGAGTTCTCCCTCCGCCTCAAAACTGCGAGGGGTGTAGCTTTCCCAATCGTATTTGGAAATGCCGCCTGCCGCCTCGTTTCCTTCCGCAAACTGCTGAACGGTTTCCAGCGGGAACGAATTCCCGCAAGACTCACAGACCAGCGTCTGGGTTTCCGCACCGAATACAAGCGGAGCGGTACAACAAGGACATCTGTAATTCTGGATGGTATCCAAAAGAATCCCTCCTCCTTTCGGGGTTGACCAAAAAATTCTCGCATGGTATAATTCTTATATATTATATTGTAGTGAATACTTAGGGAGAAGTCCCCACCCCCTCACTCTTTTTTTTGAAAAACGGGTGGGAAAACGGGTGGGAAAACGGGTGGGACTGCTTCGGATAAAGGAGAGTTCGCATGAAACGACGAGTCATACAGGGCATCCTTGCCGTGCTGTTGCTCGGCATGCTCTGCGGCTGTACCCAAATCGGGCAAAAAACAGCGAGTCTGTCCGTGATTTACATTGCGGCGGCAGTGCTTTCTCTGCTCTTGATGGTGGGCTACTGCGTGCTTGTAAAAAAGAAAGAAATCTGGATGCTGCTGCTGTTCGGTGCGGTGGTTGTGGTCAATCTCGGGTATGTGACCCTTGCGGTGTCCGAGACCTTGGAGCAGGCGCTGTGGGCAAACCGAATCGCCTATCTCGGCTCGGTGTTTCTGCCGCTGTCCATGCTGATGAGCATCCTCAATGTTACCCGTCTGAAATACCCCAAATGGTTGCCCGGTGTTTTGTTCTTCATCGCATTGGGCGTGTTCTGTCTTGCGGCAAGTCCGGGGTATCTCGATCTCTATTACAAATCCGTCACCCTCGAGAAGGTCGGCGGGGTCTCGGTGCTGTGTAAGGAATACGGCGCATGGCATCCGGTTTATCTCTTCTATCTGCTTGGGTATTTTGTCACTATGGTTGCGGCGATTCTCCATGCCATTGTCAAAAAGAAGCTTGAGTCTGTGGCGCACGCAGTTTTTTTGGCAGGTGCGGTGTTTGTCAATCTCGGTGTTTGGCTTTTGGGTCAGTTGGTGAAAATCGATTTCGAATTCCTTTCCGTTTCCTATCTCATCAGCGAGATGTTCCTCATCGGGTTGTATCTTATGCTGGAGTATCAGGAAAAACTCTTAGAGCGTGTCCGGTCCGACCAAAAGCCTGCGGTGCGGCACGTCGTTGCGCATGAAGATTCCCCGGAATATCAGGAGCGTTGCAACTATCTGCGGGACCATCTGCACACCCTCACTCCCTCGGAGCGTACGGTTTTTGAACTCTACTGCGCAGGCAAAACCAGCAAAGAAATCATGCAGGAACTCCATATTGCGGAAAATACCTTGAAGTATCACAATCGCAACCTGTATGGCAAACTCGGGGTTTCCTCCCGAAAGCAGCTTCTCGAATACGCCAAAGCCGTCGAGAAAACAAGAACATAGAAAAAGCCCCTTTCAACGGATGGTTGAAAGGGGCTTTTTTTGGTTAGAACAGAATCCGCAGCACGAATTGATCGTCTTGTGTTTTGAATTCATAAAATGCATCGTACTTCTCACAAAACGCAACAATCGAGCGTGTGCCGAAACCGTGACCTGCCGCTTCGGTCACAGGCACACCGTCAGCGTCAAATTTCACCGCAGCACCAATGGTGTTTTTCACTTCCAGCATAAACTGCGGGGATGCAATCGACTTGATTTCAATGTGTCGGAGACCTTCCTCCACCGAGTCCTGTGCATGAATGGCGTTTTCGATTGCGTTTGCCAGAGCGGTCGCAAGCTCCACCTCATTCACCGGCAATGGGTCGGGGAAGTACAGTGCGGTGGTAACCGAAATCCCGGCAAGCTCCGCCTTGTGTAAGTAGGAGGAAAAGACCGCATCCAGGACCGCATTTTCACAGTACTTTTTCATTTTGGTCTCATCCAGCATCTCATTGTATTTGGAAACCGTGGTGAGAAGCTCGTCGTATTTCTTCATCTCCACCAAGCGGCAAATGGTTTGGAGTTTGTGACGAAAATCGTGCCGCTCTTTGGAAAAGAGTGCGTTGGAGTCCGAGTATTCCTGAATTCGGCTTTGCACGGTGGCAACCTGCACCTTGAGCAGATTTTCCTGCTCCTTGCTCTCAAATGCGCTTTGCTGATGGCGCAGGGTGTTGAAAATATTGAGGTAGGAAATCGGCATCAAGACGAGCAGAATCAGGAAAACCGACATATGTTCCGGGTGTGCGGAACTTCCCGAATGGAAGTTGAGTGCGAGGGTGATCGCAATGTAAAACAACACCCCGGTCAGCGCAAAAATCCACCAACCCTTTTGTACCTCGTTTTGGACTTTGCGGTATATGGTCTTAAACCGGGCATACACCAACCACTCAATCAGCGGATAGGCAACCAGCCGGGACAGAAACAAAAACCAGTCCCCGGGGATGTAGCGGTCAATGATATTGGTGATGTAAATCAACTCTAACACCAAGGTATCCACCATGCAAAACGTGAATACAAACCGTCCGCCTCGGTACTTTGCCAAAAACCAAAAGAACACAAAACTCGGCAGGCTCAGGGTAATCAGCATCAGTTTCATGTACCGATCAGCGCCAATCAAGAGAAACAAGACAAAATTCAACGCAATGAGCGGGAGAATGAACGATGCGGTGAGACGGAGCAGCTTGCGCTTGGGAAAGCGAGATTCAAAGAGCAGCAAAAACAGCACCAACGTGTGGACGAGGGACCAGATAATGGAAAAATCTTTCAGAAAGGTCATCTGATTTTCACCTCATCCAAACAAAATTCGCACCACTTCGAGCGCACTTCACGGAGATTCTTTTTGCTCAGCGACAGGGTAGTGCCGCCTTTGAAGGTAATCAACTCGGAATCAATCTCAGAAATGTTTGCGAGGTTGAGCACCAAACTCGCCCCGAAACGGAAAAACCGAGGATCCTCACGCAACGCATCGGTCGCCTCCGCAAAGGAGGAGCGCACCTGCGTGCTTTCCAGTTTCTTTCCGTTTGACAAATAAAATTCAATGATGCGGCGGTTGAGCGAAGCGTAGAGGATGCTGTCTAAGCCCACCTTCACCGTGCTGGCTTTGGTTTTTACCAAAATACTCTTGGAACGCTTTTCCAAAATCTCGCAGACCGCAGCGTCCACACATTCGAAAAACCGCTTGTTGTCAATGGGTTTGAGGAGATAGTCAAACGCCTTTACCTGATAGGAGTGCAGGGCGAATTCATCACTGGAGGTCAGATAAATAATCTTCCCGTCGCACCCAATCTCACGGAGTTGTTTTCCAAGTGCGATCCCGTCAACCTCGGGCATGACCACGTCTAAAATATAAAGATCAAATCCGCCGTGCTTGCTCACTGCCTCCAAAAGATCCTCGGCATGAGAAAACACCTCGGTGCTGATTGCATTACCGGAACGGGCAATGTATTCCTCCGTGGCAGACAGTGCTTCCGCCCTGAAAAAATCATCGTCATCGCAAATTGCAATCCTCATGGTTTTCACCTCTTTCTGTGTTTCATTAAACCATGTTTTCGGGAAATTTTCAAGGCGAAGAATCAAAATATACTCAAAAATGGTCGAATTTGTCGCAAGACGGTTTTGCGGCATTTTTTATGTTATACTCAAATCATCAAACGAAAGGAAGTGCCAAATGAAAGCGGTAATGAGGTTTGGAGCGGTGTTTGCCGCCACACTCACCCTGTTGTGGCTGCTGCTGTTTTTGACAGCCAAACTCCCCAATGAAGCACTCCGCCAAAACTACGAAAAAAGCGTTTGGCACTATGCAGACCAAGCGGTATATGAATCCCAAAACGGCGGCAAACTGAATGCGATCAAAGACAATTACGCCGATGCAATCTGGTTGAATGTTGCGTGGCACATGGGGCAGGGCGGCTCGCTCGTCACCCATTACTACAACGGCGAAACCCTCGGCGAAAACGCAGGGCTTTACCGCTCGGTTTTTGAAAATGCCGCACCCAATACCGATTACACACGCTATTGGCACGGTACCGCTCTCTTCATCCGCCTGCTGCATTTGTTCACCGATGTGCAGGGCATCAAAACGATCGGGTTTTTGACATTCCTCCTGCTTGCGGGTTTCACCCTCGTCCTGCTTGGAAGACGTCATTTGGATTTGGCGGTGCTTCTGACGCTCTCGCTCTGTGCGGTGCAGATTTGGAACATCCGCCTCAGCATGGAATACCAACCCGCATTCCTGGTTGCCTTCCTGCTGCTCCCCGCAGCCTTGCTCCTGGAGCGGCGAGGGGACATCTGGCTGGAGCTGTTAAGCGTGATCGGCGGTGTTTCGGTCGCATTCTTCGATTTCCTCACTACCGAAACCGTCACGCTCTTACTCCCGCTTGCCGTGGTGATAGCGGTCCGTGGCAAAGAAGAACGGCTCGGCACTCGGAAAGAAACGCTTTTCTTACTTGTCAGGTGCGGCATCCTTTGGCTCGTATCCTATGGCGGGACGTTTCTGGTCAAGTGGGCTGCGGTCAGCCTGCTCGCCCGTGAAAACGCAATCGCCTCCGCAGTTGATTTCGCAAGTGTCCGGATGCTGGGCGGCACCGCAGACGACCCCTACAACAGCCCGGCACACTTCTTCTCCTGTATTTTGGCAAACCTCACCGTTCTGTTCGGCGGCACCGCCCGTGTCCAGGTCGGACGTGTGGTGCTGGGGCTTTCGCTCACAACAGTGGTACTGCTCTCGGTTTGGTATCTGTTTAGAAAGAAAGAACCGTCTCCCGCTTTGGTCCCGTTGTTGGGGCTCGGAAGTTTGGTGTTTTTACGATTCCTTGTGTTAAACAATCACTCATACGTCCATGAGTTTTTCGTCTACCGTGCCTTGGTCAGTACCATCTTTTCGGTGCTTGGCGCAGTGTGGCTGAGTCTCAAACGGAACAGGAGGCGATTGTGATGGAAGTGACCTTCTTATTGCCTTGTTTAGATGAAGCGGAGAGCATCGGCTTCTGCATCGACGAAATCAAGGCCGCCATTGACCGCCTGGGTCTTTCCGCTGAAATCTTGGTTGCGGACAACGGCTCTGCCGACCGCTCACGGGAAATCGCCCTTCAAAACGGCGCCCGAGTGGTGGAACTCTCCGATCGTGGCTACGGCAACGCTCTCAAAGGCGGCATCCAAGCCGCAAAAGGGAAGTACGTCATCATGGGCGACTGTGACGGCAGTTACGACTTCTCCCACCCCGAGCGATTCTTACAAGCCCTGCGCAGCGGTGCCGCCCTGGTTGTGGGCGACCGATTCGCAGGCGGGATCGCACCCGGCGCAATGCCGCTTTCTCACCGCATCGGAGTCCCGCTCCTTTCCGCATTGGCACGCTGGCGGTTTCATACCACCGTCCGTGATTTCCATTGTGGCTTGCGTGGGTTTGAACGGGAAGCCGCACTCAACCTCGCCCTGCAATCTCCCGGCATGGAGTTTGCAACCGAACTCATTGCCAAATTCGCCCAAAGCGGAGCATCCATCGCACAAGTCCCCACTCCGCTTCGGTGTGACAAGCGTCTTGGCAAGTCCCATCTTCGCACATTCCGAGACGGTTTCAGACATCTCGGCTATATCATGAAAAACGGAGGATCAAAACATGAAACAAAGAATCAAAGGTCTGGTTAGCTTATGGCTTGCAGTGCTCCTGCTGGTCGGAAACGTTGCGTCAGCCGCATCGGGTGTGCTCGCAGAATACGTCCGTTACTACGACGGCGAGGAAACACTCGAGGTCGGGACCTACCTCTATGAAGGCTACACCGAACTCAGCGATGTGGAATACGGCGACGATGCCGCAACTCTTGCGGAGCAGTTGGGATCCCATCTGGAAATCCCGGACGGAATGGAACACACAGGCTGGAATTTCTGGCTGATGAACGATTGCGGCGCAATCATTTCCGGTCCGGAAGAAAAGGCAACGGACGCAACCCTTGCCGAAAGCGATGCGTCGGCACTTTCTTATTCGGTCCGCCTGCTGATTACTCCGCTCTTTGCGGCAAAAACCTACACCGTCACCTGGAACAACCATGACGGAAACGAACTGGAAGTGGACCACGACGTGGCATACGGCGCAACTCCGGAATACAACGGCGCAACCCCGGAAAAGGCGGCGGATGACGATTATACCTACACGTTCGACAACTGGTCGCCGAGCATTACCCCGGTCACAGGGGATGCCACCTACACCGCAGTTTTCACCTCCACCCCAATCGTGCGCCACACGGTAACCTTTGAAACCAACGGCGGAAGTGCAATCTCGGATGTGCAGGTAAAAGACGGGGAAGTCCTGTCTGTCCCGACCGCCCCGACCAAGTCCGGACACACCTTCAAAGGCTGGTACAAAGATGCCGGGTTGAGCGCAGAATACGACTTCAGCCTTCCGGTCAACGAGAATTTCACCCTCTATGCAAAGTGGGAGTTGGCGCAGAGCCAGTACACCGTCACCTGGAATAACCATGACGGAAACGAACTGGAAGTGGACCACGACGTGGCATACGGCGCAACTCCGGAATACAACGGCGCAACCCCGGAAAAGGCGGCGGATGACGATTATACCTACACGTTCGACGGCTGGTCGCCGAGCGTTACCCCGGTCACAGGGGATGTCACCTACACCGCAGTTTTCACCTCCACCCCAATCGTGCGCCACACGATAACCTTTGAAACCAACGGCGGAAGCGCAATCTCGGATGCGCAGGTGAAAGACGGGGAAGTCCTGTCTGTCCCGACCGCCCCGACCAAGTCCGGCTATACTTTCAAAGGCTGGTACAAAGATGTCGGGTTGAGCGCAGAGTACGACTTCAGCCTTCCGGTCAACGAGAATTTCACCCTCTATGCAAAGTGGGAAAAGAAAACAAACTCCGGCGGTGGCGGCGGGGGAGGGATCACCCTTTACGTCGTGCGCTTTGAAACCAACGGCGGAAGCAAAGTCCCCAATGCGGCGGTGGTCCGTAAGGCAAAACTGACCCGCCCGGCCAATCCGACCAAAGACGGATTCACCTTCGGCGGCTGGTATGCCGACACAGCACTGGAAACCCCGTATGATTTCAATACTGCGGTCACATCCAACTTCACCCTGTATGCGAAATGGAACTCCGACAGCACCGTGTCGGATCTCCTGAACACTGCAGAACATTCCGCTTATGTGTTCGGCTATCAGGATCGGACCGTGCGTCCGGAAGACAATATCACCCGTGCAGAGACCGCAGAAATCTTCTTCCGTCTCTTGAACGCTGAGACCCGTGCAAAGTATCTGAGCGAAGAAAACGGCTTTGCCGATGTTCCTGCATCCGCATGGTACCACCGCTCGGTCTCCACCATGGAAAAACTCGGAATCCTCAAAGGCAGAACCGACACCGAATTTGTCCCGAATGCATGGATCACCCGTGCGGAATTTGCGGCAATCTGTGCAAGATTTGACGCTTCGAAGTTTGAAGAGACCCAAACCTTTACCGATATCGAGGGGCATTGGGCAGAAGAAGAAATCCTCGAAGCGGCGGCACACGGCTGGATCTGCGGCTACGAAGACGGCTCGTTCCGTCCGGAAGCCCCCATCACCCGTGCCGAAGCAATCACCCTCATCAACAGAATGTTGGAACGTACCCCGAAATCCAAAGAATCCCTGCATGTTGATATGGTGACCTGGTTGGATAACAGCGATGAGGATGCGTGGTATTACCTCGCGATCCAGGAAGCAACCAACGACCACGAATATACCAAAAACGTGGACGGAAGCGAAACATGGAGTAGAGTCAATCAGAAATGAGGGGTGCGAAGTGTTGAGAAAAAAAGAACTCTTAAACCTTCACAAGAATATCCGTGTTGCAATTTGCGGTGATCTCCCCACAGCCCGCAGGACCCTGCGTGAAATCGGGGTTTCCAAAATCGACCAGTATGACGATGCAATCAACGCTTGCTTCAAACTGCGAAGCGGTGAGACATATCACCTGATTCTGGTCTATGCCCCGCAGGGCGAGGGCCTGGTGGCTGAAATGCCCTACAAAATCGAATGCGAAGGGGAGTGGAAATCCGTTCCCATCAAACTCCTAAACGAGCCACCGTGTGAGAGTGCCCTGCTTGAGTTGGAACTCGCAGTCCAAGAAATTGCAAGCAAGCAAAACTAATCCAAAAAGAGCCGCCGAAAGGCGTCATCCCTTAGGGAGAAATCGGCTTTGAACCGCCCTTTTCCGCAAATACTGCATCAAAAAGCACCGATATCCGTCAGGATGATCGGTGCTTTTTTATCCCAATTTTACGTAAGACGCCCGCTCTAAATAATCAACAAAATACGGCATTTTGTCGTAGATATCAATCCCGGTCATCACGACAGCAGTCGTCTTTCGGCGGGAAATGCAGTTGACCAACAAACAAATCTCGGCCAAAGTCGAGGTCTTCCCGGCAAGAAAATCCACATCCTCAATCGCAAGCACCTTGCATCTGCACAGCAGGGAAGCAAAATCCTCGGTCAGATGCTTTGCGGAACGATGTTTCTTTAAGTACCCGGAAATCTCCCGTGCAAGCGTCTCATAAGATAAAACCAGAATCTCATCGGGGCGTTCCCGCTTCTGCTTTTGAAGCGAAAGCGTTTTCCCAAATCCGCTTGGGGCGTCTAAAATCAAGACATCTCCGGGAGTCAGCCTGTCGAGCAATTCCTGTATGTTCCTTTGTTCCATAACGCCTCCTTGTGTCTGTGAAAAATGAAAAAGAAACAAAAAGAGAGAGACCAAACGATCTCTCTCTTTTTTGGTGCGAGTGACGAGACTTGAACTCGTACGCCATAAGACACACGCCCCTCAAACGTGCCTGTCTGCCGATTCCAGCACACTCGCAAATCTGTTTTCTAAACAGCATCATTTATTATAGTCGAAACCGATTCGTTTGTCAAGCAAAATTTTCAGAAAAAAAGGTTGCATTTTTTTTCTTCCTAGCGTACAATAAAAATACAATAGAAGTCTTCGGGGCGGGGTGCAATTCCCCACCGGCGGTGAAAGCCCGCGAGCCGCATTTTCTGCGGTTGAATTGGTGAAATTCCAATGCCGACGGTATAGTCCGGATGAAAGAAGACGGCAACGTTCCGTTTGTCCAACGCCCTTGACGCAGTCTGTCGGGGGCGTTTTTTCGTTCCCAATCGAAAGGAGAACACACAATGAAACTCAAAAAACTCACCGGTGCCGCAATCCTGAGCGGCCTCTCCATCGCACTGATGTACCTGCTTCGGATTCCCATGCCGGGTGCACCGTTTCTGGAATACGATATGGCAGACATCCCGATTTTAATCGGCACCTTTGCCTACGGTCCGCTTGCGGGGTTTGCCATGACCCTGGTGGTCAGCGTCATCCAGGGCGTGACGGTAAGTGCTGCGAGCAGTTGGTATGGGATCGTGATGCACGTTCTCGCAACCGGAAGCTTCGTTTTGACTGCGGGCAACCTTTATCAAGGGAATCACACCAAAAAGGGTGCAGGCATCGCACTCGCATTCGGCTCGTTGGTGCAGGTAATTGTCATGTTCTTTGCAAACCTGCTCATCACCCCGTTTTATATGGGGATGGAGGTGCGGGCGGTCCTCTCGTTTATGCCGATCATCATGCTCTTTAACGTGCTGCGTGTCATCATCAACTCGGCGGTCACATTCGTGACCTACAAAGGTGTCCGTCACGTTTTGCCAAAATAAATTCGTTCTCATAAAGCCTCTTTCTGCATATATTCTCAATAAGGGAATTCCGGAAGGAGGATGTATATGGACCGATATTTGCCCGAAGGGGCATTGTTACATACCGAAGCAAACCAAACCCTTTCGCAAACGACGGCAGGACTTCGCACCGCAATGGAGAAACGCATCATCCTGGAGGGGACTGCGGTTATGTGCGATACCGCCCACAACCTCACCGTGCAGGTGGGAGAGTTTACCGGGATCATTCCGCGTGAGGAAGCCGCACTCGGGATCGAGAGCGGGAAAACACGGGATATTGCAATTCTCTCACGGGTGGGAAAGCCGGTTTGCTTTGTGGTTTGCGGCATGGATTCCTTGGAAGGGAGACCGCTTCTGCACCTGTCACGCAAGGCAGCGCAAGAGCGGGCACTGGCGCATTTGATGCGTACACTCACACCGGGCGACATCATCCCGGCTCGGGTGACACACTTAGAGCCGTTTGGTGCGTTTGTAGACATCGGGTGCGGTAACATCGCACTTGCGGGAATCGAAAACCTTTCGGTTTCTCGCATCTCTCACCCCAAAGACCGCATGGCGGTAGGACAGGAGATTTTCGCTGTTGTCCGTGCAATCGACCGAGCCGCCGCACGGGTCACACTGACCCATCGGGAGCTTTTGGGGACATGGCAGGAAAATGCCGCTCGTTTTGAAGCGGGGCAGACCGTCCGAGGCGTCGTGCGAGGGGTGGAGGAATACGGCATCTTTGTGGAACTTGCCCCCAACCTCTCGGGCCTTGCCGAGAAGAAAGAGGGCGTCGGAGAGGGGGATGCGGTTTCGGTCTTTATCAAAAGCATTGTCCCGGAGCGGATGAAGATCAAGCTTGTGGTGATTGACGTGTTTGGGCAGGGAGGACTTTCTCCCGTGACCCGTTCCGATTATTTCCTCACCGAGGGACACTTGGATGTATGGGAATACTCGCCCTCAGTTTGCGAACACAAACGAATTTTTACCGATTTCAAACAAATCCCCGACCTTGAGGCGGTTGGTCTAAGGGATCAATCGCTTGAAAGGGGCATTTTTCGTCCATAACTGCACAAAAAATCTCGATATCCGCCAGGATTATCTGCGATTTTCTTGTTTGTTCTGAAATAAAAATGCACTCTTTCAAGTGCTTCGCAGTTTTGAAATAGAGATGTTTCGTTAAAAGAAAGAACAAAAATCAGGTAATACGCCAGTATTACCTGATTTTTTGATGCACTTTTAGCGGAAAAGATCATTTCAAAACCAACTTCTCCCTAAGGCCAACCGCCTTGGTTAGGTCGGGGATTTCTGCTGGTTAAGGAGTCTTTTTTCTTCGGAATCCGAGGAACATGATCACAGCGGCAAACGCCCAGAAATATGCGGTCATGTACGGAACTTCGAAGATGTTTTCGAAATAGCAGTGCGCCAAAACACCGATCATGCCGCACAACATTCCGATCCCTCGTATGGTGAGTGCGTCTTTGTGACGCTTAAAGAGGGTACGTGCCGAGCTAAGTAAGGTGAAGAAGAGCAGAATGATGTAGGAGGAAAGTCCTGCATATCCCATCTCAACCAAGGTCTTGAGATAGTAGTTATCCATATAGAAATAATCCAAACCCTCAATGACTTGGTTTTGCATCGCAATCGCACCGCCAAATCGTCCCAAACCGAAGCCTAAGAAGGCATTGGAGTGGTTGTGGAGCAAATCCAAACCGGTCGCCCAACGGATTGCACGGCCGCCTGCATTGGTTGCTGCCTGAAATTCCGGGGTGAAGAGATAGAGAATGCGGTTTGCCACTTCCGGAACAAAGAGCAGCACAGCAGCGACGCCAATGAGCAAAAAGAGTACCAATTTCCGGTCACACAGCAGGACAAACAGGGTTGCCGCAATCGCAAGCCCGAACCATGCCCCACGGGAGAACGTGACCAGGGTGGCAACACAGAGAATCATGACCCCTGCCCATGCGCAAAGCTTGAGCCAGAGCGGTTTTTCCTTATCATATGCAAGCGATGCCAACGTCGGCGCCGCCATGACAAGCAGACAACCCATGATGTTGGGGCTGCCGATGATGGAGAATGCACGGGTGCGTACCCCGGCTTCGGTCTTGCTGACCCAATGTGCCGGAATCTCTGCGCCCACGATGTACTGGAAAATCCCGTGCAGAGCAATCACCAAGCACATTCCGCAGAATGTGTAGTAAAAGACGTTCAAATCGTGCTCATCTTCAATCAGGCGAACAATCACGAAAAACCACAGCATATGCTGGCATACCGCACGCCAGCCCGAGACTGCAATTCCCATGTTCGGAGAAACCACTGACATGAGGAAGACCGCCACCGCAAGGAAGAAGAAGAGCGGTGCGTCGAGCGGGGTTGCACGGGGACGGATGCGTTCCCGCTTTGTGATGAGCATACGCCAGAAAAGATATGCCACACATCCGAGGAGGAACAGCTCGTCCCACACAGAAGCGATGGAGGCGAGATTTAATACATCACGCAGCAGCCAGTCAATGGGGAGATACAGGGTAAAGCAAACGATGAGAATCCCACGGGACCCCAGCTTTTCCAAGGCTTTCTTCGTCACGCTTTCGGAAACCACACGACTGTTTTTGAAGGTGTGCCACAGCCGGAAGAAGAAGGAGTTGTCCACCGCAGGGCGGAGTGCCTCGGAAAGTTTTGCGCCAAGGGTGTTGCACTTGTCCAAAAACCGATAGTAATTGGAATAGACCAAAGTGGAGGGACGCAATAAGTACCGGCGAAGAATCCGCCTTGTGTTTGAATGGGAGTAAATCTCCTTCCACCAATCCACAAACCGCTTAGCACAGCTGAACTGATATGCGGTGGCAAATGCAGCAATCAGCTTTGCAACAAAGTTGTTTCTTAATACTCTATCCATCGAACTTCACCGACTGTACAATTGAACCGATCTCGAAACGGTTGGTCTTAAAGGTGAAGCCGCTGCCGGTGCGGACCTCCTGGGATCCGATTTTGAAGATTGCAGCGTTGGGATCGCCCACGCTTTTGATGGTAATGATCACATCTTTTTTCGACGGGTCGGTAATATCAATGGGCATTCCTGCCGGGGTGGTGCTGCTGTATACATACGGAACCGCTTCCAGACTCACCACTTCCGCATTGTCAAAACTGTTGCCGGAAACCAGACGGTCGCCCGCTTTGATGTTCTCGGTCATTTCGGAAACCAGATAAGGCATTGCCCCCCGTACTCGCACGGTCACGGTGACCGGAACGTTGGCGTTCACAATCTGCTGGATGGGCTTGCTGAGCATCTTGTAACCCACCGCAAGACCGCCGAGAATAATCACAAGTAACAAAACAAGATCAACCAAATTGATGATCCCGAACAGTTTTCCACGTTCGTTTACCAGTTTCATGATAAAAACCTCCAAAATTTGCTTCATTTTACAGTCGGTGCTTGACCGACTCTTTGGGATATTATATAATAAAGTACAAGATTATACAATAGTTTTTCATTTTTTTCCGAATGGAGCGAGTTTATGAAGGTATTACATCTCATCGGCGGCGGTGACGTTGGCGGTGCAAAGACGCACGTGCTGTCGCTTGTGGCACAACTCCACAAACGCCTCAGCGATGTGGTCTTGGTTGCCCTGCGTGACGGAGAGTTCGCCGAAGATGCAGCAAAAATGGGGATTCCGGTCGAGGTGGTACGCACAGGGAATTTCTTCCGTGATCTCTCCCGTGTGGCGGAGATCGCAAAAAGCCACGGCTCGGACCTCATCCATGTCCATGGCGCAAAGGCAAACCTGTTTGGCGCTGTCCTGCGAAAAAGAATCAAGATCCCTGTGGTCACAACCGTGCACAGCGACTACCGCCTGGACTATTTGGGCAACCGAATCAAGCAGTATACCAACGGTCTGCTCAATACGCTCTCGCTTCGGTTTTTAGACTCTTATATCGGGGTCACGGATAACTTTGCGGATATGCTGATCTCCCGTGGGTTTGATCCGTATCATATCCACGTGATTTACAACGGCCTGGATTTTGATCAAATCCCCAAGCCGAGCATGACCCGGGACGAGTATCTCACTTCGCTCGGCATCCCGCACGATGAAAACACCGTGATCTGTTCGCTTGCGGCACGCTTCCACCCGGTTAAGGATATCGGAACCGTCATCCGTGCGGTTGCCAAAATCAAAGACACTTGTCCGGAGCTCAAACTCATTTTGGGCGGTGACGGGGAAGAGGGCGAATACCTCCGCCAGCTTGCGGTCGAGTTGGGGGTTTCGGACCGAGTCTTTTTTGCGGGCTGGGTCAAGGAAATGGATAATTTGCTGGAGGCGACCGATATCGGGCTCCTCTCCTCACTCAGTGAGAGTTTCCCGTACAGTGTGTTGGAAGCGGTGCGCTCCAAGTGTACCATGGTGACCAGTGCGGTGGGCGGTATGCCCGTCCTCATTGACCACGGCGCAAACGGAATGCTCTTTACCCCGCAGGATGTGGATGCGCTTGCCTCCCATCTCGAGTACCTTTGCAAACACCCGGACGTCCGTCGTGATATGGCGGAAAAACTCTACGAGAAAGCGAGCACCCGTTACAGCATCTCTCATATGGTTTCCTGTCAGTGCGAGATTTATGAACGTGTGCTGGAAACCTATCAGGCAGACCAAGGAAAACCCCGTCAGATCACCATTTGCGGCTCCTACGGTCAGGGAAATGCGGGCGATGACGCAATTTTAAAAGCGCTGATCGGGGAGTTTGCCGAAATTGCACCGGATGCCCGAATCACGGTCATGTCACGAAATCCCAAAAAGACCCGGGTGAGTTACCGTGTCCGTGCGATTTATACCTTTAACCCATTCCGTATGGCGGCATCGTTTTTGCGCTCGCAGCTTTATATCAACGGCGGCGGCAGTCTGATTCAGGACGTCACCTCCTCCCGTTCCTTGTATTTTTATCTCTTCACCATCATCGCAGCGAAAATTCTGCACTGTCCGGTCATGATGTATGGCTGCGGCATCGGTCCGGTTTCCAAACCGTTCAACCGCCGCTTTGCCGCCTATGTGATCGACCGTGTGGCGGATACCATCACCCTGCGTGATCCGGGAAGCCTCAGCGAGCTTCAGAAAATGAACGTTTCCAAGCCCAAGATGATCCTTGCGGCGGACCCGACCTTCAGCTTGCCAAGTGCGGATGAGACCGTGGTCAAAAGTGCGCTCTTCTCGGAAGGGATCAACGATGACATCCCGAGAATTGCGTTTGCAATCCGTAAGTGGAAAGGGGAGGACAAACTCGACCTCTTCGCCCGTGCAGCGGATTTGGTCTATGAGAAATTCGGGCTGACCGCAACTTTGATCCCCATGGAATATGAGCGGGATCTTCCGGTTGCCCGTGAAATCCAAAGCCGGATGAAAACCCCCTCCACCGTCATTGGGGAAAAACACAGCGTCTTTGCGGTGATCGGCATCCTCTCCCGGATGAAACTCATCGTGGGAATGCGTCTGCATGCGTTGGTATTCGGCGCAGGGCAGGGGGTCCCCATCATCGGGATATCTTACGACGATAAGGTCACCCGTTTTATGGAATACATCGGCGAGGAATTCTGCCTGCCGTATGAAACCGTCACCGCTGAAGGCATTCTCTCCTGTGTGGAGAAAGTGCTTGCAGCACCCACCCAGATGGAAGAAGCCATGAAGAATATCCGCATTGCGGAGAAAGAGAATCGCCGTGCGGCAAAGGAGATATTAGATCGTGAATAAGATTGTTTGTCTTTCTACCAGTACATGGTATCCGTTCCCCACTCGCAAACAGCATGTGATGCAGCGCCTTTCCAATGCAGAAATCCTGTATTTTGATCCGCCCATCACATATCTTGCGCCAATCAAAGACCGCAAGACCTGGAAGCGTCTGTTTGCATGGATGAAGAAGCCCGCAGAGCCGAAAGAGAATATCAAAGTCTTTTCCTGCCCGCCCGTGCTTCCGTTCTATAATAAATTCCGTTTCTTAAATAAATGGAATCAGAAGAAGATTGCACGCTTCGTGCGTCGGAGAATGAAACGGTACGGGTTTGAATCCCCGGTGCTCTGGTGCTATTCTCCCATGAGCGCAGATGCGGTGGATCATATCCCGCACTCTGCACTGGTTTACGACTGTGTGGACCGTCACTCGGCATACAAAGGCCTCATTGATGTGGACACCGTAAACGGCATGGAAAAAACCCTTGCCGAGAAAGCCAATCAGGTGATTGCAACCGCCATCGGTTTGTATGACACTTTGGAAACCTATAACCCCAATACCGTCATGCTCCCCAACGGCGTCAACTTCGATCATTTCCACCGTGCGGTGCTTGAGGACACCCCGGTCCCCGAGGATTTGAAAAACCTGCCCCGTCCCATCATCGGCTTCTCCGGAATGTTGCAGGAGTGTATCGACTATGAAGCCATCGAGGCGGTCGCAAAGTCCCATCCCGAATGGTCGGTGGTTTTGGTGGGCGGCCCCATGCCCGGTGTCAACCTGGACTATCTGAAGGAATATCCCAATATTTATTTCCTCGGAATGAAGAAGTATGACGAAATGCCCGCATACCTGCGTGGATTTGATGTCTGTATGAATGCATTCCGTGCAGGACGCCTCTCGAAAGACGTCAGCCCGCTCAAGTTCTTTGAGTACATGGCAAGCGGACGCCCCATCGTCAGTACCCCGCAGCCCGAGCAGGTGCTGGGCTATACCGATGCGGTGTATATTTCCCACAGTGCGCAGGACTTTGTGGATAAGTGTGAACTTGCACTCCATGAAGTCGGCCCGGCAAAGGAAGAACTCCGAATCGCATATGCCCGTGCATGTTCTTGGGATGCCCGTGTCCGTGAAATGGAAGATCTGCTGAAAAAACGCGGTGTCTTCACTGAATAATATTCACTCATAATTGAATATTATGAATAATTATTTAAAAAATAAAAAAGTTCTTGCATAATTAAACACAACGTGTTATACTTGACGAAAATGAAGATCAGGAGGAAACTCAGATGAAACAAATTAAGAAAGCAGTTTTGGCATATTCGGGCGGTTTGGATACCTCCATTATTATTCCGTGGCTGAAGGAAAACTACGGTTGCGAAGTCATCGCAGTCGCAGCAGACGTGGGTCAGGGCAAGGAACTGGACGGACTGATTGACAAGGCAATCAAGACCGGCGCAAGCAAGTGCTATATCGAAGACCTGCGTGAGGAATTTGTCAATGAATACGTCATCCCGACCGTCAAGGCGGGTGCGGTTTACGAGAGAAGCTATCTGCTCGGTACTTCCTTTGCACGTCCCATCATCGCAAAGAGAATCGTTGAAATCGCAAAGGCAGAAGGTGCAGACGCAATCTGCCACGGCTGTACCGGTAAGGGCAACGACCAGGTCCGTTTCGAACTTGCCATCAAGGCATTTGCTCCGAACATGACCATCATCGCTCCGTGGAGAGAGTGGGACCTCAAGAGCCGTGACGACGAAATCGACTACGCAGAAGCACGTGGTATTCCGCTTGCCATCAGCCGTGAGACCAACTATTCCAAAGACAAAAACCTGTGGCACCTCTCCCACGAGGGCTTGGATCTCGAAGATCCGGGCAACGAGCCGCAGTACGATAAGATCCTGGAGCTTGGCGTCACCCCGGAAAAAGCTCCGGATGTGGCTACTTATGTTGACATCGCATTCGAAAAAGGTGTTCCGACCGCAATTGACGGTGTTGCAATGAGCGCAATGGACATCATCTATAAGCTCAACGAGCTGGGCGGCGCAAACGGCATCGGTATCACCGATCTGGTGGAAAACCGTTTGGTCGGCATGAAGAGCCGTGGCGTGTATGAGACCCCGGGCGGAGCAATCCTCTATAAGGCACACGAAGTCCTCGAAACCCTGTGCCTCGACCGTGACACCCAGCACATGAAGGAGCAGCTTGCAGTCCGTTTTGCAGAGCTGGTCTACTTTGGCCAGTGGTACACCCCGCTGCGTGAAGCACTCTCCGCATTTGTCGACAGCACCCAGGAGCGTGTCACCGGTCATGTCCGCCTCAAACTCTATAAGGGCAACATGATCAACGCAGGCGTTTGGAGTCCGTACTCCCTCTATTCGGAAGAAATCGCAACCTTCGCAGAAGACGAAGTTTACGATCAGAAGGATTCCGCCGGCTTCATCAACCTGTTCGGTCTGCCGATTCAGGTTCGTGCAATGCTCGACGAGCAGAAGTAAAAAAACAGTCTATTCGCGGGCAGAGTACCCCTCTGCCCGCAGTCGTATTATTTGTGTAAAGGACGGATTCAAGATGAAATTATGGTCGGGACGCTTTTCCAAGGAGCTTGACAGTCTGGTCAATGACTTCAACTCTTCTATTCAGTTTGACGGACGGATGTATGAAGAAGACATCACCGGCAGTATCGCTCATGCGACCATGCTGGGGAAAACCGGAATCATTGCCCAGTCTGAAGCGGACAAAATCGTTTGTGCACTCAAAGAAATCTGTGACGATATCGCCTCGGGAAAACTCGAACTCACTCCCGATAACGAGGATATCCACATGAACGTCGAAACTGCGCTCACCGCACGTCTCGGCGATACCGGAAAGCGACTGCACACCGCACGCAGCAGAAACGACCAGGTAGCGTTGGATTTCAAACTCTATCTCAAAAAAGAGATTTTGGAAATCAAGTCCCGTTTGATTCATCTGGAAAAAGTCCTTGCAGAGCAGGCAAAGAAATACACCCGTGCCGTGCTCCCGGGTTATACCCACCTCCAGCGTGCCCAGCCCTCCACCGCCGCACATCACTTCATGGCATACGGCGAGATGTTCAAGCGTGACATCACCCGCCTGGAGGACTGCTTCGAGCGCATGAACTATTCCCCGTTGGGAAGCGGTGCGCTCGCAGGCACCACATACCCGATTGACCGTGAGATGGTTGCATCCCTGCTCGGCTTTGCAGGCGTGACCAACAACTCGCTCGACGGCGTGTCCGACCGTGACTACGCAATCGAACTCCTCTCCGCAATCTCCATCATCATGATGCATCTGTCCCGTTTCTCTGAGGAAATGATCCTGTGGTGCTCGTGGGAATTCTCTTACATGGAGCTCGATGACGCATACTCCACCGGCTCCTCCATCATGCCGCAGAAAAAGAATCCGGACATCGCAGAACTCGTCCGTGGCAAAACCGGCCGTGTCTACGGTTCACTCATGGCATTGCTCACCGTGATGAAAGGTCTGCCCCTTGCATACAACAAGGATATGCAGGAGGATAAAGAATCGGTATTCGATGCGGTGGATACCGTCAAAATGTGCCTGGATGTCTTTGCACCCATGCTGGAAACCATGCGCTTAAAGCCGCAGAATCTGCGCAATGCCGCTTCCCGCGGCTTCATCAATGCAACCGACTGTGCAGACTATCTGGTCAAAAAAGGTCTGCCGTTCCGTGATGCATATACCGTGGTGGGACAGCTTGTTGCCGCTTGCATCGAAAAGGGCATCGGGCTGGAGGAACTGCCGCTTTCCGATTACAAGGCAAAATGCGATGTGTTTGACGAAGATGTCTACACCGCTCTCAATTTAGAAAACTGCGTCAACGGAAGAACTTCTCTCGGCGGACCCGCAGAGAGTGAAGTCCTCCGTCAGATCGCACTTTTGGAAACATTCATCAAAGACCATGAGGAGGAAAGCAAATGATCAAAGTCGGCATTGTGGGCGCCACCGGTTACGGCGGTGTGGAACTCATCCGTCTGATTTTAGGACATCCGAAAGCAGAACTTTCCAAAATCAGTTCGGTCTCTTTTGAAGGAAAGAAAATCTCCGAGGTTTATCCCTCGCTCATCGATACTTGCGACGATGTGCTGGTGAGTCAGGACGAAGTGATTGCAGCCTCCGACGTGGTCTTTGCAGCACTTCCGCACGGCCTTTCCCAGCCCCTCGCAAAAGCCTGCATGGACGCAGGAAAAGTCTTTATCGACTTCGGTGCGGACTTCCGTTTGGAAAACGAAGACGCATATGAAACCTGGTACGGGGCACGGTTTGAACACCCCGAACTCCATCAAATTGCGGTCTACGGTTTGTGTGAACTCTGGCGTGACCAAATCAAAGGCGCTCGCCTGATTGCAAACCCGGGCTGCTACCCGACCTCCATCCAACTCGGTCTCGCACCTGCGCTGAAAAACGCACTCTGCGATCCCGCAGGCATCGTGATTGATTCCAAATCCGGTGCAACCGGTGCGGGTCGAGGCCTTTCCCAAACCACCCATTTCTGCGACCTGGACGAAGGCTTTGCGCCGTACAAAGTAGCGGCACATCGCCATACCCCTGAAATCGAGCAGGGTCTTTCTAAACTCGCAGGGGAAGAGGTCACCGTCACCTTCGTGCCGCATCTCTTGCCCTTAAAGCGCGGCATTATCTCCACCATCTACACAAGCAGCACAGCGGACCTCCAAACCGTCCATGCCGCTTACACCAAATTCTATGAAAACGAACCGTTTGTCACCGTGCTCCCCTTGGGTCAGGCGGCAAACCTCAAAAACGTTGCGATGACCAACCGTTGCCACATCTCACTCCACCGTGATGAACACGCAGGACGCCTCATCATCGTGTCTGCGATCGACAATATGGTAAAAGGTGCGGCAGGGCAGGCAGTTCAGAACATGAACATCGTGTTCGGGCTCCCCGAAACCACAGGTTTGGACTTGGTCGCTCCCGCTTTTTAGGAGGATATCACCATGAAAGAAATTCAAGGCGGCGTTTGTGCCGCAAAAGGCTTCCGTGCTGCGGGCATCCATTGCGGAATCCGCAAAAACCGTGAAAAAGCAGACCTTGCACTCATCGTGAGTGACCGTGACTGCTCGGCGGCAGCCTGCTATACCAGAAACCGTGTCAAGGCAGCCCCGGTCTATGTCTCCCGTGAGCATCTCAAAGACGGGCGTGCCCGTGCCATCATCTGCAATTCGGGCAACGCCAATGCGTGTGCGCCCAACGGCAAAGAAAATGCAATCCGGATGTGCAAAGCAACCGCATCCGCTCTGAAGATCGACCCGATGGACGTGGTCTGCACCTCCACCGGCGTGATCGGGGAAGAACTCCCGGTCCATGTCATTGAAACCGCAATGCCCGCACTCGTCGGGGATTTGTCTTACGACGGCGGCGACCGTGCGGCAAACGCAATCCTCACCACCGACACGGTGAAGAAAGAGTGTTCTTTCTCTGCCACCATCGGCGGAAAAGAAGTCAAAATCGGCGGTATCGCAAAGGGCAGCGGCATGATCCATCCGAATATGGGCACCATGCTCGCATTCATCACCACCGATGCCAATATCACCGCAGCAGCGCTTCAGGCAGCGCTCTCCTCGGCGGTCACAAAGAGCTTCAACCGTGTGAGCGTGGACGGAGACACCTCCACCAACGACATGGCGGTCGTGCTGGCAAACGGCATGGCAGAAAATCCGGAAATCGTATTCGGCGGCGAAGGCTACGAAGTCTTTGCGGAAATGCTGTTTGCAGTGTGCTGCTTCCTCGCTCGCTCAATCGCACGTGACGGCGAAGGTGCCACCCGCATGGTCACCTGCCGTGTCTCGGGTGCAAAAAACGAAGAAGATGCAGTGGTCTTGGCGAAATCCGTCATTTGCTCCTCGCTTGTGAAAGCCGCCATGTTCGGTGCAGACGCAAACTGGGGCAGAGTGCTGTGTGCCATGGGCTATTCGGGCGTGGAATTTGACCCCGAAGAAGTCACCGTTTCCTTTGTTTCCAAAGCCGGAAAGATCACCGTTTGTGAAAACGGTGCAGGCCTTGTCTTTGATGAGGACCTTGCCAAGAAAATCCTCTCGGAGGACGAGGTCGAAATCCGTGCCTACCTACGTGCAGGCGATGGCGAGGCAACCGCTTGGGGCTGTGACCTCACTTATGACTATGTAAAAATCAACGGGGATTACCGTACGTAATCGGGAGGCTGTTATGAATTACAATCATGCGGATCGGGCGCAAATCTTAGTCGAAGCCCTGCCGTACATCAAAAAATACAACGGCGAAACCGTCGTCATCAAATACGGCGGCAACGCCATGATTAACGAAGACTTAAAGAAAGCAGTCATTGACGATATCGTCCTGCTCTCGCTTGTTGGCATCCATGTGGTCGTGGTCCATGGCGGCGGCCCGGAAATCAGCGATATGCTCAAGCGTGTGGGCAAAGAAGGCAAATTTGTCAACGGCCTGCGCTACACCGATGAGGAGACCATGGAAATCGTGCAGATGGTGCTGTGCGGAAAAGTCAATAAAGAACTGGTCTCCATCTTAAACCGTGCGGGCGGCTCTGCCATCGGTCTGTGCGGTATTGACGGCGGTCTGTTCCGTGCCAAAGAACTCGACGGCGGCACCTACGGACTGGTGGGTGAGATTGAAGAAGTCTCCACCAAGCCGGTCATCGATGCGCTCAAAAACGGTTATATCCCGGTGGTTTCCACCGTGGCACAAGGCTTAAACGACACCCAAAGCTATAACATCAACGCAGATACTGCGGCGGCAAAGCTCGCAAGTGCCCTCGGTGCCAAGAAACTCATCCTGCTCACCGATGTGTGCGGTATTCTGCAAGATCCGAAAGACGAATCCACCCTCATCCCGGATGTCAATGTCAGCGATGTTCCCAAACTCATCCGTGACGGCATCATCTCGGGCGGCATGATCCCCAAACTCGCTTGCTGTGTGGAAGCGGTGCGTATGGGCGTGTCGCAGGCAAATATTCTGGACGGCCGTGTCCCGCATTCCATCCTGATGGAAATGCTCTCCGATAAGGGTATCGGCACCGTGGTCCATGGAGAGGGGATGTTTCTGTGACTTCCAATGAAATGATTTCTCTTCATGACGCTCATGTCATGAAAACCTACGGTCGCTATCCGGTCGCCATCCAAAGCGGCAAAGGTGCGACCCTTGTCTCCCCGGAAGGGAAGGAATATATCGACTTCGCCTCCGGCATCGGCGTGCTCAGTATCGGTACCGCCCATCCCAAATTCGTGGAAGCGGTATCCAACCAGGCGGCAACGCTTGCGCACACCTCCAACCTCTTCTATACCGAGCCGTCCACCCGTCTTGCACAGCGTCTGTGCGCCTTGAGCGGGATGGACAAAGTCTTCTTTTCCAACTCGGGTGCAGAGAGCAACGAAGGCGCAATCAAACTCGCCAGAAAATACAGTACAGACCGTTACGGTACCGAGCGTACCAAAATCGTGACCCTGCAAAACTCCTTCCATGGCCGCACCGTAACCACCCTTGCGGCAACCGGTCAGGATGTGTTCCACCAGTATTTCTACCCGTTCACCGAGGGCTTTGTTCACGCAATCGCCAATGACTTCGACTCGGTCAAAAATGCGGTAGACGAAAACACCTGTGCCATCATGATGGAGCTTGTCCAGGGCGAGGGCGGTGTGTTGCCGCTCGATGTTTCGTTTGTCAAGCAGGTGGAAGCACTCTGCCGTGAAAAGGATCTGCTTCTGGTCATCGACGAGGTGCAGACCGGCATCGGTCGTTGCGGCACCTTCTTCGCATTTCAGCACTATGGCATCTCGCCCGATGTGGTATCCACCGCAAAAGGCATCGGCGGCGGGCTTCCGCTCGGTGCAGTGCTTGCGGCAAAGACTTGCTCGGAAGTGCTCAGCCCCGGCACCCATGCCACCACCTTCGGTGCAAACCCGATCTGTACCGCTGCAGCCAATGCAGTTCTCGATGTGCTTGAGGACGGCGTACTCTCTAAAGTCAACGAAAAGGGCGCATACCTGCGCTCCAAAATCGAGGAAATGGGCTTTTCCACCCGTGGTCTGGGGCTCATGATTGGCATCGCAGTGGAAGAAGGAACCCACAAAGCCAAAGTCGCAAGCCTCATCGAGGCAGGGCTTTTGTGCATCACGGCAGGGAAAGACGCTGTCCGTCTCCTCCCGCCGCTCAATATCACCTATGAAGAAATGGATCGTGGACTTGCGATCTTAAAAAGCGTTTTATGCGGAGGTTGAATATGAAAAAAGATTTGCTGAAACTGATGGACCTGTCCAAGGCAGAGCTCCTTCATATCCTGGATGTTGCGGATCAGCTCAAATACGATCAGAAGCACGGAATTGCGCACCCCATCCTCAAGGGCAAAACCCTTGGTATGATTTTTGAAAAATCTTCCACCCGTACCCGTGTCTCTTTTGAAGTGGGCATCGCCCAGCTCGGCGGTCACGGTCTCTTCCTCTCGGGTAATGACCTCCAAATGGGTCGTGGTGAGCCGATTGAAGACACCGCACGTGTCCTCTCCCGTTATCTTGACGGTATCATGATCCGTACCTTCTCGCAGGAGATGGTGGAAACACTCGCAGATTATGCCACCATTCCGATCATCAACGGTCTTACCGACTTCTGCCATCCCTGTCAGGTGCTGGCAGACCTGATGACCATTCGTGAGCACCTCAGCACCCTCGAGGGTCTCAAAATGTGCTATATCGGCGATGGCAATAACATGGCAAACTCCCTTATCGTGGGCGGCCTGCTTGCAGATATGGAAGTCGCAGTCGCCACTCCGAAGGCATACAAGCCGGACGCAAGTGTCCTTTCCTATGCAGAAGGCAAACCCTTTACCTGGACTGAAGACATCTTCGAAGCCGCACGTGATGCCGATGTCATCTTCACCGATGTCTGGGCAAGCATGGGTCAGGAAGGGGAAGCGGAAGAACGCCGCAAAGTATTCACCGGCTATCAGGTGAATGAGGAACTCCTCAAAGCCGCAAAGAAAAACTGCATGGTGCAGCATTGTCTGCCCGCACACCGTGGCGAGGAAATCACCGCCGAAGTCTTTGAAGCACACGCAAACGAAATCTTCGACGAAGCGGAAAACCGCCTCCATGCTCAGAAAGCCGTCATGGCAATCCTCATGGGCAACCTCTAAAACATCAAAACAGCAGTCAACCGACTGCTGTTTTATTCGATTGACATTTAGCGAAAAATTCGCTAAAATGAAAGAAAAAAGAAAGGTTTTTTTTATGAAGAAAGTTTTGATTGCGGTGCTTGCCGTACTGATTCTTTTTGTGGTAATTGCAGCATTCTTTTTCGGAGGAGAGTTCTTGCTGCAAAAAAATTTCGATAACGATGGGAGTTATCTCTTCGGCGGCGTTGGGCTCGCCTGTGCCAAGCAAGGGGACTTGTATGGCTATATCAATAAAAACGGTGTTTATATCATTCCCCCGCAGTTTGAAACAGCATATGATTTCGAGGGTGGAGTTGCACGAGTAGAAGTTGACGATCAATACGCCTGCATCAACATCCGTGGAGAATATGTCATTCCGCCGCAGTTTGACTGGATTGGAAGTTGTGCAGAAGACCTGGTGTGCGTAAAAAAAGGCGGAGAATACGGTTATATCAATCGAAAAGGCGAGTATGTCATTCCGTTGCAATATGAAGATGCGGGAGACTTTTCGGATGGTCTTGCATGTGTGAAAATTGGCGGGAAATACGGCTGCATCAACGAAAAAGGATTGGTCGTAATCCAACCTCAGTTTGAAAGTCCAGTTACATTCGAAAACGGGGTTGCCTTGGTAAAAGTTGCCGGCAGATATAGTTATATCAACAAAAATGGGGAACAGATGATCTCTCAGCGCTTTGAGTCTGCCCGAATGTTTTCTGAGGGGCTTGCACTTGTGTGGCTCAATGGCAGAAGCGGCTATATCAACAAAACAGGAGATTATGTCATCTCTCCGCAATTTGAAATGTCCGGGGATTTTTCCCAGGGTCTCGCATGGGTAAAAGTCGAAGGCAAATACGGCTACATCAATATCAAAGGTGAGTATGTCATTACACCTCAGTTTGATTGGGCAGATTATTTTTCAGAAGGTCTTGCCTGCGTAGAAGTCGACGGAAAATACGGCTATATCAACCGAAAAGGCGAGTATGTCATCTCGCCGCAGTTTGACGAGGCAGAGGAGTTTTCCTGTGGATTTGCACGTGCCAAGATGAATGGACAGTGCGGATTCATTGACAAACACGGAAAATGGAAGCATATGTACGGCGAAGTGCTTTCCTACTATGATGACGGGTATGCAATCGTCGTGACAGACGAGAAAAGATTTACTTTGATCGACAAAAAGGGAACCGAATTGCCCTCATCCTTTGACGGATTTGTTTGCGACGGTGTCTGCCGCCCGGCGTACAGATACTGCACCGAAAAGGATTGCTATCGCTACATACAGAATGAGAGTTCAGACAAATGTAGCTACCATGGTGTAGAAGTGTTTCTCCCCAAATGCAAGATGGACGGCTGCTACAACCGCACATATGACGGGGGATACTGTTCGGAACACAGCTAAACTCAATCATTCGTCTTTGGATTTTCCGTCCGTTCCAAAAGATAATCCACCGAAACTTGATGGAAATCCGCAAGCTTGATGAGTGTTTGTGTGGGAATGTCAATATCACCACGCTCGTAATTGCTGTATACACGCTGGCTGCAGGAGAGAATCTCTCCCATTTGTGTCTGTGTCAAATCCCGATCTTCACGCAAATCACGGATTCGTTTGTAATACGGCACATTCATCACACTCCTCATCACTATTATATTTAGAAAGAAATTCGCTATTGACTTTTAGCGAAAAATTCGCTAAAATGAAATCTATGGACGGAAAAGAATTTACCGATCCAAAAAATAAGAAAAGGGGATTGTACCTATGAAAAAGTTTTTAGCAATGTTGCTCCTTGCTGCCATGATGTTCGCACTCTGCGCTTGCGGAAATCAGCCGACAACCGAAGCAGAAGACACCGCACCGGTTGAAACCACCACCGAAACAACTGCAGAGAATACCGAGTATCCCGCAGAAGTTGTGGAGTTGTTCGCAAAGTGGGAGGAGGCTTGGAAAGAATGGGAACCGTTCTTGAATGAATTTGAGGCCTGGATCAAAGATGACTATAAAGTTGCAGTCACCAATTACAAGCAGAAAGATCCGTCCAATGCGGATTTTGAGGCAGAATACGAACGTGTTATGGAAGAGAGCGCTACTTGGCTTGAAAAATATAATAAGTTCTCGGAGGTCTTTGTACACCCGGACCTCGACGTAGACCTTGACTTTAGAATCGAGATTACTAACAAATATAGTGAATATTTGGACAGATGGAGCGAGGTCTTCAATAGCATGCAAGAAGTAGATAATATTGCTTCAGGTATGGGCGAATAAGAGCAACAAAAAAAACAGCAGTCAACCGACTGCTGTTTTTTGATGTAATTTTTTCCATTGTACTGTGGTTTTCCCACGGGTATTTTGCACCTTGAGACACATCCTAAAGAAGTCATGACAGAAAGGAGTGAACGCATGGCAAAAAAATTATTTTTATGGATTTTAATTCTTGCAATGCTGGCGGTTCCCGCATTCGCAAAAGACCTTGTTCCGATCGGGCATACCACAGGGATTAAGATTTTTTGCGACGGAGTCATGGTGGTACGATGTGTCCCAATCAACACCGAAAACGGTCAAAATGCCCCGGCAAAAGACGCTGGAATCCAACCGGGCGATGTGGTAATGCGTGTGGGAGAGATACCGGTGCGTACCAATGAAGAACTCCAAGCCGCAATCAAAAGCGGCGACCCTGTCACCCTCACTGTGCGGCGAGCCGGCAAAGAAGAGATGGTTTCCGTCACCCCGATTTGTGATGAAACCGGAGCATATCGAATTGGACTTTGGGTGCGAGACAGTATGGCAGGCATCGGAACAGTCACGTATTATGACCCGGAAACCGGTGCCTTCGGCGCACTCGGTCACGGCATCTGCGATACCGATACCAACGGCCTCATTCCGATGAAAAGCGGAAGCGTGATGCAGTCCCAAGTCCGTGAAGTACGAAAAGGCGAGGTCGGTACGCCGGGCGAACTGGTCGGCGACTATGACTTGAAGCATGATTGCGGCGTGCTCAATTCCAATACCGAACACGGCATCTTCGGCAGGTTCACCGAAAATGTGGATTTCCTAAGTGGAGTCGCCATCCCGGTTGCCGAGAAAAACGAAATAAAAGTCGGCCCTGCAACTATTTTAAGCAATATCCAAGGAAATGATGTACGAAAGTACCAAATCGAGATTACCCAAGTTTTTGCGAAAAATGAAGAAAACGGAAAATCCATGATGATAAAAATCACCGACCCGGAACTCCTCGCCCAAACCGGCGGTATCGTGCAAGGAATGAGCGGCAGTCCGATCATTCAGGATGGAAAGTTAGTGGGTGCTGTCACTCACGTGCTGGTGAATGATCCAACACGAGGGTATGGCATCTTCATAGAGAATATGTTGGATGCGGCAGGATAAATGATTTGACAGGGGCATTTTGCCCCTGTCATTTTGCTTTTGTATGTGTTATAATTAAAAAAACTACTCTTCTGAAAAAGATTTTGTCAA